>CASFNK010000001.1 GCA_949295995.1 uncultured Pseudomonadota bacterium
AATGGATTTTGACCCGTTTACGGGTAGCAAGTAATTTTCGCCCTGTCAGACCGTCATACGCCCTTAAGGCGTTCGCTGGCACAATTAGGGTTACACCCGTTAAAGAAGAACCACCGGCTAGGCCGGTGGGTTTCTTTTTTTTGTGGTGGAGATACCATTCAGGCTTCGCAAGCTCGCCTATCATTTTATTTATATTATATATTTCTTGTGGTTTGTTTGATGTGTACAGGAGGTGTTTTAGCTGTTTCGGGGTATATTTCGGCAACCTTTTCATGTCTTTCAGATGTTTTATCTGTGTAGCGATTTTCTGTTTTGCCTCGGCCTTCTTCTAGTTTTTTATACCTTAATTTTTTTCTAATGCGTTTTAGTTTATATTGTAAATAATCTTGATTTTTTAGTTTGCGCTTATACCTTATCTTCGCTTTTTGCTGAAAATCTGGATTTTTATAATTACATTTATCTGTCTTTTCATTAAAAATATAATCAGGTTTAGGGGATGATGTATTTATCTCTTTATTATTATCTTCAAAGTCAAGCCAATTCCATTCGGCCTCATTCGTTTCTGAATCAGTATCGTTTTCACTCTCGCTATTTTGCGGGCTAAGGTTAAAAGGATTATTTTCAAGAAGCTGATTTTGTTCATAGAAAGTTTGCCATGCTTTTTCTACATCTTCTCTCCAATTTGGTGTTTCATAGTAAGGTGGTAAAGGATTTGATTTTGATATACGTTTTTTTTCTTCCATTTCTGAAACAGATAATCTTTCGCTTGTTTCATTATCTTTAGTTCCATAATTAGGTATAAAACCAACCATATATCCTCTGGAAATTGTTCCGTTGAGCATAGATGTTATTTGTATTGTTTGATGAGCTCCACATTCTTCTATGGGCATATCAAAAATTGCTATTGTATCGGCTCCACGATGCCTGATTTCTTCTTTTGTTAATCTTTCCCAAAAACGATCTTCATTATAAGCTAATGCCATTGATGTAATATCAATATAGTTTTTAAAATAATCGTTAGCTCCTTCTTTTTGTGCAAATTTTTCATTATAAATCAATCCGTTTTCGGCTAAAGATTCGGCATATTTAAAATGTGTTTGATGAATAAGTCGAATATATCCATCTCTTAGTGGTGGAAGTTCTTCAGGAGTAGTTGCTATTGCAAAACCTGTTTCTTTATTTATTAATTTAGGCATTTATATTCTTTCACAATTATCTATAAAATAATTATATCACTTTTCTAAGAAAATTAAAATTGAATTTTTATACATTAAAATATGTCCTATTTTATAGAGTTATGGGGCAGAGCTTTCAATGCAAAAAAAACTTGCATTAAAGTCTATTTTTTTATACGATGTGAGGCAATATTTTATTATTGTATCACTATAAAATTTTTATTCATGGAAACTATTATTTATAAAGCTAAAGTATTACGCGTTAAAAGTAAGTATGACTATCAAAAAGTGGTCTTAAGCAAAGGTGGTTTTTTATTTCAGAATTCTATCGAAATTAAGGGGTGTGATAAAAATATAGCCTTAATGCTCAAAAAAACTTTTTTCGGTTGTAGTAAGTCCGAGATTGAGCTCCATGTTATAGGAGGGTATGTCGTAAAAATCTATCTGGATGGTGTCTTGCTTTGTGAGCGGACAGATGAAAATTATCCTGGTGGTCTTAAAAAAATTCTAAAAAATGAAAAACAACACAGTCTGCTTTTTGAAGAAAAATTTTTGCAGTGGCTTCTCTCTTATCCGAAAAAAGAAAATGTCGAGACAGAGGTTTTTGCATTTAAGGATGTTGTTTTGCGGGCTTATGTTGGCGCTTGCTTAGACAAGGTCAAGACTTTAGGTAAATGGGATGATGATTTATATCAACGCAGATGTTCTTTGTTTGTGGATTTGATGCATTTGATCGAAATTTTTGGAACAAAATTCTGGGAGGTCATTTCTTGGCCGAATGTATTAAATTATTCAGAAACTGCGTTTTTTTTACCAAATCATGTTAAAGATAAAATCATTAAATCAATTGTATTGGAAAATGTCGATGAGCAAATAACTGCCTATTTGTTTTGTTGGCTGGGTGATTTTTCGCAAATATACAGATATGATCAAACATGTTTAGATAGATATCTACGCTCACGTAAATCGGTGTTTTCTTATAGGCTCGTGGATCGATTGTTGATGATTGAATACAATGATGATTTGAAACTTTGCCAGCCTTGGGATGAAATGCCAAACTTTGTATTGAAAGAGCCACTTTCTCAGCCGGAGTTTAAGTTCTATCTTTCGAAGCAAAATTGGTAAAAAGGGCAAAAAAATACCTCTGTTTTGCAACAGAGGTATTTTTTTATTAGTTGCCTTACAGAAAACCCCGAGTTTACTCGGGGCTGAATGCCAAGGTGTTGGAACAACACCGCTCCACGCCAACGAGCGTGGTCAAACCGTAAGGTTTATAGCTGTTATAGAACCCCCAGTTTACTGGGGGATATCTATATGAGATTATTTTTTTGAATATTTAATGTCTTCGCAAGCTCACCTTCATGGGGCAGAGCTTTCAATGCAAAAAAAACTTGCATTAAAGTCTATTTTTTTGTATGATGTGAGGCAATATTTTATTATTGTATCACTTAAAACTTTTATTTATGGAAACTATTATTCGCAAAGCCAAGGTATTGCGTGTCGAACGCAGAGAAGATTATCAAGAAGTTTTCTTAGGAAAAGATAGTTTTGTATTCGGAAATTCTGTTAAAATCAGAGGGTGTGATAAAGATATTGTATCTCTCATCAAAAAAACTTTTTGGGGACGGAGTAAGTCTGAAATTGAGCTTCATATGATGGGAAATTATGTCGTGAAGGTTTATTTGGACGGAGTGTTGCTCTGTGAGAAGACAGAGGAAAATTACCCTGAAGGTCTTAAAGCACTTTTAGAGAAAGAAGAACAGCAAAATCAGATTTTGGAAGAAAAATTTTTGCAATGTCTTCCTCATTATCCCAAAAAAGAAAATGTCGAAGCTGAAATTTTTGCCTTTAAGGATGTTCTCTTGCGGGCTTATGTTGGAGCTTTGTTTGACAAGGTTAAAACTATAGGTAAATGGGATGATGATTTATATCAACGCCGGTGTTCTTTGTTTGCTGATTTGATGCACTTTGTTGAACGGTCCAGAAGTGAGGTTTGGAGTGTGCTCCTTTGGCCGACTGATTTGTTGGATAATTTTCAGAAAACAATTATTCAATCTTTTGCTTTGCCAAATGTTGATGAACAATTGGTAACCTATTTGACTTTTTGGGTCAGTGATGTTGCAAGAAGATACAGCGATGATAAGACAATGTTAAATGATTATTGGGCAACTAATACGTCTTTGTTTTCAGGTCGAAAAGTCGATAGAGCCTTGATGATTGAGTTCGACAAAGACTTAAAACTTTGCCAGCCTTGGAAAGCAATGCCAAATTTTGTGCTTGAAGAACCGCTTTCTCTGCCGGAGTTCAAGCTCTATCTTTCAAAGCAAAATTGGTAAAAAGGGCAAAAAAATACCTCTGTTTTGCAACAGAGGTATTTTTTTGTATGAAATTATTTGTTTTTGAAACCGATAATTTTGCCAGAATAAGCCTTAACGGTGGCTTTGACATCTTTCCAGAGGAAATAGTCATTGACTTCGGTTTCATATACAGGAGCCAATAATACGTCAGCGTTGGATTGTTGAACAGCTTTGTATGCTGCTGCTGATTTAACTTTTGATGTAGAATCAAACATGCTCATTCCCGGAATTCTGCTTTCACCGGCATAGTTTACACCGTCAGCATATTTGTTGTCGTCGCTTAATGTAATGAAACCCAAAATTACTTTAGCATTGGATTCGGCGGTTACTTTTTCACCTGGTTTGATATTGGCCATTTGAATGCTTTTTACTTTAGCATGCAAAGGAGCGCTGGCAACACCTTGATGGGTTGAAGCACAAGCTGATAAACTTAACATTGCGGCACCGGCTAAAGCCATTAATTTGATATTTTTCATATTAGAGTCTCCTAAAATGTTAAAATTTTGTGCAAGAATTTATCTTGCGCCTCAATCGTACTAGTTGTTTTTGTTAAAGGCAAGAGTTATTTTGGTGTATTTAAAAATTAGGTATAAGATAAAAGGCTTCCTGTTTGGGGAAGCCTTTTGAGCTAGAATTTGCGAGCCGGACGATGTTCCGCCCAGTTATTTTCAATTTGCTCAAGCGAATGTCCTTTGGTCTCGGGGATATAGAAGAATGTAAACCAAAGGCTGAAAATTCCGACAAAACCGAAAATCCAGAAAGTATAAGCCTCTCCGATATGTTCTAATAAAACAGGGAAGGTAAGTGCAACCAAGAAGTTAAAACCAAAGTTGGCCATGGTGCAAATACTCATCGCCAAGCCTCTGATTTTTAACGGCATAATTTCGGAAATGATAATCCAACCAATCGGTCCTAAGGAAAAAGCGAAGCAAGCAATGTAAAAGACAACGCTGCCAACGGCAACCCATTTTAATTTGTCGCCTAAAATATCTGTGAGGTAGAAAGACCCCCCTAAGACAAACAAGCTGATGGTTACACCAAGCAAACCGGCATAAAGGAGAGGTTTACGACCTAATTTATCGGTGAAGAAAATGGCCACAAAAGTCATGACAAAATTGACAACACCGACGCCGATGGTGGCATAAAGCGCACCTAAAGTGTCTGTAAATCCTGCGGCTTGGAAAATGGTGGCGGTGTAATAAATAATAGTGTTAATACCGGTGCAGATTTGCATAAACATCATACCGATACCAACAATAATCGGCATGAGCATCCAGCTTTGAAATGTGACGGCGTGATTTTTAGAACGCTCGGTCTTAGCAATTGTTGATTTGATTTCGGCAATATGCTCATCGGCATTGCTTTCCGGTTCAATTTTTTGAAAAATTTCTTTGGCTTCTTGTTCACGTTTCTTAGAAATTAGCCAACGCGGGGTATCCCCTAAGAAACTTATGCCAATAAGAAGGATAATTGCCGGAATTAATCCTGAACCTAACATCCAACGCCAATTGTATTCACTTAAGGCAAAAACGCGATTTATCAGGTAAGAAAACAAAATTCCCGCAGTGATGGCTAATTGGTAGAGCGAAACCAACATCCCTCTTACTTTTTGCGGGGAAATTTCCGATAAATAAAGGGGAACAACAAAGTTGACCATACCAATTGCCAGCCCTAAAATCATTCGTCCGGCAATTAACCAATTAACTGAAGTGGCAAAGCCGCAAAGAATCGAGCCTATGGCAAAAATGATGGCTGTGGCAATAATGACCTTTTTGCGTCCGTAAACGTCAGCCAAGACACCGTTGGCGGCGGCTCCAAAAACAGCTCCGACAAGCGCAGAACTTACAACCCAGCCTTTTTCCAAACTGGAAAGTGGCCAGGTATCATTAATAAAAAGCAAGGCTCCGGAAATAACCCCTGTGTCAAATCCTGATAATAATCCGCCAAGTGAGGCTACAATTGCAATTATGTAAAGCCATAAATGGCGGGGTTTGTAACTGGTAAATGCTGATCTACTCATATCTTTATCTTTCAGGTAAATAAATTAATTAATCCTAAAATATATAGTCAATATGATAACAAAATTAAGAGGTTTTTAAAAGCTCTTTTGTAAAATAAGTGACAAGTAATTTTAGAGAGCGAAAAAATGCATAAATTTCGGATACAAAATTTGTTGTTGAGTACTATGGTATTGCTTGGATCTAGCATGGCTTTAGCAGAAGAAATTACGCCGCCAAAAGAATATTTGCAATGGCTTGATGCTCTCAAAGCCGAAATGATTGAACGAGGAATATCAAAAGATACCATTGGGGAAGTTTATGCGCAATCCTATTATCACCCAAAACCCGAAGTAGTAAAAATTGATCGCAATCAGACCGAATTTGTGCTTACTTTTACCGATTATGTTAATCGTGTCGTTAATAAGAAAAAAGTGGAAAACGCTCAATTAAAATATAAGGAGCTTTTGCCTTTGTTTCAAGATTTAGAGGAAAAGTATGGCATTCCTTTTAATTATTTGGTGGCTTTTTGGGGAATGGAAACAAATTTTGGGCAAATCTTCGGAAATTATCAAGTTGTCGATGCTTTGACGACTCTGAGTTATGATACAAGACGCCCTAAATTTTTCAGAGAGGAACTTTATCAAGCTCTCAAAATTATTGATACATGGGATATTGATTATACCAAAATGGAAGGTTCTTGGGCTGGTGCTATGGGGCATTTCCAATTTATGCCCTCAACCTTTAACGCTTATGCCATCGATTATAACGGAGACGGTAAAATTGATATTTGGCACTCGTTTGAAGATGCCGTGGCATCGGCCGCCAATTATTTGCAACATGCCGGGTGGGAAAAAGGCGAGCCTTGGGGAATGGAAGTCTCTCTGCCTTGGAATTTTGATTATGCTTTAACGGGACGAAATACAAAGAAAACGGCTGATTTTTGGAAAAAAAATGGTGTTAAACCGCTCAATGGAGCTGAATTTCCTAAAAACGGCGAGAGTTTGTGGGCGATAATTGTTCCTGAAGGCAAAAAAGGCAAAGCATTTTTAGTGGGACAGAATTTTGATGTGATTATGAAGTGGAATAAGTCCGAAAATTATGCTTTGGCAATCGGAATCTTGGCAGATTATATCAAAAATCAAAATAAATGGAAAGCATTTGCTAAAACGCCGGCGGAACGCTTGAAATCTGATGATGTCTTGAAAATTCAGGCTTTTCTTAATAAACTTGGGTTCGGAAAGTTATCTGAAGACGGGCAGCTCGGCTCTAAAACCAGAATTGCCATTCAAAAAATGCAACTCAAGGCTAAAATGCCCGCTGACGGCTATCCCGATTATCAACTCTTAAATAAAATAAATAAGTATAATCCCGATATCGGTTTTGCCGTGCCTGTGCAACCGCAAAAATTACACAGCCGGAAATAAGGTCTTTACGAAGTAAAAAAAAGCGTTTAGATTGTAAAAAATTCTAAAATTTTAGGAACAGTAAATGAGACTTAATAAAGTAAATGTTTTGTTTTGCCTTTTTATACTTGCATTGACGGGTTGCGCAAGCAATAAGGTCGATTTGTCTGATTCGCCGTATTCTCAGGCGGCAGCTATTAAAGGTCAGGGCGGAAGCTATAAAGTCGGCTCTCCTTACCAAATTGACGGAAAATGGTATTATCCTAAGGAAGATTACAGCTATTCCGAAGTGGGGATTGCTTCTTGGTATGGTAGTGATTTTCATAATAAAAAAACCGCCAATGGTGAAAATTATGATATGAATACTTTAACCGCAGCTCACAGAACTTTACCGTTGCCCTCAATCGTACGCGTTACAAACTTGGAAAACGGGCGTTCTTTGGTATTGAGAGTTAATGACCGTGGTCCTTATGCCAAAAACAGAATTATTGACGTATCTAAAAGAGCGGCTCAACTCTTGGGATTCCAAACGCAGGGAACGGCTAAAGTTCGTGTCGATTTGTTGGAAGATGAGAGTAAAGAGCTGAAAGCTGCTTTGTTGAATGAGCCAATGCCAACCCGATATGAAACCCCAAAAACAACTCCTGTGTATACCCAAAATATCAATGTTCCTAAAAAACAAATTGAAGTGTTTAAGGTTAGTGAACCTCAAATTGCTTATAATCCCCAAACAAATGGAAAACAATATTTTGTTCAGGCCGGAGCTTTTTCAAAATCTGAAAGTGCAAATAGTTTAAGCAAAAAATTAACGCAGTTCGGAAATGTTAAAATTGCTGAAGCTGATGTTAACGGTAAGCGTTTTTATAGAGTGCGTCTCGGGCCTTACAGCTTTGAGGAAGAGGCTAAAGTTGCTTTAGCTAAAGTGAAAAATTATGGTATTCAAAACGCAAGTGTTGTCCGTGATTAAATGATAAAATAAGGATTGACGTAAAATGACTTTGAAAAATAAATTAGTTTGTGGTGTGTTTGCCGGAATTTTAATGTCTTCAATCGGGCAAGCGTATGCTTTGGAAACAACCGCTCGTAATGTGGTTTTGATGGATTATGATACCGGTCAAATCTTATTTGCCAAAGACCACCAAAAAATGGTGCCTCCGGCTTCAATGAGTAAATTGATGACCATTTATATTATTTTTTCAAAATTAAAAGACGGGTCTTTATCCTTAGATGATACTTTTACCGTGAGTGAAAATGCTTGGCGTAAAGGCGGTGCGGCCAGCGGCGGTTCAACAATGTTTTTGAATATCGGGGAAAATGTTCGTGTAGAAGATTTGATTAAAGGTATCATTATTCAATCCGGTAATGACGCTTGTATCGTGGCGGCGGAAAATTTGGCCGGAAGTGAAGAAGATTTTGCGGTCGAGATGAATAAAATGGCGCGTAAAATCGGTTTGAAAAACAGTTCTTTTGCTAATTCAACCGGTTTGCCTGACCCTAATCACAGAATGTCAGTTGAAGATTTGGCAATTTTGGCACGCCATATTATTAAAGAATTTCCGGGATACTATTATCTGTTTTCACAAAAAACTTTTACGCATAATAACATTACACAAGGAAACAGAAATCCTTTGCTCTATTCAATGCCGGGAGCTGATGGCTTGAAAACCGGTCATACCGAAGAGGCCGGATTTAGCTTGACCGCATCGGTTAAACGCGGCGACAGACGTTTGATTGAAGTTATGACCGGTACAAAGAGCAACAAAGAACGCTCAGAAGAATCCGGAAAAATCATGAATTACGGCTTTAGAGAATTTGATAATTATGATGTTTTGGAACAAGGTCAAAAGGTTGCCGATATTCCGGTTTGGTTCGGTGAACAAAAAGAAGTGGGCTTGGTTGTTGCTGAAAATCTAAAACTGACAATGAAGAGAAATAAAGCTGCTGACGTGAAAATGACGGCGGTTTATGATAAGCCGGTTAAGGCTCCGATAAAAAAAGGTGATAAATTAGGCGTTGTCAGAATTGAAATTCCCGGACAGCCCAATTTGGAAGTTCCGTTACTTGCGGACAGAGATGTGGCAAAACTCGGCTTCTTTGGTAAAATCAGCGAAAACCTTAAATATTTGCTTCTAGGAGAGAACTAGTATGTCTTCCCTTAAAGGAAAGGTTGTTACAAAAGACGGGATAGAAGGTGAGGAAATTCCGCAATTGGAGTTTCCTTTTCCGCCGGTGCCTCGTCCAAAGGGCAAGTTTATTACTTTTGAGGGAGGAGAGGGTTCCGGCAAATCTACGCAACTCAAATTGTTGGGGGATTTTTTACATCAGCGCAAGATAAATAATATCCTCTCAAAAGAACCCGGAGGTACAGAGGTTGGTCAAGAATTACGCCGCCTTTTGGTTACGGGAGATAAAGATAAATTTGATGCCGTGGCAGAATGTTTGCTTTATTACGCCGATAGGCGTATTCATCTGACCAATAAAGTTTGGCCGGCTCTCAATGACGGGGTTTGGGTGTTGAGCGATAGATTTGCCGATTCAACCGTGGCTTATCAATATTACGGCTATGAGAAAAAGGTTTCTTTGGAAAGCCTTAATATGCTCTATGATGTTACGGTCGGAGATTTTAAGCCTGATTTGACCATCCTGTTTGATTTGGACCCAAAGGTCGGTTTGGAGCGTTCTTATAAAAAAGCTCTCGGAATGGATGTGAAAGAAACCAGGTTTGAAGACAGGGGGCTGGAATTCCATAATCGTTTGCGTGAAGGATATTTGGAGTTGGCCGCGCAAGATGAAAAAAGATTTGTGGTCTTGAATGCCAATAAGTCAATCGAAGATTTGCACCATGAGGTTATCAGAGTTATTGCCGAGAGGTTTAAAATCTGATGCAAGAGGATGAAAAAGTAAATATTAATCCAAAAGATAATACTTATTTGCTTGGGCAAGATAAAGCCGAACAAATTTTGCTGAATGCCTGGAAAAATAATTCTTTGCATAACTCTTGGTTACTTAGTGGGGTGGAGGGTATTGGTAAAGCCACGCTCGCTTATCGGTTTGCCAGATTTTTATTGGCAGCAGATTGGGAAAAACGCGCGCAATATACTTCTTTGGAAATCAGTGAAAATAATCCGGTTTATAAACTTATTTTTAATAATGCTCATCCTGATTTGAAAATTATTGAACGCGACTATACCGATACGGATAAACGCAAAATCTTGAAAGCAATCAAAGATGGTGAGCAACTCTCTGATGAGGAAATGCGAGGTCTTAAAAAGTCGGCATTTATCAGGGTTGATGATGTGCGTACGATTAATGAGTTTTTGACCAAGCGTTCGGCAGATAATAATTGGCGGATTGTGATTATTGACAGTATTGATGACATGAATCCGGCTAGTGCCAATGCCGTATTAAAGATTTTGGAAGAACCTCCTTATAAAACCGTTATGATGCTTATTAGTCATAATCCGGACAAGCTGTTGCCTACGATAAAATCTCGTTGTGCAAAGTTGGAGATGCAGCCCCTGAATGATAATAATGTAGCAAGTTTGCTCAGACGCTATCGTCCGGCTTTGAGTGAAAAAGCAATTCAGAGTTTGGTTAAAATAGCCTCTGGGAGTATCGGTAAGGCAATGGTTTATGCTGATAATGAGGCATTGACCAAATATGATGAGTTGTGTAAAATCGTTTATGCCAAAAATAAATTCAGTATCAGTGATTTGCTTAAGTTTTGCGACGGAGCCATCAGTGATGAAGCAAATTATTATTTGGTGCAGGAACTTATTTTGAAGTTTATTGCCGAAAATGTTAAAACCTGCGAACGTCCCGACGAGGTTGCAGGTGCTTGGGATAACGCAATCAAAGTGTTTAACGAAACCGAACGTTTGAATTTGGATAAAAAACAGGCTTTGATTAATGTTATTACCCATTTGGTGAAAGTGATATAAAAAAGGAGAGCTATGTTAGTCGACAGCCATTGTCATTTGGATTTTAATGATTTTGAAGATGATTTTGAGGATATTTTACTCAGAGCCAAAGAAAACGGCGTAACCGCTATGCTGAATGCAGGAAATAATGTGAATGAATTGGACAATCAATTGGCTTTGTCTGAGAAATATCCGTTTATTTATACCGCTGTCGGCGTCCATCCCGATAATGCCAGCGAATATGAAAATATTACGGCTGAAGATTTAATAGCTAAAACAAATCATAAAAAAGTGGTGGCGATTGGTGAATGCGGTTTGGACTATTATTATGATAATTGTCCGAGAGATGTGCAAATCAAAGTGTTTAAGGAGCATATTAAAGCTGCGCAAGAAACCGGGTTGCCGTTGATTATTCATACCAGAGATGCCGAAGAAGATACAATGAATCTCTTGGGAGAGGCTTATAAACAAAAGAAATTTACAGGTGAATTTCACTGCTTTACCGGTTCGCAAAAATTGGCTGATTTTGGATTGTCGATTGGTTTTTATATTTCGGCTTCGGGTATTATTACTTTTAATAAAAGTTCGGATTTGAGGGATATTTTTGCAAAATTGCCAGAAGATAGAATTTTGGTCGAAACAGATTCTCCTTTTTTGGCACCTGTTCCCAAAAGAGGGCGTAGAAATGAGCCGTCTTTCGTTTTACATACGGCTGAAAAATTGGCTCAAATCAGAGATATTCCTTTTGATAAATTGGCGCAAATTACGTCAGATAATTTTTATAATCTGTTTCGTAAGGCCAGTGATAAAGGGAGATATGCTTTCAAATGAAACAATTGGTGATTTTGGGCAGCGGAGCTGCTCCGGGTGTGCCGTCGTTGGGACGTGGGTGGGGCGTGTGTGATCCTTGCAACCCTAAAAATATTCGGTCTCGCTCTTCGGCTTATTTGGATTATGACGGAATTAAACTTCTTATTGATACTTCGCCGGATTTAAGGCAGCAGTTGTTAGCTAATAATATTCGTTGTTTGGACGGAATTTTATATACTCATGCTCATGCCGACCATATTCACGGAATTGATGATATTCGTGAGATTAATCGGATTATTCAAAGAAATTTGAATTTTTATGCCGGTGCCAGAACAACCCGCTATATTAAGCATAATTTCTCTTATCTGTTAGCTAAACCCAATAAAGTGAATGATGTGGTTCGTTTGCCCAGCCTCGTTCCAAATGTGATTAAGGCCAACCATCCTTTTGAAATTAGAGGCTTGAAAATTATGCCGATTAAGCTCTTGGAACATTGTCCCGAATGTTTGGGCTATGTGTTTAATGACGGAGAAATTGTTTATATTGCTGATTTTAGGGTAATTGCCGAAAGTGGGTATGAGCGAATTATTCAACGGCCGAAACTCTTAGTCCTTCCTTTGACAACCCCTTACGGGCAACCGGCTCACGCCAGTTTGGAAACGGTTTTGGAAGTTATTAAGCGGATTAATCCCGAAAAAGCCGTTATTAACCATATGGCAACCGAATGTGATTATAATGAAATTATGAATTTGACACCGGAAAATGTGGTTCCGGCTTATGATAATATGTGTATTGATATTGATTGATAGGTGAGGGTAATATGCTTTGTATTTATCATGTGGCAGATAGTGATGGTAAAGGTTCGGGCGCAATCGTGCGTACCGTTTATCCCGGAATTGAACTCTTGGGGCTTAATCATGATATGGAAATTCCTTATGATGAAATACGTAAGCATGACAAAGTTATTGTGTGCGATTTCTCCTTGCCGATTGATTTTATGTTTGAATTAAATGAAAAAATCGATTTGATATGGATTGATCATCATGCTTCGGTGATTAATGAGTATAATGAAAAAATGGCAACCGGTCATTATAAAGAAATTAAAGGTTTAAGAAAAATCGGAACAGCGGCTATTGTCTTGACCTGGCAATATTTTTATCCGCAAAAGGAAGTGCCTGAAGGTGTAATCCTTATTGGCAAAAATGATGTGTTTGATTTGAGTGATGATAGAGTCCGTCCGTTTGAGTATGCTTTTCAATCTAACGGTGTCAACAAACCAACCGATGAAATTTGGGATAAATTGTTTGACGGACGTTTATCCGTTGCCGATACGGTTGAAAAAGGGCGTGCGATTTTATCATGGATTAGAGTAAGAAATTACCGTTTGGTTAGAAGTATGGCTTTTGAGAGCGAATATAAAGGTTTGAAATGTATTTGTGCCAATATGCCGCAAGGATATTCCGAATTTTTTGATTCTTTGGAAAATATTCAAGACTATGATTTTATGGTTAATTTCTTTATGAATAAAAATAATCGCTGGAATTTGTCTTTTTACAGCGATAAAGATAATGTCGATGTTTCTAAAATTGCGATGGAATTCGGCGGCGGTGGTCATATTCACGCTGCCGGAGCTTCTAAACTCGAAAAATTACCTGATTTTTTATCAACGAAAAAATAAATTTTCTTGGTTGAAACTTGAGTGATAGTTCCTATCTTGATTAGGTGCAATAATAGAGGAATGGATTATGCAATTTAATTGTTATATGCCGACAAAAGTGATTTTTGGCAAGGGACGCTTAGAGGAATTGGCAAATTTTGATATGCCCGGGAAAAAAGCTCTTATCTTGATTACTTGCGGTAATTCCATGAGAAGATTGGGCTATTTGAATCGTGTTCAGGAGCTGTTGAGTGTTAACGGAATTGATTCTGTTGTATTTGGCAAAATTTTACCTAACCCTATAGAACAACATGTTTTAGAAGCTGCCACTTTGGCCAGAAAGGAAAAATGTGATTTTATCATCGGTTTAGGGGGCGGTAGCGCGATTGATTCGGCTAAAGCTACGGCAATTATGGTGAATAATGGGGAACATACTTACTGGGATTATATTAAGGGAAAAGCTGAGATTAAAAATAAGGTTTTGCCGATTATTGCAATTCCCACAACCGCCGGTACGGGGACGGAAACCGACCCGTGGACGGTGATTACCAACACCAATACCAATGAAAAAATCGGTTTTGGTTGTGAACAGACTTTTCCTTTGTTTTCAATTGTTGATCCCGAATTAACCGTGTCTGTTCCGGCTCCTTTTACCGCTTATCAGGGAATGGATGCCTTATTTCACTCAATTGAGGGGTATTTATCGTTGAAATCTCAACCCATAAGTGATTTGTTTGCCTTGGATTCTATCTTGAGAATTGCTACTTTTTTGCCTAAAGCCGTGCAAAACGGCGAGGATTTGTCGGCTCGAGAGCAAGTCCTTTGGGCTAGCACACAAGGTGGAATTGTTGAGAGCTTGTCGAGTTGTATTTCCGAACATTCTTTAGAACATGCTTTATCGGCGTTTTTTCCTGAGCTTCCGCATGGAGCAGGGTTGGTGGCTCTTTCCGTACCGTATTTTTCAAAACTCTTGGAGCTTAATCGCGATAAAGTGGCAAAACGCTATATGAATATGGCAAAAGCTATGGGTGAATCAGGTGCTAATCCAGAAGACTTTATTGTCGCTATTAAAAAAATTACCAAAGCTGTTGGCCTGGAAAATCTTGCCTTGTCAGCTTGGGGGGCTTCTCCTGATGATGCCGAAAAATTAGCTGAAAATTCTTTCTTGGCAATGGGCGGATTATATAATATGGATCCGGTTCGTTTAACCAAAAAAGATGCTGTCGCTATCTTAAAAGCTGCAATATTCTAATTTCTTCCGAATGTTCATCTTATAAATAGGTGGAAAAGGCTTTTTTTACTTGTGAATTGGTAAAATCTGTGTAAAATTAAGCCGTATTTTGGCTTACAATAATAAAAATCGGAGAAAAACTTCATGTCAAAAATTTTAGTTACTTCTGCATTACCATACGTTAACGGTGTTCCTCATTTGGGACATATGGTCGGTTGTTTGTTGCCGTCCGATGTTTATGCCAGGTATATGCGAATGATGGGACATGAAGTCTTATATGTTTGCGGAACAGATGAACATGGTACACCTTCTGAAGTAGGTGCCGCTAAAGAGGGAATGGATGTCGGTGATTATTGTCTGAAATATCATAATCGTCATAAAGAAGCCTATAAAGCCTTTAATTTGTCTTTTGATTATTTCGGAAGAACAAGCAGCGACCAAAACAAAGAGATGACCTATCATATCTTTGAGCAATTGGATAAAAACGGTTTTATTGAAGAACAAAGCATTAAACAAATTTTCTCAATCGACGATAATCGTTTCTTGCCGGATAGATATGTAACCGGAACTTGTCCTCATTGCGGTTATGATAAAGCTCGCGGCGACCAATGCGAAAATTGTACCAAAGTTTTGGAGCCAACCGAGCTGATTAATCCCAGAAGCACAATTTCAGGCTCTACCAATTTGGAAGTTAGAGAAACCAAACATTTGTTCTTAAAACTTCCGCTTTTGGAAGAAAAATTAGCCGCTTGGGTTAAGAGTAAAGAGCCCTTCTGGCCGGATGTGGCTTACTCTATTGCGCAAAAATGGCTTAAAGAGGGTTTGAAGCCCAGATGTATTACGCGTGATTTGAAATGGGGCTTTCCGGTTAATAAAAAAGGATTTGAAGATAAAGTCTTTTATGTTTGGTTTGATGCGCCAATCGGCTATATCGGTATTACCAAGCAATGGGCTGATGAAAACCCGCAAAACAGAAACTGGAAAGAATGGTGGCTCGATGCTAAAGATGTGCATTATGTTCAATTTATGGGTAAGGATAACGTGCCTTTTCACTCAATTTCTTTTCCGGCAACTTTGCTCGGAACCGGTGAAAACTGGACGAAAGTTGATTATTTGAAAGGTATGAGTTATCTGACTTTTGAGGGCGGAAAATTCTCAAAATCAGAAAACAGAGGTGTGTTTGCCGAAGATGCTATTAAAGAATTTCCGGCTGACTATTGGCGTTATTGGTTGATGGCAAATGCGCCGGAAGCCTCAGATTCCAGCTTTACGTTCGATTTATTTGCCGGTACCGTTAACAAAGACCTCAATGGTGTATTAGGTAACTTTGTGTCCCGCGTGATGAAAATGACGGCTTCTAAAATCGGTTCGGTCGTTCCTCAAGCCGGTGAATTGCAAGATGTTGACAAGCAATTAATTGCTGATTTACAAGAAAAAGTCGGTAATTACTGCAAGTATATGGAAAATCTGGAGTTCAAAAAGGCTCTTAGTGAGCTTCGCGCAATTTGGGTGGACGGAAACAACTATATTTCGGTAACTGAACCGTGGACAGTTATTAAAACCGATCCGCAAAGAGCGGCTGCAATTTTGAACATTTGTTTGAATTTAATCAGAATCTATGCTGTTCTTTCTTATCCGGTTATGCCTGAAACTGCTGAAAAAATCTTGGCTAAATTTGGTTTGAATACCAAAGAAATCGCTTCTTTGAAAGATTTTAGCGCCGAGAAAGAAATTAGAGCTTTGAAAGAAGGTCAACAATTTGAAGTCGGAGAGGCTTTGTTTGAACGCATCGCTCCTGAGAAAATAGAAGAACTTAAAGCTAAATACGGAAGTGAGAAAAAATGAGAAGACGTGATAACGACTTAACTCTTAGTGGATGGAGTGCTTTTTTTCATAAGGTGGCAATGTTCTTTTTGTTTCCTTTGAGAAAACCTCTTATCTTCTTTCCTATTTTGCTGATTTTGTTCTTAGCTCCTACGTTTCGAGGTGTTAAACCTGCGGAGGTGCATACTTGGTATTGGGGGAAACTCAAAAGTTATACAAATTATGTGTTTGACTTTGTAAAAAATCAAACTAAGGAGGCTTTACCGCAAAACTTTGAACTCAAGTTACCTCTTAGTGAAGAAGAAAATATCGAAGCCAAAGGTACGGATAAATTGGTCGATTATCCGGTAGCAGATGTTAATGCCAGTCGTAAGGCTATGTTTGAACGCGCAAATGGTGGTTTTCAACCAGTGGATATTCATAATGAAGTTGAGGCGGAGCCTACTGTAACTGACGATTTGTTAGAGGCAGAGGTTTTAACTAAATTAGCAGAAGAAGTGTTGCAAACAGTACCTGAGGAAGAAACGCCTCAATATGAAGTTAGTGAAGTATCCCACCCTGAACAGCCAAAAATTCAAAAAAAATTGCCACTCGTTTATTTAGATGAGCCCAAAGAAGTTATCGGTATGGCAAAAGTACATAATGCCAATGAAGTTGAAGTGGATGGAACATATATTTTCCTTTATGGAATATATGTTAATCCCGATACGGAAGAGGGACTACAAACTAAAAAGTTTTTGGAAGAAACTTTGAAAAATCAAGTTGTTCGTTGCAGTATTGTGGCTTACACTCTTCAAGATGTGGCAACGGGTATGTGTTATGTCGGTGGTGAAAATATTAATCAACTTTTGGTCAAGAAAAGTTTTTCAAAAAATGTCGCTTTGTAATCTGTTTTACGGAGAATGCTGATGTGGCAACCTGTGCTGATGATTAATGGCTATCTGATAAGTGTTCTGGGGGTAGCTATGCTTATCCCAGCAGTGTGCGATATGTATTGGACAAAGTCAGATTGGTCAGCCTTTTTAAGTTCGGCAATAATCTGTTTGTTTGTCGGGTTGTCTTTGTTTTTGGCTAACCGTATGACAATTAAAAAAATCTCACTCCAGCAAGGATATTTAATTACGGTTTGTGGGTGGCTCAGCTTGACATTCTTGGGAACTTTGCCTTTTATTATTTCAGGTTCTATTCCTGTGTTCGCTGATGCAATATTTGAGACAATGTCCGGTTTGAGTACAACCGGAGCAACAATTCTGCCCGATGTCGAATCTATGCCTAAAGCCATTCTTTTGTGGCGTTCTATTCTTAATTGTCTGGGGGGAATAGGAATTGTTATGTTTGCAGTTGCCATGCTGCCTTTTTTGGGTATCGGGGGTATGCAAATTTTTCAGCGTGAAAATTCCGATATAGATGATAAATTTATGCCTAAATTCAACTATATAGCCAAAAGGATTATGATTGTTTATACACTTTTGGTTGTGTCTTGCATTATTTCTTTGTTCTTTGCAGGTATGGGGTGGTTCGATGCTGTTAATCATGCAATGGCGGCTATTGCGACAGGAGGACTATCTACTAAAAACGCATCAATTGCTTATTTTGACAGTGTAAAAATAGAATTGGTGATTTCTTTGTTTATGATTTTAGGTTCTTTACCAATGACTTTTTATATCATGGTTGTACAAAATCAAGATTTACACTCTTTTAGAACGCAGCAAGTGGTTACTTTTTTGAAAGTTTTGGCTATTTATATTATCTTTACATCTGCTCTGCTTGTTTTTAAGGGAGTGTATAATGTTGCCGACGCTTTACGCTACTCTTCCTTTAATATTATTTCTATTGTAACATCAACTGGGTTTGTATCAACCGATTATATGTTATGGGGGGCTTTTTCTTCAACACTCTTTATTATTTTTGCTCTTACAGGTGGGTGTACAGGTTCGACCTCGGGTTCTATTAAGATTTTTAGGTGGCAAGTCATTTTTGCTTTTATTAGGCAGACATTAACCTTAGCAACAGACCCTAATCGAGTTATGCCGGTGAAAATCGGAAAGTTACTGGTTGGTAACGGTGTTGTGGCGTCAGTTTTTGTTTTTTTAGCTTGTTATTTGCTCAGTATCGGTGTGTTAAGTGTTGTGGTGGCTTTAACCGGACAACCTTTTGAAATTGCTTTTAGTGCGGTAATTGCTTGTATAACTAATTCTGGTCCCGGTGTGGGGAATGTGATTGGACCTGTTGGAAATTTTAGTTCCTTATCAGATACTGCAAAATATATTTTAAGTTTTGCTATGTTACTTGGTCGTTTGGAGGTTATTACAATATTGGTGGTTTGTACAAAGAATTTTTGGCGGAAATAGTTATATTTATCGTTTCTATGTGGTACAAAAAAGAGCTATCTTAAAGATAGCTCTTTTTTGTAAGAGATTTAATCTTCCTCAACCGGAGAATCATCGCCAATCATTTCGGTGGTTAAGTGTCCGGCATCGGCGCGAATCTTGTTTTCAATTTCCTCGGCAACTTCAGGGTGATCACGCAAGAATAATTTTGCATTTTCACGTCCTTGTCCGAGTTTTTCTCCTTTGTAAGAGAACCAGGCTCCTGCTTTTTCAACAATACCTGCTTTGATACCCAAATCGATGAGTTCTCCGGTTTTGGAGATACCTTCACCATACATAATATCAAAGTCAACAACCTTAAACGGAGGAGCAACTTTGTTTTTGACAATTTTAACGCGGGTTTGGCTGCCAATCACATCGTCTTTATCTTTAATTGAACCTATGCGGCGAATATCTATACGAACCGAGGCATAGAATTTCAGGGCGTTACCACCGGTTGTCGTTTCCGGATTGCCAAACATAACACCGATTTTCATACGGATTTGGTTGATGAAAATGACCAAAGTGTTGGAGCGAGAAATGGTAGAAGTGAGTTTTCTTAGAGCTTGGCTCATAAGGCGGGCTTGGAGTCCCATGTGAGAATCGCCCATTTCGCCTTCAAGTTCGGCCTTCGGAACAAGTGCGGCAACCGAGTCAACAACCAAAACATCAATCGCACCCGAACGAACCAAGGTGTCGGCAATTTCAAGGGCTTGTTCGCCGGCATCAGGTTGTGAAATCAAAAGATTGTCAATATCTACACCGATTTTTTTGGCATAGCTTGGATCAAGCGCGTGTTCGGCGTCAATAAAGGCACAAGTGCCGCCTTTCTTTTGAGATTGGGCAATAACACTTAAGGCAAGAGTTGTTTTGCCTGAGCTTTCAGGACCGTAAATTTCAATAATACGACCTTTGGGAAGACCGCCGATACCAAGGGCAATATCAATGCCCAGAGAACCGGTGGAGATGGCCTCAATATCAATATTGGTGTTTTGACCAAGTCTCATAATCGAGCCTTTGCCAAATGCCCGTTCAATTTGACTGAGAGCGGCGTCAAGTGCTTTATCTTTTTCCATTCGTTTTTACTTTCTTGATAGTTAATCCAGATAATTTATGTTATCTGACTTATTTGCTTAAATTACAATTTTCGGATAAAAGTTATCCCGATGAAAATTATAATGTACTACTTTTGTTCTTTTGGCAAGCTCTTTTTTCAAAAATTATAAATTATCTTTTTTCGGGTTTGCCGTTGATGATGATTTTTTTGAGCTGGCGGTCATCAAGTGATTGATATTCCTCTAATGCAGCCGTTACGACCGCACCGAAAATTACAACCGCCCAGACCAAGTACATCCAAATTAAAAATACAGGAATCGTTGCCAAAGCACCGTAGAGTATTTTGTAGGTTACGGTCATGGAGAAAAATATACTAAAACCTTTTCTTAAAACCCAAAACAATATAACCGCTATGAGCGAGCCGACAAAGGCGTTTTTGATGTGTACTTTTTTGTTGGGAACTAAAACATAGACTAACATCAATAAGACCATATTTATAACAGCCGGAAGCAAGTTGCTTATTAAAATACTGCTGTTTTCTATTTCGTTGGGCATAAATTTTTGTAAGGTAAATAAATAGCCTCTCAGCGAAAATGTGGCCCCTAAAAGCAAGGGACCTAGCGTAATAACCGTCCAATATAAGGTGATTTTGGTGGTAAAACGGCGAGGGCGGGTAACTTTGAAAATAAAATTGAGGCTGTTTTCAATTGTTGATAATAAAAGAATCGCCGTAATTGCCAGACCTACCACGCCAATGGTGGTTAATTGTGCCGCCGCATTTACAAATTCTGCCAAATATTGGCTGATTTCTTGCTCGATTGAGGGAATGAAATTTTGCATCAAAAATTCTTCAATTTGTACGCGGGCACTGCTGAAAACCGGAAAGGCCGAAAAAATTGCCAGACCTATGGCTAACAATGGTACGATTGCTATAAGCGATGTGTAGCTCAGAGAGGCGGCAACCCTAAATATTGTGTCATTCTTCGCGCGCTTTGCTAGAAAATATAAAAATTCTCCCGTGGTCTTAAGCGAGGGGAGAATTTTCTTATTTAGCACCGTTTCCAGAAGAGTTTTCCAATACATACCAACCTCTCAAAAAAAATTGTTTACAAACTGAGCATAATTTATTAAATACCTTATATATTAATTTAGTTTTTACATTAAATTTTTTTATAAAGCAAAGGAAAATATTATGACGACAGCTGCACCACTTATGGCAGGTAAAAAAGGTCTGATTATGGGCCTGGCTAATGATAAATCAATTGCTTGGGGTATTGCTCAGGCTTTGGATGCTCAAGGCGCTCAAATCGCTTTCTCTTATCAAAACGAGGCTTTGGAAAAAAGAGTTAAGCCTTTGTCTGAGACTTTGAGCTTTGAGCCGACTCTGATTCAATGTGATGTTACCGATTCTGCCAGTGTCGAGGCTTGTTTTAAAGAATTAGGCGAAAAATGGGGCAAAATCGACTTCGTTGTTCACGCTATTGCTTTTTCTGATAAAAACGAACTTAAAGGTCGCACAATCGACACGACTTTGCCTAATTTCTTGAATACTATGCATATTTCTTGCTATTCTTTGCTCGAAACTTGCCGTTGCGCTTCTCCTTATATGAGTGAAAACGGTTCTATCGTTACTTTGACCTATTTGGGTGGAGAGAGAACCTTGCCAAACTATAACATTATGGGTATTGCTAAAGCAGCTTTGGAAGCTGCCGTTCGCTATGCTGCTGTTGATATGGGACAACAAGGTGTTCGCGTTAATGCCGTTTCTGCCGGCCCGATTAAAACTTTAGCCGCTTCTGGAATCGGTGATTTCCGTAAAATCTTACGTTGGAATGAACTCAATGCTCCTTTGCAACGTAACGTTACTCAAGAAGAAGTCGGTCGTGCCGCTTTGGCTTTGCTTTCTCCTTTGGGCGAGGCTATTACCGGTGAAGTGTTGCATGTCGATGCCGGCTATCATGTCGTTGGTATGGTTTCTTTGAAAAATGCTCACGAATCCGGTCAGGTCTTATCCGAATTCTAAGTAGTTTTTTATTAAAGATTAGAAGCCGTGCCTCTTAAAAAAGGACGGCTTTTTTTTAGACTTGTGGAAAATCAAAGATTAGCTTGAGATAAGTAAGAGAGCGCTTATATTCTAATGAGAATGTAAATTGTGAGGGTTGAATGAAATTTAAAAGTCCTTTTCCGGAAATTAAAGCTATTACAAAAAAATATGCTTCTTCGGCTTTGCTTTGGAAAACAACGGTTTATGCCTTGGCTTTATTCGGCGTTGTGGTTCTGTTGCTCTTGTTTTTATTGTTGAATTTATTGGGTGGAACAGGAAATATTGTTCCCAATGTGCCCAAAAATACGGTTTTGACACTCGATTTAAACCAAAATTATCCCGAAATGCGGGTTGATGACTTATGGGCAGAGCTTAGCGAAGTTCCTCAAACCTCTTTTTACGACCTCATAAAGGCTATTAATATTGCGGCAATGGATAGTCGGGTCAGCGCTTTGGTGGCAAAAATTAACGAAACTCCTTTGGGCTTGGCGCAAATTCAGGATTTGCGTAGTGCGTTAGAGGCTTTTACCTCAACCGGAAAAAAGGCTTATCTGTATTCTGCGGGAATGGGAAATTTCGGCGGAGGTACAAATGAGTATTATTTGGCCTCAGCTTTTGATGAAATTTGGATGCAGCCTAACAGTGAAATTGGTATTACGGGGTTAAATATTGAAATTCCTTTCTTTAAGCAATTGTTGACAAAATTTGGTGTCGAGGCGGAATTTTATGCCAGACATGAATATAAAAATGCGGCGGCGTCGCTCGTAAATAGTTCCTTTTCCAAACCATATCGTGAGGAAATGACTAAGCTCGGTCAGGGGTTGTTCTCGCAAATGGTGAAAGATATTGCTAAAAACAGAAATGTTTCAGAAAAGGCATTGGTGAAATTGGTTAATCAGGCTCCGATTTCGGCAGAAAGGGGGAAAGAAGTTGGTTTGGTGGATAAGGTTGCTTATCAGACAGCCTTGTTTGAACATGTTTTGGATGAAACCAAGGGAACGCTGTTGAATATGTCGGATTATATATACAGTATTGAAAGTGATGAAGAAAAAGTGCCGACGGTGGCGTTTGTGGTTGTAGATGGAACTATAGCTGAGGGAACCAGTTCCACCAATCCAATGCAAGGAGAAAATGTTGTCGGAGCAGAAACTTTTATGAAGCAACTTGATGATATTGCCAATAACAAATATGTGAAAGCGGTTGTGGTGCGGGTTAATAGTCCGGGAGGAAGTTATACCGCGGCTAATGAAATGTGGAATGCTCTGGAAAATTTGAAGAAAACGAAAAATTTACCGATTGTTATTTCAATGAGTGATTATGCGGCAAGCGGCGGGTATTTTGTGGCTTTGGCAGGTGATAAAATTATTGCCGAACCTTCGACTTTGACCGGTTCAATCGGGGTGTTGGGCGGTAAGTTCGTGCTTAAAGATTTATGGAAAAAGCTCAATGTTAACTGGGGAAATATTAAGTTTGGCGACAATGCCGGTGTGTTGTCGGTTAATCAGAAATTTTCGCCGGCGGAAAAGAGAGCATTTAATGCTTCTCTCGACAGAGTTTATAAAGATTTTACGCAAAAAGTCTCTGATGCGCGCGGAATTCCTTTGCAAGAGTTGGATAAACTGGCCAGAGGGCGTGTTTGGACAGGAGCTCAGGCTCAAGCAAATGGTTTGGTTGATGAAATCGGCGGAATAGATAAGGCTATCGGTTGGGCAAAAAAATTAGCAAATATAAAGCCTAAAAGCCGCTTTAGTATTCTGTATTATCCTAAACCCAAAACTTTGCAGGAAAAATTGGCTGAGTTTATGGGAATGGAACCAAAAATTAGTGTGAATAAAATAATAAATCAAATGGGACTTGATATTCAATCAATTAATGTGTTACAAAGACTAAAATATGATACGGTGTTACCACCATTTAAATTAAATATGTAGGAAGAAAACAATGGCCATAGATCAGGAAACGGTAAAAAGAGTGGCATTCTTGTCGCGCTTGAAAATTGAAGATGATAAAATTCAGGCAACTGAATGTGAATTTAATAAAATTCTCAATTGGGTGGAACAACTCAATGAGGTGAATACCGATAATGTGGAGCCGTTGGTGTCGGTGAACGAGAGTTATATTACTTGCAGGGAAGACAAAGTAACCGAGGGAAATCAAGCCCAAGCCGTGTTGGCAAACGCACCGCAGGCGGAGTATGGCTATTTTGTCGTGCCGAAAGTTGTTGAATAAATTTTGAGCGTGAAGAAAGTAAATAAAATGACAGATATCACAAAATTAACGATTGCAGAAACCCTTGAGGGACTAAAGTCAAAACAGTTTTCGGCAACGGAAGTGGCAAAAGCCTATATTCAATCGATGGAAGATAATCGTCGCTATAATGCTTATGTGTTGGAAACACCTGAAATTGCGCTGGAACAAGCCAAAATTTCCGAAGCAAAATACCAAAACGGAACACAGGGTGCTTTGGAAGGTATTCCTTTGGGAATTAAGGATTTGTTTTGTACTAAGGGAATTCGTACCACCGCTTGTTCGCATATTTTAGAGGGTTTTGTGCCGCAATATGAATCAACCGTTACTTCTAAGCTGCTTGAAGCCGGTGCGTGTGTTTTGGGTAAGCTCAATATGGATGAGTTTGCAATGGGCGGAAGTAACGAAACCAGTTATTTTGGTCCGGTCATTAACCCTTGGAGCAAAGATAAAGATTTGGTTGCCGGAGGTTCTTCAGGTGGTTCGGCGGCAGCAGTGGCTGCGAATATGTGTGCGGCGGCAACCGGTACCGATACTGGTGGGTCTATTCGTCAACCGTCTGCTTTTTGCGGCGTAACCGGTATTAAACCGACTTACGGACGTTGTTCTCGCTACGGCATAATTGCGTTTGCTTCCTCTTTGGACCAAGCCGGTCCGATTGCCAAAGATGTGCGCGATGCCGCTATCTTATTAAAAGCAATGTCTGGATATGATGCTAAAGATTCTACTTCGGCTAATGTTTCTGTTCCTGATTTTGAAGCCTTTTTGAATCAAGATATTAAAGGGCTTAAAATCGGTATTCCTGCCGAATATCGTCCTGATGGCTTAAATGAAGAAATTGCCGCTTATTGGGATAAAGGTGCGGAAATGCTCAAAGCAAGAGGTGCTGAGGTCGTTGATATTTCTTTGCCTCATGCAAAATATGCTTTGGCGGCTTATTATATTATTGCTCCGGCAGAGGCTTCTTCTAACTTGGCAAGATATGATGGTATTCGTTATGGCTTGAGAGTGCCGGGGCAACATTTGGACGATTTGTATATCAATACTCGTACTGAAGGGTTTGGTGCGGAAGTCAAACGCCGTATCATGATTGGAACATACGTTTTGTCTGCCGGATATTATGATGCATATTATCTCAAAGCACAAAAAGTTCGTCAGCTTATACGCCAAGATTTTGTGAAGGCTTTTGAAAAATGCGATGTGATTTTAACCCCGACGGCTCCGGTTACAGCTTTCCCGATAGGGGATGAATCAATGCTTGAAAATCCGATTAATATGTATTTGAACGATGTGTTTACCGTTTCGGTGAACTTGGCCGGATTGCCAGGGCTGAGCTTGCCAATCGGTTTGTCGCAAAGCGGTTTGCCTTTGGGCTTGCAAGTTATCGGTAAAGCATTTGATGAGGCGACAATCTTCAAAGTTGCCAGTGCGTTGGAAAAAGATGCTGCTTTTGTGAGGAAATAAAGATGAGTGAATATGTGATTGAAACCGCTAAAGGAAAATGGGAACTTATCTGCGGGTTGGAAATTCACTGCCAGATTATTTCTAAAGCAAAAATGTATAGTGGGGCTTCGACCGAATTTGGTGCTGACCCAAATGAGCATGTATCCTTTATTGATGCCGGAATGCCGGGTATGCTCCCAACCTTGAATATGGAATGCGTACATCAGGCGGTGAAAACCGGTTTGGGCTTAAACGCCAAAATCAATAAATATTCGTCATTTGCCCGCAAAAACTATTTCTATGCCGATTTACCGCAGGGCTATCAGATTACCCAATTCCAATATCCGATTGTTGGGGAAGGTCATGTTAGTATCGATTTGGAAGACGGAACGACCAAAGATATCGGTATTGAAAGAATGCATATTGAACAAGATGCCGGTAAGTCTATCCATGATTTGGACCCAAAAAAGACCTTTATTGACTTAAACAGAGCAGGGGTCGGCTTAATGGAAATCGTAACCAAGCCTGATTTCCGCTCACCTGAAGAAGCCGGAGCTTTCTTGAAAAAATTACGCTCAATCGTGCGCTATTTGGGAACTTGCGACGGTAATATGGATGAAGGCTCTATGCGTTGTGATGTTAACGTATCCGTTCGTCCGTATGGTTCTGATGAACTCAGATGCCGTTGTGAGATGAAAAACGTTAACTCCGTTAAGTTTGTGATGCAGGCGATTGAAAACGAAGCAAAACGCCATGTCGAGGTTTATGAAAGCGGTGGAACCATCGAGCAAGAAACTCGCAAGTTTGACCCAGTAACGGGACAAACCGAATTATTGCGCAAAAAAGAATATGCTCATGATTATCGCTATTTTCCGGAGCCTGATTTGTTGCCTTTAATGCTTAGTGATGAATATATTGAGCAAACAAAAAAAGATTTGGTGGAATTGCCCGATGCTAAAAAAGCGCGCTTTGTAAATGAACTCGGTTTGACAAAGTATGATGCCATGGTGATTTGTGAAAACAAAGAAACCGCCGATTTCTTTGAAAAAGCAGCTCAAGGACAAGATGCTAAAAAGGTTGCTAACTGGTTGATGGGTGATTTTTTTGCTATGCTCAATAAAAAAGGCTTGAGTATTCAAGAAAGCCCGATTTCAGCCCAAAATTTAGGTGCTTTGGTTGGACTTATTACCAAAAACGTGATTTCGGGCAAAATTGCTAAAGATGTCTTTGAGATTATGGCAGAAACCAGTGAAAATCCTGAAAAAATCGTTGAAGAAAAAGGATTAAAGCAAGTTACCGACACCGGAGCTATTGAGGCGATTGTTGATAAAGTTTTGGCTGATAATCCAGATAACGTTGCGGCTTATCGCGGTGGTAAGCAAGGGCTTATGGGGTGGTTTGTCGGACAAGTGATGAAACAAAGCCAAGGAAAAGCTAACCCTGCTGTTGTTAATGAATTATTGAAAAAGAAACTTTAACTTATTGCTGTAACATATTGAAACAATACAATATTTTGGAGAATTTATGTTCGATATCGTCGGGATGGGAAACGCTATTGTTGATTTAACAACGAAGGCTTCGGAAAATCAGGCCTTTATGAATATGGCTCAAGTTAACAAAGGTGGGTATTTCCATACGCGTGAAGATGAATTTGAGGAAATTTTGCATTTTTCAAAGGGGTATGAAGCCAATGCCGGAGGTTCGGTGGCCAATTCTTTGAAGGCTTTTGCCGCTCTCGGTGGTAAAGCCTGCTTTATTGGTAAAATAGGTATGGATAAATTTGGTAAATTGTTTACCGATAGCCTAAAAGCATTTGATATTACGCCCGGTTTGATGATTGATAAAGATGAAGCTACCGGATGTTCAGTGGTTTTGGTGCATGATGACGGAGAAAAATCAATTTGTGCCAAAAGACGCGCAACCAAAATTATTCCTTACAGCGGCATTAATTGGGAATTGGTAGAGGAGGCTCGTTGCTTGTTCTTGGAAGGCTATTGGCTCGATGATAACCTATTGACCGTCAAAAAAATTATTAATAAAGCCAAAGAGGGCTTTGTTAAGGTTGCTTTTACGCTTGCTGATCCTTTGGTTGTGGAAAAACATAGAGATTTCTTTACTAAATATATGAAGTCAATTGATGTTTTAATCGGTAACGAAAACGAGTTTAATGCTCTAGGTGAAATTGTTTTACCTCCTTTGGCGGTGAAAACTTGCGGGGCAAAAGGTGTCGAAGTCTATCAAAGCGGTAAATGGCTGCATTTTGAGGCTTTAAAAACAACCAAAATCGTGAATACTACCGGAGCCGGAGATGCTTTTGCCGGAGGGTTCTTGTTTGCCTACTTAAATCATTATGATTTAGAAAAAGCAGTTCATCTTGGGCAAAAATGTTCTTTAGCCGTTTTGGCTCGTGTGGGTGCAAATGTGTCTGAAAATTTGAAATCAGAATTGGAAGAGCAGGGGGAGTTATGAGTCATTTGTTGCTGGATGGAGTTTTGGCGGCTCTCTTTACCAGTTTATTTGCCGGGTTAGGCGGTTTATTGATTTTTTGTAAGAAAAAATATAGCAAGCATAATATTGATTTTATGCTCAATATTGCCGCCGGAATTATGTTAGCTTCATCGGTTTTTACTTTGTTGGCTCCGGCCGTGGCTCATTTGAATGAGGTTGAGCCTAATCGCTACATCAGTGGATTGTTGATTATTTTGGCAATTTTGCTCGGTGTCGGACTCATTTGGATTTTACATGCCATTATTCCTCATGAACACGAAACAACCGGAAAACACGGAGAACAAGCAATTAATATGCAGAGTTCTTTATTGTTTATCTTTGCTATTGCAATACACAAATTACCAGAAGGATTGGCTGTGGGGGTGGCTTATGCCGGACATCAACTTTTTGATCCAACAGCCTTAGTGATTGGTATGGCTTTGCAAAATATTCCCGAAGGATTGATGATTGCCATTTCTTTAGTTGCAATTGATTTTTCACGGACAAAAGCGGCTCTTTTGGCAATGCTGAGCGGTTTAATGCAGCCAATTGGTGCTGTATTGGGAATTATGGCAACAGGTTTTGGGCCGGCTTTTGTTCCATTGGGAATGGCTATGGCAGGGGGAATTATGTTGTTTGTAATTATTAATGAAGTTTTGCCCGAAACGGCTATGCATAAAAATGAGGAAAAACGCTCTGCCGCTATTTTGAGCGGTTTTATCTTTATGACATACCTAAGTGTGGTGTTGGGATAATTTTCTGTGATAAAATTGTAAAAAAATTAAAATAGATGTTGACGAGGGGGAAAAGATAATATATCAATATCCCCGTACCACAATGGAGAGTTGGCAGAGTGGTAATGCAGCGGATTGCTAATCCGTCATCGTGAATAGCGATGCACAGGTTCGAGTCCTGTACTCTCCGCCACCAAAAGCCGCCTATGAAAATAGGCGGCTTTTGTGTTGGAGACAGGACTAGCACTCAGGAACCTAAGTTCGCAGCAGTCGCTATCGCTTCCTGGTTCATCGTCAAAGTATGGGGCAAGTTGTAAAAAAGTATCATAATCAAAACACCAAATTAAAATAAATTAAGCACATAAAATTCGAACACGCAAGCGGTAGTTTTCAAAATTTCTAAAACCGTACGCTCGCCTTTGAAT
>CASFNK010000002.1 GCA_949295995.1 uncultured Pseudomonadota bacterium
CTTAATATTTGCCCTATTTCTAGGCGACGCCCTCCATAAAAGGCTTTTCTTCGATATTTTGGGGCGAAGACGACATGATATTTACAATTCCATGTCGTGTGTGCTATTGTATGTGTGTTCATAAAAAACTCCTTTGCTTTTGTTAGACTTGTGCCAAACCGTCTAACTTACTTTAGCAAAGGAGTTTTTTATCTGTAAAGCTATAAGCTCTCCGGAACTACCGGCCTAGCCGGTAGTTTTCTTGTTACAAAAACCGCTTGGTTCATCTCCAAGCGGTTTTTTTTACAATACTTTCTCTAAAAACGATTAGAGATGAGAATTTAACCAACTAACCAAAGTTGATTGAGAATTCAAACCAACTTTAACGTCAACTTGTTTTCCGTCCTTAAACAAGAACATTGTCGGAATACTGCGGATTCCATATTGAGCGGCAGTATTAGGAGATTCATCAACGTTCATTTTGCAAATTTGGCATTTGTCGCCCATTTCTTTAGAAACTTCTTCCAAAATCGGACCCAATTGACGGCAAGGACCGCACCACTCAGCCCAAAAATCAACCAAAACCAGCCCTTTAGCTTTCAATACTTCATCTTCAAACTGGCTGTCAGTAATCTGTTTCATAGTCATTTACTCCCATAGTTTTAATTCCAGATACGTCTAATATAATTGAAAAAAATATTTATTAAAGACTTATTATCAAAAAACCTCACTCTATCTGCATAATTTGGGTTGTATCCGTCCATAACAAAAAGGTTTTGATTGATTTTCCTTGATAAATTTTTTCAAGCAAAGACTTATAAGCCCGCAACTGCTTAAAATAAACTTCCGGCACTTCGGCCAAAGTTTTAGCCGCCGGACGATTAGTCTTAAAGTCAACAATCAAGACCTCATCACCGCTCACTACCAAACGGTCAATCTGACCGGAAATAATCTTGCCATCAACCTCACCGATAACCGGAACTTCGGCCTTTGAATCCGCACCAAACAATTTTCCAAACCGTTCGTTTTCCAATAATTTCATAACTTCGTTTTGGATTCTCTCGACTTGCGCATGAGAATATTCAGGCGCGTTTTTAGCCAAGAATTCGGCAATCACCTGCCTTTTATCAAGAGTTTGAACATCAGGCAAAAATTGCAACAATTTATGAATAATCCGTCCGCGTTGATAACGATTCGCCCCGTCCTCCCCAATAGGAGAAACCAAAGCCACGTCACTTTCATCTTCATCGGGTTTAGACGGCATATAAGGCTTTGCCAACGGATTCTCTTCCGGCGCATTTTCAGATAACCATGGAAACTCCGGCCTAATAAAATCTCTTACCTGAGAAACACCTTTTTTCTTCACGTCCAAAACTTGCTCGTTTTGATATTGGAGATTGCCCGCACCGTCATCTTCGGCAATTTTGCTCAAACCCTTTTTACAGATTCCATACCAAGATTCATCTTTTTCCGGATTTTTCTTTCGATACCCGCAAACGCACAACCTGTCTTCGGCACGGGTCAAAGCCACATAGAGCAATCTTTTGTATTCCTCATTGGCCAACAGCACTTCTTCATCTTTAATTTTAATGCAGTTTTTATCATAATCTGCCGATGACAAGGGATAATAAAACACATCATCCCAGAGCATGCCGCCTTCTTTGCGCACATTAACCATTCTGATAGTATCCGGCAAAATCACGATAGGCGCTTGCAAACCCTTAGAGCCATGCACGGTCATAATCCGCACCGCATCAGCCTCGCTTTGCTCCAACTCACGTTTTATCTCAACCTCATCAGACCCAATCCATTGAATAAAGCCCTGCAAAGTCGGAATATGTTCTTGCTCATAAGCCAAAGTCAAATTCATAAATTCATCTAAACCATCTTCAACTTCCAAGCCCATACGTTGCACAAACTTCCACCGCCCTTTTTGCTTATTCAAAACCGTGGAATATAGCTCAAACGGACGCACATAATCCGCCAAATCCAACAATTCACGCAAGTTTTTATAAGTTTCAAAATATTTTTTATTGTCGCACAATCTGGTCCAAACAGATGCTCCTTTGCGGTTATAGCAAAGCTCAAACAAATCATCATCATCAAGCCCGAAAAGAGGTGATTTAAGCACTTCTGCCAAAGTCAAATCATCACTGGGTAAAAGCAAAAACTTGCCCAACGACACCAAATCTTGCACCCCGATTTGCTCTAACAATTTAATTTTATCAACGCCCGCAACATTAACCCCGACATTTTTGCACTCGCGCACCATTTCCTCTACAAAACTGTTGCGCCGTTGCACCAAAATCATAAAATCGCGATACCTGACCGGCCGATTTTGCGAAATTAAAATATCACCGCTTTCAACCGATTGTTTAATCTTTAAGGCAATCATTTTTGCCAAACGAGACGAGGTTGAAACCCCGCTCACTCTTTCCACCGGCGGACGCCACATATCGGGATTATCGCCCTCTTCGGGCTCAACAACCGGCCAAAGTTCCACCCTGCCGCCATCACCGATACGAAAAGGAATATGCGTAATATCTTCCCTTTCCGAAATCACACCGCTTTTGGCATAGTCATCCCCAAAAACCGTATTCACACAATCGAGCACCGCCGCGGTTGAGCGGAACGAAACCTCCAATTTTACTTCATCAAAATTATGCGCTTTCTCTGCAAAATATTGGCGCATTTTATCAAATTCTTTGGGGTCTGCGCCCTGAAAACTATAAATAGATTGCTTGCGGTCACCAACGGCAAAAACTGTTTTGTTAACCTCATCCAAATTATCAAAAAATCCATCGGTCAAAGCACGAATAATCGCCCATTGGTTTGGCGAGGTATCTTGCGCCTCATCAATCAAAACATGGTCAATACCGCCGTCTAACTTATAAAGCACCCACTCGGCAACACTTCTGTCTTCCAGCAAATTTCTGGTTAAGACGATTAAATCTTCATAATCCATTTTCGAGTGGATTTTCTTAAAATAATTATACCCGCCGATAAGTTCTTCTGCCAAAGTTAACACCGCCGAGGTTGAGGCAAAAACTCTAACTGCCGCCAGTTTGCTTTCCAGCTCAATCAACTTTTCGGCTTGTCCAAAGAAAATTTCTTCCAAGCGCGGCTCACTGGCCAAGGCACCTTTTGTTCCGGCTTTGGCTCTTGGTTTTCCTTCGGTTAAGAATAAATTTTTATAAACCTTAAAATCCTGCAGAGGAAAATCTCTTTCAGCTAAACCAGCCAAAATCTCGGCATTTTTCACATCGCTTGAGCTACCCTGAAACCATGCATTTTGTACTGCCTTCAAATCACTACGGCTAATGTTTTTCATAAACTCAGCCAACAAAGATTCTTCCGTATCGCCAAGTCGAACATCTAATTTTTCAGCCAAAGCTTCAAGTAAGGCTTGCTTATTTGAGTAATTCAAAAAGAGCTTAGTGATTTTGTTTCGATTCTCAGCCAAACTTCCCATAATTTCCGGAAACTTAAATTCGCTGACTTTTTTGGTTAAATACCCCAACGCCTGCGCCACATCACTCATGGGCTCGTCTTCAATTTTTTTGAGGAGTTTTTGCTGAATTTCAGCCAAAGCCTCATCGGCGGTTCTGTCATCCATCACCTCAAAATAAGGTGATATTTTGGCCTCCAACGGAAATCTTTTCAAAATCTCCTGACAAAAACTATGAATAGTCTGAATTTTCATGCCGCCGGGTGTATCTAGTAACACCGCAAACAGCTGCCTAGCCGTTGCCTCCAGCTTGGCATAATCTTTTTGTTCGGCGGGAAGTTGTCCCAATAAAGCCTGCAGCTCTTGGTGCAAATCATCTTCACCAGCCACCGCCCAACGGCTTAATCTTCCGGCAATACGTGAGCTCATTTCCACCGCCGCCGCTTTTGTGTAGGTTAAACATAAGATTTTAGAAGGTTTTACGCCGTTTAACAAAATTCTTAAAACTCTATCCGACAATACCTTGGTCTTGCCCGTTCCGGCAGAAGCCTCCACCCACACCGAACGTAACGGATTAGCCGCTTTTCTTTGTTGCAAAGTTGCCAACCCGCCGCGTTTTTCGCGCTGAAGTTTAACCTCTTCTTGCATATTTGTGCTGTTACTAGTCGTCATCTTCCACCACCGACCATTCTTTCACTCTTGCCAAATGCTCATAATCCGAATATTTAGGTGCATATTTTGGGTTTGGATTGCTGATATAAGCCGTATCTTGAAAATCAAACAAACTCACCAACTCTCGCAAATTGGTTAAATTCTTATTGAGCACTTCATCAATATTTTCATCCAAAGCCGTTTCTTTTTTGCCCAATTGCCAATACATCAAAGCAGCCACTTCTTTGGCTTTAATTCCCTCAAAGCCACCATTTTGAGCAATAATTCCCTCAATTGGCAGCTGTGGCGCATAGCCTGCTTTCACCTCTTTGGGCGAACGAGCCTGACCGGTTTTATAGTCGATAATATTAACTTTACCATCTCTCTTTTCATCGATTCTATCGGCTCTGGCCGTTACCGTAAACACACCGGCCGGAGCCTCAAAACTATAACGTCCCTGAACTTCATTATAAACCGTACTTACCTCATCGCGATAAGAGCTTTCTTTGCTCACCAGCCAATCAACCGTTTTTTCAAAATTAGGCCACCAAAAAGCCTTGGTCTCAGCGGCAATTTCATTTTCCTTAAAATACTTTTCACCCAAAGCCAAAAGTTCTTCTTTGGCATTTTGCGGAAATTGGCGATTATACTTGCGGTTAAACTCTTCCAACACGGCGTGAATAATTGTTCCGTAATCAGCAAAAGTAACATCTTGCTCCAAATCATCAAGTTTTTTGAGCTTTAAGATATATTTTGCAAAAATAATATACGGATCGCGCATCCAATTCTCAATGGCACTGGCCGAAAGCTCTCTCGGACGAGCTTCAACCGGCGGTTTTGGACAAGGCGGCAAAAGGCGCTTAAAATCTTCACTCCTATCCAAAAATCTCGCCCACATCTGAAAAGCATTATCTTCAAGTTTTTCAATCGGAATATTCAAGGCCGCCAAAACCGTTTCCAAGCGCATCCACCAACGAGACTTCACCATTGGCGTTCCCATTACACGTTCGGCTCTCACCAAATAGACCTCATCATTGGCCAAAAGTTGGCTAAAATCATAAGCCCCGACACCGATATTTCGCTCCGGCAGAGGAAATCCGAATTGTCTTTTCATAGGTCTTGACATCCACGGATCGGCACTTGCCGCCAAAGGCCAAATATTTTCATTAACTTCACCGATAATCACGCGGTCAAAATGTGAAAACCTGGCTTCAATCGGTCCCAAAATACTCAAACGCGGGTGTGTACCATACTTCGGACGAACGGTAACTCCGGTCATCAAAGCCTCAAACAAACCTAAATATTCCGCACCGCTAATTGAACCCAAAACTTGCGCATCAGCATACAAATCGGCAATAAAGGCTGCACCCGCCTCTCCGGCATCGCCTTTCCACAAGATTTTATCACCGGTTTTATCTTCCGTTGCCGCCAGTTTCTCAGCCACCTGAATATGCGTTGCCAATAATTGCTTAAAATCCACCATCGGCGCGTGAATCATCTCATAAAGCGGGCGTAAGACTTCTTTAATCTCATCAATCAAGGCTTTGCTTTCCGAGCTGACCTCTCCGCCATTACGCAAAACTTGCCGCTCATATTCTCTAGTCAATTTACGCACACTAAAGCCGTCTTGCCCCAAACCAGTCAATGGGTGCTTTAATAACGCAAGCAAGACCATATCTCTGAAATCGCTCTGACAAACCTCTGCCACAAGCCTTAAAAATATTCCCAACGGGGTTAATCCCAAAGGACAACCCGCTGAATCATCAATCTTCAAATTCCAACGTTGCAATTCTGCCGCCACCCGTCTGGCTAAATTTCTATCAGAAGTAACAAGAGCTGCCGTTTTTTCAGGAATTTCCACCGCTTCTCGCATCAATAAGGCAATACTGAGTGCCTCTTCACGAATATCCGTACAGTTTACCAAGGCAATGCCGTTAACCGCATCAAACTTAATTCCTTTTTGAGCAATATCACGCCATTTATCGGTTGTAACCGCCGGACGCATAATCTCGCTCACCAAAATATTTCGATTCTTATTTTGAGGGACAATCAAATCGGGAACATCCGCACGAGATATTTCCAAATAATCCAACAATTCTTTCATTTCAAATTGCGGATGTGTTTCATCAATTTTTTCCCAAGCCTCATCTTCCAAATACTTATCGATTCCGGCCAAATAAAGCTCACCTTTTTCAAGTCCAAGCACGGTCTTAACCAACTCTTTCATCAACGGGAAGGCTGCCGTTGTACCGGCAATCACGATTCTCTTTTGGGTAGGACAAGTTTTCCAATACTCAATTTCAGCTTTCAAGAGTTGATTGCGCCTAAAAGCAGCATCAACCTTACCCTTTTCTTTTAGAATTTCAGGCCAATAGGTAGTAATAATTTCCAAAAATTTGAGAGTTTCTTGCCAATGAGTTGCATATTCATCTGGCACCAAATCAGATAAATTCTTAAAATCCAACCCCAAATTATCAGCCATATCAATCAAAGAGGCAAGCTCTTGCGCCAAAAAACACGCCTGATTAGCGGCTAATTTTTCAATTCCGTATTCAACAGGTTTTGCCATCACAATTTTGGTAAACAAGAGTAAACGCTCCACTTTTGAGATGGCAGGAGAAAGCTCTTTTAACACACCTCTTAAGTCAAACCCGCTTAAAAACAGTTCATCTTCTTCCACATCTCCAAGAGGCGACATCTGAGGCAACAAGGTCGGCTGAGTTCCTTGCAAGCGCACAAAAGCATCTTTGAGGGTTTTAACCGCACGTCTGTTTGGCAACAAAAACACCACATCGGCTAACCCCAAAGGATTATCCTGAAATTCTCTCAAAAACTTTTCCGCCAAGACATCGGCGAGTGCGCAACCGGACGGAATATTAAATACATTATTCATCATGCAAGAGAGTTTAAAACAGATAAGCAAATAGTCAAACACAAATATATGGGTAAGAACAAAAATTAAACTTGTTTTCTTGATAATAAAATGTTATTACGAACCAGATTTACAAATGAGCGGAAAACCATGTCATCATTAAATAATTACGAAAAAGGCTATCTGCCTCCTCGAATTACGGCAGTGCGCTTGGCTAATGCCTATTTACAGGAAAGAGTTTACAATGGCTCCAATCAAAGAATCATCTTTGAGCATGGAATCCATGTATTTAATGTTGCCAAAATTGCGGAGAACATTGCCGCCAAAACTAAAACTCTTAATCCAGAAACCGCTTATGTTTTAGGTCTTTTGCATGACATCGGTCGCATTAAAGATGAAACGGTAACCAAAGTACCGCATAGTTTGGAAGGATATAATTACCTCCGTAAAATCGGCTATCCGGACGTTGCCCCTATCTGCATCACCCATAATTTTATTGACCCCAATATCAAAGCAGATGATTTTCCGACTTATGATGAAAAATCCTTTAAGTTTGCTCAAAAGTACCTAAAAAAAATAAAATACAACGACTATGACCGCCTAATTCAGTTAGCAGACTTATTCTCCCGCGGCAAAGAAATAATGAGCATTCGCCAACGCCTTGATAAAAACAAACAATTCTACCATATCAAAAACTTGTCTTATGAAGACAAAGCCTTTGACTTGCGTGATTACTTTAATCAAAAATACCAGATTGACGTTGAACAGATTGTAGCCGATACCTTTAATCTGCATAAACACACCCACACCAATGATAACCGCGCGGTATTTTTAATTTTACCGCCCTCACAAAATTTTATGGCTTATAAAGCAAAACGCTCAATTGTTTAGAACAAAGGGTTTTCACTAAAATACTTTTCAGCCACTTGGGTAGCCTCCGGATTCCCCACATGGAACCATTTCCCTTTATGGATATAATATCCCAAGCGATGATTTTTTTCGAGCTTGTCAAAAATATCAATCAGCCAATAACGCCCTTCGGGTTCATTATCAAACACTCTCGGATGAACAATCAAAACTCCGCCGTACAAATATTTTGATTTTTTTTCAGGCGTTTTTCTCCGAACCGGAAAACCTTGCTCATCAATATCATAATCACCGTTTTTCATAGTTTGGAAAGAATTTTCAACCGGCAACAACATCAACATCATATCAAACCGCCCATCATCCCAAGCCTCAATCATTTCTTTAATTAAATTACCGCCTTCAGCCTCGGTCCACAGAGCATCGCTATTGACCACCACAAAAGGTTCTCTCTTCATTTTCGGTAAAGCGTGTTTAATTCCGCCGCCGGTTTCCAAAGCCTCTTCTTCTTCCGAAAAAATAAAGTGCAAAGCATTTTCTTTACGCAAATGCTCTTTAATCATATCGCCTTTATAGCACAGATTAACCACACAATCTTTAATTCCGGCATTTTTTAAACGTTTAACATTATAATCAATCAAACATTTTCCGGCCACTTCGACTAAAGGTTTGGGTTTATCATCGGTTAACTGCAACATCCTCTTTCCTCTGCCGGCAGCCAAAATAAACCCTTGTATAATCTGCGTCATAAATCAATCCTTTTCATCAAAAACAAAAAAAGAGGGAAAATCCCTCTTTTCTTTTTAGCCTTAATTACCAAAAATTTCCTTAACAAATTTTTCCAAAGCTCTGCCGCGGTGAGAAATTTTATCTTTTTCCTCATCTGACATCTGCGCAAAAGTCCGCCCATCGCCTTCTTTAGGCACAAAAATCGGGTCATAACCAAAACCATTATTTCCCTTCTTTTGCAAAGCTATTTCGCCATCAACAAAACCTTTAAACAAAGCTGCGCTTTCCAAATTTTCGGGCATTGCCAAAGCCAAACAACAAGCATAATGAGCCCCTCTGCCTTTCTTCGGAGATTTTTCCAAAACCCCGTTCAGCTCAGCTAAGAGTTTATCCATCCCTTTGTCAAAATCACGATTTGGTGCATAGCGAGCCGAATAAACTCCCGGACGACCATCTAACGCATCAACGCATAAACCGGAATCATCAGCCAAACAAGGAAGACCTGACATTTTAGCTGTTTCAATAGCCTTGAGCGAAGCATTACCTTCAAAGGTTGTTGCTGTTTCTTCCACATCCGGCAAATTAAGCTCTGCCGCAGACACAACTTCAACCCCGAAAGGTTTCAGCATTTTTCTGATTTCATCAACTTTGCCCTGATTGTGAGAGGCAATAACAAGTTTTTCAATTTTTTTCATAACTTCTGCTTTTTTTGGTTCAACATCTAATATTTTAATAATCTCAAAGTTTCACTAAAATATCAGATAATTTTTGTTTGTAAAGGTTAGTCTTTGAGAGCTTCATGCTGTTTGGCAATTAATTGTTTAATTCCATCTTTAGCCAAACTCAACAATTCGGCAAAATCACTTTCTTCAAAAGGATTTCCTTCAGCAGTTCCCTGAATTTCAACAATCTTGCCGCTTTCTGTCAACACAAAGTTCATATCTGCCTGAGCATTTGAATCTTCCAAATAATCCACATCAGCAACCTTATTTCCGTCATGAATAGCACAAGAAATAGCAGCCACATATTCTTGGATAGGATTTTCTTTAATTTTTTTCTCGGCCAAAAGTTTTTGCATAGCCAAAGACAAAGCTACAAATCCTCCCGTAATGGAAGCAGTCCGCGTTCCGCCATCGGCTTGAATCACATCACAGTCCACACACAAAGAAATATCTTTCATCTTGGTCAAATCAACCACCGCCCGCAAAGACCTACCGATAAGGCGTTGAATTTCTTGAGTTCTGCCTGATGGTTTTTTGGATTCTCTAGGCACTCTGACTTGGGTTGCGCGTGGTAACATACCATATTCGGCGGTAATCCACCCTTTGTTTTGTCCTTTCAGCCAAGCCGGAACTTTTTCTTCCATACTAACAGTACAAACCACATGAGTATTACCGCATTTAATCAAGCAAGAACCCTCGGCATAAGGGTTAAAATTAGGAATAATCTCGACTTGACGAATTTCATTATTTTGACGTCCGGAATGTCTCATTTTTACATCTCTTTTCAGTTATTTTAGAAATTTTAAGGATTACAAATGCCCAAATTTCAGCAAATTATAATATTTATATACAGAACCGTCTTTAACTTTCCACCCAAAATCTTTAACCATGGCATTTTTCTTCATTTCGCTAATAACCTTTGGGTTTTCATAAAAAGTATTTAAGGCTTTTTGCAAAGTCTCGGCATAAGCATTAACATTATTTTTTAGCCTTTGCGCCGTCAAATTAGCCCCATAAACGCGACGCCCGTCAGCAAAAAATACTTCGGTTCTAAAACCATCAACCCCGTCATCAACCGTATCAACCAACCCTCCTGTTGACATGGCAATCGGCAAAGTTCCCTTAGCCATGGCCTCCATCTGGGTCAAACCGCAAGGCTCAAAACGGCAAGGCATCAAATAGAAATCGGCAGCAAGCTGAATTGCGTATGCGAACTGGTCGCGATATCCTCTGAAAACGAAGATTCTCTTAGCTGCCTTTGGGTTAATTTTTGCCACTTTATCTTTCAAATTTTGCAAGATTGCAAAATTTTCATCACCACCGGCACCCCCCAACACCAAAATCGGTAATTCTTTTTTGAACTCATCAAATTGATAAACGATTTTCAAAAACGCCTGAGCCAAAATATCATAACCTTTTTGCTCGACCAAACGACTTGTTGCGCACAAAATAGGCGCCTGAGCAGGATTTTTAACCTCTTGAGAAATATCTTCAAATTTATAAGTATCAATCAAGGGAATGACGGAATCTTTATAAGTCTTGTCCGCGGCAATCTTAGAAATCAACTTAATAAATTCTTCTTTATTATGATTTTTTGCATCCAACTGATTTTCATCAAACATTCTAAAATCAGTTACTTTGAAATAATCATTAATAGCAGAGATTTTATCTTTATTGGGAGAAATAAAATTTTTCTCATAACCGTTAACAATACCGAAAAAGGTTCTATGGTCTTTACGAATTTTCAAGATATCCCGAAAATCAAACCCAAAACCCAATTCTTTAGACACTTCTTCCATATAGTTTTTGGATACGGTTACCACTCTGTCTGCCAAATGAAAATTACACGAAGCCTGATTATACGTGTCATGCACAATCAAGGTATTGGTTGCCCTGGGATTACTATTTTTAATAGCCTTTGCGTTTTTGAACACCAAGGTAGCGGCGTCTTCATAAAGAGAGTTTAAGATTTTAGCGGTATTATGATAATCCCAGCCTTGATACCCCAAATGGTGAGCAATATGCACAATCGGTAAGGTTTTAAGTTTATAGGCCAAATCAGGATTAATTTTTTGGTTTAAGAGCAAAGCATCAGATAAATACTTGGTTAAACCCGATATTGCCCCGCTATGCCAATCATTAGCCAATAAAACATTAGGCGGTATAATTTGGCTGAGTTTTCCATCCAATACTTCTTTAAGCAGACAATAAACCGACTTAGAGAAAAAGGCAAAACGCTCAACCTCATGAATGCCGAATTCATTATTAACATAACATCCATCTAAAAAAGAAGGATTATCCTTACAAGGATTAATCGAAAAGAAACGACTATTTTCAAAAAAGATATGCTTAACGTGGTTAAATTCACCCAAGTAAACATTAACCTTATATTTGACCAGCGATTGTTTTTCACCGACAAAAGGCACAGTTAAAGTAACAACTTTTTGAAGATTAATATCTTTATTTTCAGAGCCGAGATAAACGTTTTCACACTCCCATACAGCTTTTTTCTTACCGGTATTACCCAAATAAAGAGGCGTAAGTACAGAAATCTCATCACCGTTTTGAGCAAAAACTTCATTAAAGACTTCCGGCAATTCCGAAGCGACCATCCCCAAGCCGCCCATTTTCATAAAATGAGCTGTTTCGGCAGAAATCATCCAAGCGTTAACATTTTTAATTTCGGGCCAAGAATCACGCCCCAAACACTGTTTTTTAGAAAAATTTTGAATTTCAGAGAGGAAGGGGTCATTAACCACCCCGTAAGAGAGGAGAAATTTCTTTTTATTAAATGCCTTTGGCAAAGGCTTAAATTGGTTTTGCATATCAAAAATCACTGCATTGGCATTCATCTCGCACTCACTAGACAACAAAAAATAATTTTACTGGGGTAACTCAAGCGACAAAGATGCCTCTTTTGAATATATCACAGATATGCTCTTGACTTGTCAGACATTAGTTACTAAATTTCCTAATATATACACGCTTTCAAAAAAAATTTAAAGAGGAAAAATGATGAAAAAGTTCAAAAAAGAACAGGCTGAAGAAAAAGAAGAAATGACCGAAGAAATCAAAGAAGCCGAGGAAGAAATTTCTGAAGAAAAACAGGAGGAAGAAATCTCTGCCGATGATGAGGAAATAGAAAAATTAAAAGCTGAAAATCGTCAGTTAAAAGAAGACTTTTTAAGAGCTTACGCCGATGCTGAAAATACCAAAAAGCGTTGTGCTCAAGAAATAGAAAAAAACAACAAATATGCCATTTCCTCTTTTGCCAAAGACTTATTAAATGTTGCCGACAATCTGCACCGCGCACTTGAGGCTGTTGATAACCAAAATGCAGGAGATTGCGAAGCCCTCCGTAAAGGTGTTGAATTAACCGAAAACGAGTTAAGCAAAGTCTTCAACAAATTCGGCATAAAGAAGATGGAAATTCTTGGTACTGTTTTTGACCCGAACTACCATCAAGTCATTCAGGAAGTAGAAGACAAAACAAAACCTCAGGGAACAATTATAGCCGAACTGCAAACCGGTTATATGATAAACGACCGCATTTTGCGAGAAGCCATGGTCGTTGTTACCAAAGCTTAAAAAACAAAAGCGAGGTTTTTCCCTCGCTTTTTTATTGTTTTTTCCTGCAACAGATAATCTCTCGTATAACAAAGCACAAGCCCCCGTGTCATCAAGTTTGGGGATTAAACGTCCCACGTTTATGCGATCAAACGCGCTGCGTTTGCTACAAAACCTCACGTCTTCCGACATGGTCAGCCGCCGAAATCAAACCTTCTTGCTCCATACGGTCAATCAAGGATGCTGCACGGTTATAGCCGATTCTCAACTTGCGTTGAATATAGCTGGTCGAGGCTTTTTTATCTTGCTGAACAATCGCCACGGCTTGAGCATATAAGTCATCATCACCATTACCGCCAAATTCACCTTTATCAAACACGGCGCCGCTGTCTTTTTCATTAAGCTCTCCGGCAGTAACGGCTTCCACATATTCAGGCTCTTTTTGCGATTTAATAAATTCGACCACACCTTCAATTTCGGCATCACTGGCAAAAGCACCGTGAATACGAATAGGACGCAAACCGGCCGGCATATAAAGCATATCACCTTTACCGAGCAATTGTTCGGCACCCTGCTCACCCAAAATCGTTCGGCTATCGATTTTTGAAGTAACTTGAAACGAAATACGGGTCGGGAAGTTTGCCTTAATCGTACCGGTAATAACGTCAACGGACGGACGTTGGGTTGACATAATCAAATGCAAACCGGCGGCACGCGCCATTTGCGCCAAACGTTGAATTGCCGCTTCAACTTCTTTTCCGGCAACAAGCATTAAGTCTGCCATTTCATCAACCACAATAACGATATAGGGCAACGGGGTCAAATCAAGCTCTTGCTCTTCATAAATCGGTTTTCCGGTTTCGCTGTCAAATCCGGTTTGTACCGTCCTTTTGACTGATTTTCCGCTGGCTCTGAGTTCGGCCAGTTTTTGATTATAACCGGCAATGTTTCGAACATTGAGCTGAGCCATAGCCCGATAACGGTCTTCCATTTCTTTAACCGCCCATTTAAGACCGACCACCGCCTTCGCCGGATCGGTAATCACCGGTGTTAACAAATGCGGAATTCCGTTATACATTGAAAATTCAAGCATTTTCGGGTCAATCATGATGAGTTTACACTCTTCTGGACGCATTCTGAATAACAAAGACAAAATCATCGAGTTAACACCGACCGACTTACCGGAACCGGTAGTACCGGCAACCAACAAGTGCGGCATTTTGCTCAAATCGGCATACACATCTTTACCACCGATATCTTTACCCAAAACCACGTTAAGTTCGTTTTTGGAATTCATAAAATCAGGGTCTTCAAACAAATCACGCAACCAAACCGTTTCGCGGTTTTTATTTGGCAACTCAATACCAATGGTATTGCACCCCGGCACCACAGCAATACGCACCGAAATCACCGACATTGAGCGGGCAATATCATCAGCCAAACCGATAACACGGGCCGATTTTGTTCCCGGAGCAGGTTCTAATTCATATAAGGTAACCACCGGACCGGGGCGAACTTTAACAATTTTTCCATTCACGCCGAATTCTTGCAATACGTTTTCCAAATCTCTGGCAATAGCGTCTAATTCTTCTTTGTTGACCTTATTTCCGCCGGTATCTTTCGGACGTTTTAACAAATCAATACTCGGGCGTTGGTAGCCGTCATCAGCGTTATCAAATTTTTTATCAGAAGAAGATTTTCCGGAGGCAACTTCTTTTTTCTTAACATCAGCCTTTTTAGGTTCTTCCGAGGTTGCTATTTGTCTTTCTCCAAACCCCGGTTCAATCCGCTCATAGGATTCTTTATCTTTTTTAGATTTTTTCTCTTTTTTCGGAGCTTCTTCGAGCACATCATTTCCTTTTGCTGAGTGGAAGTTAAACTTCTTGCACCATCCAAACATCACTTTAAAGACCTTAGCCAAAGCTAATACAGCGCCCCAAACCGCTAAAGAAATACTTTTTCCGAGCCAAGTCCAAGATTTATAAGTAATACCAAGAGCAAAATCAAAAGCCAAAATACTCAAAATTAGCAACAATGCGCCAACCCACACCTGCGCATAACCGTAAGTATAGATAAGATTAACAAAGCTCAAGATATGGCGGCTCCAAAATTTGCCCATAAAGCCGCCCATTTCAAAAGCACCCATCCAGGAAGGCAACAAGCTTAAGAAAGCCGCAAAGGTGTTAAAACCGACAATCCAAGCAAAAAAGCGGATATAAGGACTAAAGAACTCTCTTTGGCGCACCAAATCATACCCCCATTTTAAGGGAATAATCAAGAATACCGGAGCTGCCAAACCGAGCCCTACAAGGGCACAATCAGCCAGATAAGCCCCTATTTTTCCTAAATAGTTTTGAATAGGCAAGGCATTAATCGCATTTGCACCGCTATCAGCCGTATGATAAGAGCAGATAGCCCCAAACACAAACAAACAAAACAAAAAGAGAGCCAAGCCAAGCACTCTTTCACACCATTTACGCAACCAAGATTTTTGCTTTTTAACCTTTTTTTTAGCCATTTAACTCACCCGTGAATCTAAAAATTGAGAGCATTATAAAAGAAAATAATCAACAGATTATTAATTTATTGAGACGAATTCTGACTAAATAGTCATTAAAACTTGACTTTTGTGCGAAAAAAGCTAAATCTGAAATCCGAAGACTAATAACAACAGAGGTTTTTTACATGAAATATACCTTCGTATTCCCGGGCCAAGGTTCACAATTTGTCGGCATGGGAAAAGAATTGGCAGATAACTTTAAGTCTGCAAAAGACGTCTTCCAAGAAGTCAACGAAGCCATCTCACAAGATTTATTCAAATTAATGGTTGAAGGACCGGAACACGAGCTCACCTTAACGGCAAATGCTCAACCGGCGCTTATGGCACATTCTATGGCCGTTGTTCGTGTCTTGGAAAAAGATTTTGGCATAAAATTAAAAGACAAGGCAAGTTTTGTTGCCGGACATTCACTTGGAGAATATTCCGCGGCTTGTGCTGCCGGAGTATTTTCATTAAGCGACACGGCCAAATTGCTCCGCACCCGCGGTGAGGCAATGCAACAAGCCGTTCCGGTCGGTGTTGGCGGTATGGCAGCCGTTATTGGTGTTTCATACCAAGATGTTCAAGCCTTAGCTGAAGCCTGTAGTGATGAAAACACAATCTGCGTTGCCGCCAATGACAATGCCGATGGTCAGGTTGTTTTATCAGGCCACATGAAAGCCATTGAAAAAGCTGTAGAAATTGCTTCGGAATTTGGAGCCAAACGTTGTATCAAACTTCCCGTTAGCGCTCCATTCCACAGCCCATTGATGAAACCGGCTGCCGAAGTAATGGCCAAAGCCTTATCAGAAGTAAAAGCCAACCGCGCTGAAATTCCTTTAATTGCCAACGTATTAGCCACATCTATTCAAGACGAAAAAGAAATCGTCAAACACTTGGTAGAGCAAGTTACCGGCTCTGTTCGTTGGAGAGAAAGCGTAAATTATATGTCCGAACAAGGTGTTACGGATGTTGTTGAGTTAGGAGCAGGAAAAGTCCTCTCCGGTATTATTAAACGCGGACACAAAGAGATGAACGCACTATCAGTTGGTTCTGTCGCCGAGATAGAAGCACTGGCAAAAGATTTATAATAACCCAAAGAAAGGATTCAAAATGTTTGAATTACACGATAAAGTAGCTTTGATAACCGGTGCTGCCGGTGGTCTTGGTGATAAGATTGCCCGCACTTTGCACAAGCAAGGTGCAACCTTGGCTTTGACCGATATGCGCGCTGAGCCGATGGAAAAATTAAAAGCCGAATTGGGCGACAGAGTAGAAGTTTTCACCGCCAACTTGACCAATCCGGAAGATGTTAAAAACTTGGTATCTCAAGTTGAAGAAAAATTAGGTCGCATTGATATTTTAGTAAACAATGCCGGCTTAACCAGAGACAATCTTTTCATTCGTATGAGCGACGAAGATTGGCAATTGGTATTAGATGTAAACCTTTCTGCCGGTTTCAAATTAGCCAAAGCCGCTGTCAGAGGCATGATGAAACGTCGTTTTGGCCGCATCATTGGTATTGCTTCTGTTGTGGGTGTAACCGGAAACGCTGGACAAGCTAACTACTCAGCCTCTAAAGCCGGTATGATTGCCATGAACAAATGCTTGGCACAAGAAGTTGGTTCTCGCGGAATTACCGTAAACTCAATTGCTCCGGGCTTTATTCGTACGCCGATGACCGATGTTTTACCTGACGATGTCAAAGCCAACCTTTTGGCAAAGATTCCTGAAGGAAAACTTGGTGAAGCTCAAGATATTGCCAACGTCGTTGCTTTCTTGGCCTCTGATGAAGCTCAATACATCACCGGTCAAACCATTAACATTAATGGCGGTATGGCAATGATTTAATTGCCAAAAAATCAAAAAAAACACCTTCTGCCATCTGACAGGAGGTGTTTTTTTATTCCTCAAAACAAAAATTTAAAAATTTTGCATTATATGAAAAATAATAGTTTTCTTTCTAAGAAAATTGGATATAATCGGCTCAAAACAGCTAGCTAGAAATTTTATGAATAAACTAAACAAATATATAATAAAACAGATAATGGTTGGTTTTCTGTTAGTTACATTTTCTCTAATGTCAATTATCTGGTTAACTCAATCATTACGTTTTGTGGAAATGGTTACCAACAAAGGATTACCGGTTATTTTGTTCGTCAAAATGACCTCTTTGCTTATGCCCAGAATATTTGTTATTTTGTCTCCGATATCCTTATTTGTTTCCACACTTTTTGTATATAACCGTATGCTTTCCGATAGAGAGCTTGTTGTTATGAAAGCCGCCGGCATTAGTCCTTGGGCTTGCGCTAAAGGAGCAATGTACATTGGTTTATTTATGTCTTTTTTCAACATTTATGTAAACAACATAGTAATTCCCGCTGCCGAAAAAGCCTTCAATGAATTGGAATGGGAAGTCAAAAACGACGTATCCCACCTTATGTTTAGAGAAGGTGAATTTACAGATGTTCAATATGGTTTAACCGTATTCATTACCAAACACGAAAAAGACGGTTCCGTTAGCGGTATTTTGGTAAACGATGAAAGAAACCCCGATTCTAAAATGACCATATCCTCCCAAAAGGGTCGTGTTATTTATACCCCCAAAGGTCCACGCTTAATAATGGTTAATGGAGTAAGACAAGAAATCAACAAAAACAACGGACAATTTTCATCGCTGTCTTTCAATCGTTACTCTGTTGATTTTGATACCAAAAGTCCCACTCATGAAAAAGAAACCGGCGCCAGAGAAAGAAGTCTTTGGGAACTATTAAACGCCAGAGATGATACCACTCTCACCCCAAATGAGGTTAATCGTTATATTGTTGAAGGCAACAAAAGAATTCTTACGCCGATGTATAACCTAATATTTGCGCTTATGGCTTGTACCGGATTGTTAGTCGGAAACTTTAATCGCCGCGGCCAAGGAAAAATCATTTCCATTTCCATTATCGGTATGGTAATAGTCCAAGCCTGCGACCTTATTTTCGGTAATTTGGCCACCAAACATTTATACCTTTTACCATTACTTTATCTCAATTTCTTGCTGCCGCTGTTTATCTGTTTTTATATGTTGCTGTTTTACAATCCGGCATTTTTTGTTCGCCGCAAAAAACCTGAGGACATGGTCAATGACTAAACTCAGGCTTTTCTCATGTTTGTTAGGTTTTATAGTTTTGTTCAATTCAGGAACGACATCTGCTGTTGAAATGAAAGAACCAGTTCCCGGAACAAAAATGAGCAAAGTCAGCCCTAAACCCTATGGAGAACTTGAGCAAAACGGCAATATAACTAATTTTATGACGCCTGTTCCGATAGAAAGACAAACCAAAGAAATCTATTTCAGCGCCAATGAAATGGAAAACAATCAAAATCTAGAAACCATAACCGCCATTGGCGACGTAAATATCATTCGTAACGGACTAACATTAAATGCCGATAAAGTTATCTATAATCAAAGAGATGATGTTGTTACGGCGGTCGGCAATGTACGTATGATTGACGCCGAAAACAATGTTGTATTTTCAGACTATGTAGTATTGACTAATCAAATGTCGCAAGGCGAGATGGAAAACATCAAAATCATCATGAAAGATGAAAGCCGCATTGCCGCCCGCCGTGTCAGAACCTATCCCAATAACAACAAAGTCATGAATAACGCGGTTTATTCACCTTGCGATGTTTGTGCCCTAAACCCCAATCCGTTATGGCAACTAAAGGCAAGAAAAATTACTCATGATGCTGAAAGCCAAAATGTTTATTACAAAGATGCGATACTAGAAATAAAAAACATACCTGTTTTTTATACCCCGTTTTTATCACATCCAGACCCGACGGTAAAACGTCGCTCAGGTTTTTTAATTCCGAGTTTTGGTTCCAGCAGTTATCTTGACGGTTTCTTACAACCGCACTATTTCTGGGATTTATCTCCACACGATAACCTAACGTTTTCACCGATTCTAAGCACCAATCATGGATTAATTTTGGATGCTAATTATAGTGGATATTTTGAAAGAGGATATTTAAGCACCCAAGGTTCCGTCATGAAAGATGATGATGACGATGAGACCAGAGGAAATTTATATGTTAAAGGTCGTTATGAGCTCAATGATTACTGGGTATCCGACATTGATTTAAACTATGTTTCCGATTCCATGTACTTAAAAGACTTATCTCTGCCTAAAAAAGAAGACGCCTGGTTAACCTCAAGTGCTAAATTACAAGGATTTGATAATCGCAATTATGCATCAATAGAAGCCTATTATTACAAATTAATCAGCTACGATTTACAAATGTTAAACGCCCAAGAGTTTAGACGCCGCAAATATGATAAACCTTATGCTCTTCCACTTATAACCTATGAAAATGTTGGAGAAACAGGTCCCTACGGAGCATATTTTAAAAACACCTTTGACTTTGCCTCAGTAATGAGAGAAGAAGACGTCAGCTCGCAAAGAATGACCATGATAAATTCATGGAATTTGCCATACACCAGCCCTTATGGTGAAAAATATCGATTAGTAGCATCTGTAAAATCTGACGCTTACTATATTGATAATTACACCAATCCTGACAACGAAAAATTCACTGGTGAAACCGGACGTATCTTTCCGCAATTAGGTTTAGAATGGAAAATGCCTTTTGTAAAAGCCACAGACACCTCGCGCCACATTATTGAACCGGTAGTAGTAGCAGTTGCAGCCCCCAACGGTGGAAATAAAATTGATAAAATACCTAATGAAGACAGTCAAAATTCAGAACTTGACGATATAAATGTTTTAGATATTGACCGCTATGCCGGCTATGATCGTAACGATACCGGTAGTCGTGTCAGCTACGGATTAAACTGGAGTTCTTACGGAACCATAATGGGCAGAACTCAGGCTTTCATAGCACAAAGCTACAACTTCAGCAACGACCATGATGAATTTGGAGCGGACGATGATGAAAATTCACATTTTAGTGATTACGTTGGACGTATCTATGCCAATCCGAACAAATATTTGGATATGAACTATCGTTTCCGTTTTGATAAAGACGATTTAGAAATGAAATACAGTGAATTGGCAGCAAGAGTAGGACCGGATATTTTTCATGCATATTTCTCGTACATTTATCTAAAAGAAACCGAAGAAACCATTGCCCAAAATTTAGGAGAAAGAAAAGAACTCTACACGGCACTTGGCGCCAAATTAACCAGAGATTGGTCAATAAGCATCTATAACCGCCAAGACTTAACCAATGGAGGTAACTCTCTGGAACATGGCGGAACCTTAACCTATGAAGACGAATGTATAAAAATTGTCGGAGATTTACACCGTTATGATTCTTACGATCCTGAAGATGAAAACGATTTTGAATTTACAATATCATTATATCTCAAGACGTTGGGCGGTGTTGGCTCAAAATAACAACAATGGAGAAACTTTATGATTACGAGACTGATTTTAGCAATAAGTTTTACATTAATCATACAAGAAGCACGGGCGCAATTTATCAATCAAGCACCTCAGACCGAAGAAAAAAGCTCGGTTGTATTTAAGCAAAATCCTCAAGAAGCAGCCGCACCGACCCCAAAAAAACAGCCTCAAGAATTAAAAGAAATTCCGATTCAGCTTTATGAAAAAGGAGATATGAGAATTATAGCGATTGTTAATGGTGAAATGATTTCTTCAACCGATATAGAACAAAGAGCCAAAGCCTTCGTCATGAACACCAAAATTCCTTTTAATACTGAGACTAAAAGGATGATAATAGCCAAAGTAATTCAATCAGCCATAGATGAAAAGCTAAAGGTTCAAGAAGCACTAAAACAAGGAATAGACATTACCGAAAAAGACATCGACCTATCTGTAAAAAATTTTGAAGCCAGCAATAAAATCCCAGAAGGAAAATTAAAAGAATTGCTCGCCCAAAACGGTGTCAGCATGAAAGTTTTCAGAGAACAAATCAAATCTGACTTGGCTTGGATTCGCGTTGTCAGAAGACAAATGTCCATAGATGGAGAATTAACTGATAAAGAGATAGAAGAAGGCATAAATGAATCCGCCCGAGATATGTCCACCCCAAAATATATGGTCTCAGAAATTGTCATCAAAAAACCTAATGCTAAAAATTTGGAAGATTTAGTAGCCAATCTGCGTCGCGACCCCAGATTTGAGCTTTATGCCGCCCAATTTTCAGAAAGCCCGAGTGCCTCCAACGGTGGAAATTTAGGTTGGTTAAATGAAGGACAACTCATAGAACCGCTTAACAGCAAAGTTTTAACTATGAAAGATGGAGAGGTCTCTGACCCAATCCAAATCGGCAATGATTTCTACATCTTAAAATTAGTTCAAACCTATCATCCAGAGATAGATAAGCCCAACCTCCCCACCAAAGAAGAAATGCGTCGTTTTATGGAAAACAAACGTTTGGAAGAAGTCTCTGATAAGTTATTGCACAATATCAGACAAAAAGCGGTTATCGAACTAAGGAACTAAAATGAATAATCTGGCAGAAAAAATAGCATCTCTCCCCTCACTCAGAACCACTGTTGATGCCCACGGCTTAATGGCTAAAAAAACCTTAGGCCAAAACTTTCTGCTTGACCAAAACATCACCGATAAAATTATCCGCCTAAGTTTGCAACATCAAAATCTCAAAGATTTCTCTCAAAGTTTTACTTTTGAAATCGGTCCAGGACCCGGCGGATTAACCCGTGCGATTCTCTCAGCAAATCCTCAAGAATTAACTGTAATTGAAATGGACGAGCGTTGCATTTCCATCATGGAAGAAATCCAAGAAAAAACCGGCAACACCTTAAAAATCATCAACGGTGACGCCCTTAAAACCGATATAAAAGAATTATCGCCTGCCCCACGCCATATTATCAGCAACCTACCCTACAACATTTCTGTTCCTTTGCTCATCAAATGGCTCAAAGAGATTAATAATTACAGTTCTCTGACCTTAATGTTTCAAAAAGAAGTGGCCGAACGTATTATGGCGCCGATAAAAAGTAAAGACTATGGGCGCATTTCGGTATTAAGTCAGCTTCAATGTCATATTGAACACCTAATGGATTTAAGCCCGAATTGCTTTACACCGGCTCCCAAAATTTGGTCATCGGTTTTACTTTTCTGCCCCAAAGCAAATACGTTAACCTCAGAACAAATAACCAAAATCGAAAACCTGACAACTCTGGCATTCGGACAACGCCGCAAGATGATTCGTCAAAGCCTAAAAAGCATTTCTAATCTTGAAGATAAATGCCAACAGCTAAATATTCCGCTCACTGCACGTGCTGAAGAGCTAACACCGGAACAATTTTTAGCTCTGGCAAACATCAAATAGCTATTTTTGTCAAAATTTCTCAAATTTTTTCTTGTCTTTTATAAAAAGCTGTGCTAAATCCAAAAGCATTACAGTTACTTTTATGTCAAACTATTTAATTTTTAATTTTTATGGAAACTAAAATTTTTCAGCCGGTAGTAAAAAGTTTCGTTGTGGAATTCGTAAACAACCACACAAGTAAAGCATCTTTGGAAGACCTTTCTCTTGAGGAAAGAGAAGCTAAAGTACAAGAAATTCTGGAACAAAAGGTATCAACTCTGCCTCGTGCAGCCGTAAAACAGCTGTGCAGCGAGTTAAAAACACTCACAGGCAAACAAAAACGAACTTCTTTGTTCACCAAAACGCCGGAATTGGCAACTTTCGCCAATCTGGTAGAACATTTCTCAGGTGATGAAGACTGCACCATAGAAATGACCAAAGAACAATGCATTGCGTTCTGGGTACGAGAAACTCAAGCTTCTCCGGAAAAACTGCTTTCTGCATCAATTGACGGACAAGTCATCACTCGTGTTCTTGCCATCCGTATGTGCGAGTTCTGCGAAGACATCACGGGTCGCCAGATTTTGGCAACCGAATCTCGAACTCCAATGCAATACCTTGGCGAAGAAACAACCTTTGGAGATATCATAGATTACTTCACCGTAGGGTCAAAGAAAATCAACGATATCAGAAGTAAAATTTTCAAAGCTGCGCCGGAATATATCAAGGCTTACTTATCTCTGTTCCGCGGAGAAGTAGCCAAGGCTTATGCTCTCAACTGCGGGCTTGAGCTCAAAGATGAGGAAATCAAGCTCTTTGAGCAAAAGCAGGTGTTCGATTGCAAAAATCCGGACTTTTCCGGCGAACACGACTGGGATTTGGTTATATGGTGGACCGAAGACCAGCTTGGTCTCCAGTTGTCCGGCAAACTCGATTGGATAACGGAAAAAACAAAAGCAAAGGATATCATCGACGCCTTTGTAAAAGCCAAAGAAGCCCGGCTGAAAACAGGAAAGGAATAATCCTTTTCCTAAATCTAAACAAAAAGGACGGTTGATTAAGACCGCCCTTTTTTGTTATCTAAAATAACTCGTTTTCCTTATCGCTTGAAGAAGAAATACTCATCATCAACTCCAGCATAGTTCGCGCCAGCTCTCTATCTTCAATCTGATAATAGGCTTGAGCCAAAGTCTTACTTTCTTCCCAAGTCATCGGATCATCAAATTTCTCCAAAACTTCTTTTGATAACACTTGCCTTGGACTTTTATTGGCAGCCTCATCATCAATATCTGCAAAAAAATAATCTATACCAACACCTAAAACTTTGCTGATATCATATAATCTACTGGCACTTACGCGATTAGCCCCTTTTTCATATTTTTGAATTTGTTGAAAGGTTAAACCAAGAGCCGAAGCCAATTTTTCCATAGATAATCCAAGTTCGCATCTTCTATTATAAATTTTTTTACCAACAGCTACATCCACCGGATTCGGACTTCCGTCATCCAAGCGTCCTCTTGTATTTTTCTTCACCATAAATTCTCCTTTTAATGGATAAATAACATAAAAAAACATTTACTTATAGTTGAACTATAAAATAAAATACAAGATAAATCAACCTAAGAATGTTTTTGTGCCAAAGGATGCAATTTTTGAACAGTTTTTATAAGTTTATCAGAAATAATATGCGTATAAATTTCAGTAGTATTAATACTTTCATGTCCCAACATTTTTTGTACGGATCGCAAATCAACATCATGATTAAGCAAATGTGTGGCAAAAGAATGGCGTAGAACGTGAGGGGTAACTTTTTGAGGGGAAATACCGGCACTAACGGCTATTTCCTTCAGGTGTTTAAAAAAAGTATCTCTGGTGATGTGTCCTGAGGCAGAAGACTTTGACGGAAACAACCAAATAGATTTTCTTCCCTCTTTAATAAAATAATCCCGATAAGACAAATAATCAAAAATAGCCTCAATGGCTTGAGGAGCTATAGGAACGATTCTCTCTTTACTTCCCTTACCTTTTATAAAAATTTGCCTTTTATCAAAATTAATACAATTTTCAGGTAAAGAAACAAGTTCAGAAACACGCAAACCACAAGCATACATCAATTCCAACATTACACACATTCGACGCTCCGCCGGTGTCTTTCCTTCCATTGCGGCTTGAATAAGTTGTTTAATTTCCTCTTGCGTTAAAAACTTTGGCAAAGGTTTTTGCTGTTTGGGCGTTTGCACATCTGCTGCCGGATTCTCTTTAATAATCTTATCAGTATAAAGAAATTTAAAAAACTCTCGCACGGCAGAAATTTTTCTAGCCACCGTCTTTGAGGATAATTGCTCCTTTTTGCTCAAATATTGCACAAAATCAGCAATATCATCAGCGGAAATATTTTTTAAAGACACATTTCCGCAATACTCCAAAAATTGAGACACATCACGTCCATACGCCTCAAGAGTATTTTGAGCGGCCCCTCTTTCGGCCGACATCATCTCCAAAAAACGGTTAACAACAGATTCCGCCATTTACTTATTCAAAAAAGAATTTTCCAAAGGTTGTTCTACTTGTTCAACTTTCAACGGAACTTCTTGGCTGGCCACAAACAAAACGGCAGCAATCAAAGCAATTCCGATAACATAGTAGATAAAATTTGATTTTTTCTGTCTCATAAGCTATAACCTTAAAAAAAATGTTGATAAAAAAACAAGTCTTTATATTATCTAGCATAATAAACTTGAAAGAAGAATTAAAAAAACAAACCATGATCAAAAAAATAGATAAAATAATATTGCTTGTAGGATTGATGGGCAGCGGCAAAACCAGCGTTGGCAAAAGATTGGCTAAAAAATTAAATTTGCCTTTTGTTGACGGCGACCAAGAAATAGAAAAAGCCGCAGGATTATCTTTGGTAGATGTTCTAAAATGTTTTGGCGAAGAAGAATATCGCGCCGGAGAAAAAAGAGTAATGAAACGCCTTCTTCAAGGAAGTCCTTGCGTTTTGGCCTCAGGCGGCGGCTCCTTTGTAGCCGATCAAACCCGCGCTTTAGCCAAACTTCATGCTATCACAATTTGGCTCAAAGCAGATATTGATGTTTTATACAATCGCACCGCCGGCCGCAAACATCGCCCATTTTTGGAAGGCGACGATTCGCATCTTAAAAACAAATTAGAAAAATATATCTCCGAAGAATATCCTTATTATTCCGAGGCCGATATAGTTGTCGAAACCAAAGAAGAACAAGTAGATAATACTGTTCAACGCGTAATTGACGCCATCAACAAATTTTTAAAGGCTGCATAATGCAGCCTTTTTTATTAAATTTTATCTGGCACCGATAAGCGATAAAGAAGAAATAGTATCTCCCATACCCACCAAAGTTAATGGTTTTTCCACCAAGATTGTCGGCAAGGCAATCAAATCATAGCCTCCAACTTCAGCCATACCGTTTTCAAGCAAAGCAGGAGATTTAAGCAATTCAGCCAAATCAGTTAACTCATCTAATCCCACATCTGAAACCTTTTGTCCGTGTGCCCATAAAAGATTTTCTTTATTATGAATATTTCCGGTTCCGGCCTTGCTGGCAGCAATGGTTGCCGCCAACATCATACCTCTTAAATTAGCCTCAGGTGTAATTTTGAAACCTTTATCTTGCAATGTCATATACAAACCAAACATATGAAGTTGGATTCGAGGCGTTTTAAGTTTGTTTTTGATAGCTAACAGAGCCTCAAACAAATTTTGACTATGCGTATTTTCATTACACTTTTGAGCTAAATCTTCACAACCGATAACTTCCAAAACATCAATAGCTTCTCTCTCATTAATTCCAACTGAATCAACTTTAGGAGCAACTTCATCAACAATAGCTTTACGCACGGCTATATCTTGAGTAGAAGCAATTTCCAAATGGACAATATCACCATTTTCTTTCCAATTTTCAATAATCGGCAAAGATTTCTTAATAAGATTAACCCCATCATTTTGCTTGGTTAAAGCATGAAAACCCGACAAAATCACATAATCCATTTTTTGGATAGTGGTTGCTTCAACAAAGCTTTTATCCATAACCAAATGCAAATTCAACGGATCATAAGTTGCAATAAATCGGTTAGATTTCGGGCAAACAAAAGTTTCTCCCTCAAAAGTAAAGCTATCCCCTTTATCAAATTCAATAATCCAGTGAATCAAAGGAATATCTTCTTTTCTATCAATCAGGTAAGCTGGTTTTTCTTTTCCGTCATCATCAAAGGACACCAAATTATCCAATTTCAAAAACTGCTCGGCTTGGAGTTTTGGTAAAGAGTTCGCATGAGCAAAAACTTTATTCACCCCGACCACAGCCAAAACATTGGCAACGATTCCACCTTGCCCGCCCATTTGCAAGCGGTCATATCCCAAATGTTGAACCATCCAATCAAAAACAATTTTATCTTCGGTCAACCACTCTTCGGCAATACCTCTGGTAAAGCACTTAAAAATACCTTTAATCACATCGCTTCCGAATAAAAGTTTATTATTTCCCTTTTCAGAAAGTTTTTTCAAATTCAAACCGGAGGCTTGTGCCAATTCAGCAATTTTAGAACCTTTAATTTTAAGCACGGCATCAATATTTGCATTAAAAGCCGTTGCCGCCGAACTAACTTTTTTCACATTTTCCAAAACCTGAGGAACATGACTAAATTTATCAGCCCAAACTTTTTTCAAACCAGATTTATCCATTTTTTCAATCCTCTAAACTAATTATTTTTTAAGCTGTTAACTTTCATCAAAGCCAACGAATGAGCTGAAATATTGGCAATAGCTTGATTAAAATTAATCTTAGCCTGAGCTTTATCCATCCAAACTTTTAAAATTTCGTTATCAGTAACAACCGGATTATTCATCTGGTGCAATTCATCCAAAGCCTGACGCAAATTACCTGCATCAACCAAACTTTTCACTTTTTTGAACATATTTTTATCTTGTTGTTCACTCTGCGGCACAGCCAAATCATTAACTCTTTTAACTTTCACGACTTCGCTGAGTTTAATATTGAGTTTTTCTTTCCAGCTTTTTCCTTCCAAACTTTGTTTTTCACTAACTTTTAGCAAGTTTTTATAAATTTTTTGGAATTGGGTTTGTAATTCATTTTGCGACATCACACCCTCATTTGCATAACGCAAAATAGTTGCGACATCATTTTGAATATCTTTATCATCTTTAGCCAATTGATTTAAGATTTCGGCCTCATACACAAAATTCACCCCGTTGTCGGCACATTCACGCACCATCATGGTCGCGGTTAAAACCAAAGCGCCGTCATCACTGATTTTTGCCAAAGTATCTAATTTTTCTTCAATTTTATCCAGACGCGTAACAATTCCCAACACGGTAGCCACGTCAGCTTTAGAATTAATCACATTTAAATTTTGTTGTTCAATGGCCGAAATTTTATCTTCTACTTGAGACAAATCCAACTCAGAATTTGATTGTTGCTGCAAAGAATTAACCTGCATTTGCAATTGAGAAATCTGGCTTTGCAACAAAGAAATTTGCTGATAGAGCATATTTTCTCTTTGGTAAGCATTTTCTTCTTGCACAGAACTGGTCTTAACCCAATTCGTCATTTTTTGCACCAAAGCCGGATTTTTCCATACTCCATATCCAATCATACAAACAACGATTAAGGAAAAAGTCTTAAAAAACAGATGCCTATTTTTTGTTTGATTAGGTTGAATAGCATCAATTTCTTGTTTTTTTTCAGTATTTTTGACCATATTAAAATCCTTATGTGATAATTCTTGGCAACAATTTTTTTATAGTGTATATAATTTAAAAAAAACTGCAATACAAAAACGGATAAACAACATGTTAGTACTTGGGATAGAAAGCAGTTGCGACGAAACCGCGGCTGCCATAGTCAATGAGAAGAGAGAAATTTTAGGACAAAGCCTCCTTTCGCAAGAAGAACACAAAGTTTTTGGCGGCGTTGTACCTGAAATAGCGGCTCGTTCTCACTTAGACCATATAGATGAAATTATTGAACATTGCGTTAACAAAGCCGGCATCAAGCTCGAAGATTTGGACGCCATAGCAGCCTCATCTGGACCGGGTTTAATCGGCGGAGTTGTTGTTGGTGTTATGGCAGCCAAAGCTTTGGCTCTGGCCTTAAACAAACCTTTCATTGCTGTCAATCACTTGGAAGGACACGCCCTTTGTGCCCGCCTGACCGAAGACGTTACTTACCCTTATTTATTGCTTTTAGTTTCGGGTGGACATTGTCAAATTTTGATTGTCAAAGGCGTTGGTGATTTTGAAAGACTAGGTACCACCATTGATGATGCCGCCGGCGAAGCCTTTGATAAAGTAGCCAAAATGCTCAATCTTGGCTACCCCGGAGGTCCGATGATAGAAAAAATGGCCTCTGTCGGCAATCCGGACAGATTTCCTCTTCCTCGCCCTTTACTAAATTCAGGCGATTGCAATTTATCTTTTTCAGGCCTAAAAACAGCAGTCCGTAAGATTATTGAATCTTATTCTCCCGATGGCAAAATAGAACATGCCATTATGCGTAAACGTGATGCCGCCGATATATGCGCCGCTTTTCAAACCGCTGCCACGGATTGTTTAACCCACAAACTTGAAAAAGCCATTTCTTATTTCAAACAAAATTATCCCGAAGGTAAAGATTTGGTTGTTTCCGGAGGTGTTGCCGCCAATACGTTTTTAAGAGAAAGCCTTAAAAATTTAGCAGACAAACATAAACTTCAATTTTCAGCCCCGCCAATCAAATATTGTACCGATAACGGTGTAATGATTGCTTGGGCCGGACTTGAAAGATTTCAAAAAGGTCTAACCGATTCGCTTGACTTCAAACCGCGTCCGCGTTGGCCGTTAGATGCCAATGCACCCAAAGCAGCCGGTGCCGGAGGAGTAAAAGCATGATTCGCCCCTCTTCTGAAATTTTAGAGATTATGGATATCTTCAACCAAAGAGATCCAAATCCAAAATGCGAACTCAACTATACCAATGCTTATACTTTATTGGTTGCGGTTGTTTTGTCCGCTCAAAGCACCGATAAAGGAGTAAACAAAGCAACAAAAGAATTATTCAGGATAGCTGATACCCCACAAAAAATGCTTTCTCTTGGATTAGAAAAACTCAAAACTTACATCAAAACCATTGGTTTGTATAACAACAAAGCCAAAAACATCATTGCTTTGTCAGAAGAACTTGTAAAAAATCATCAAGGAATTGTGCCCGAAGACAGAACTATTTTAGAAACCCTCCCCGGTGTTGGGCGAAAAACCGCTAATGTTGTGCTCAATGTTTGGTTTAATCAACCCACTTTAGCAGTTGATACCCATGTAATGCGTATTTCTCACCGTCTTAATTTGAGTGATGGCAAAACCCCACTTAACGTAGAAGAAGATTTGCTTAAAGTTTTACCACAAAACTATGTAAAAAATGCCAACCACTGGCTGGTATTGTTTGGTCGCTATATATGCAAAGCCCAAAAACCAGATTGCATAAATTGTCCTCTACAAAAATTCTGCCATTCAGCAGATAAATTGATTTAAAAAGCAAAAACCCTGAAAATTATTTCAGGGTTTTGTTTTTGAAAATAGTACAGACTTTTTGCAAATCAAATTGTTCGTTCAATTTGTTAATTTCTTCCAGATAATCAAATACCTCTTCGGGATTAATATTTTTAACGCCGTCAAAGACTTTATTGATATCTTTTCTTTTCGTACCAAAAAGCCTACTTTGATAAATACTCAACATATTTGGCTCAAAAGCTGGCAATTTAGAAACTTGAACTTTACCGGCAAATATATTTTCCCAAGAATCACTTTCCAGCACCAAACACTCACCCGGTGCAACAAAATATGAAAACTTGAAAAAAAGATAGGACAAAGTATCAATCACCGGCAAATGAGTTACCAAATGCAGATGATTTAAGCCCAAACTTTCACATTGATTTTTCAATTCCTCCCATAAAATTCTAAGAGTACTTTCTGAAGCACTTTCAGTTAATTTATTTGTAAGAGTAATTTGGTTTTCATCCCCATCGGCACCGATTGCATTCAAACAAGCCGTAATTTTAGCCCTAGGCATTGGAGAAGAATAAATTTTATCCACGCCTTCAGACAAACTTTTCAATTGTTTGCCCCGATAAAAAGCTTCAACCATACTATAGTCAAGCAACGGCATTGAACTCATAAAATCATAAGCACCATGCCTTCCGATTGTTAAAATTTTCTGTTTCATAATCATATAAGTTAAATAATAAAAATATGAAAAGCAACATAAATGAAAGCAAATCAAAAGTCAAGCTATTCACTGCTTGGTTCTTTCAACCATACGGCATCTTTAATGTTTGCCGCCACAAAATCATTATGAGCCTGAATTTCTTCCGCACTCAAATCAAAATTTCTGGCCGGTCTGAATTCTCTTTTTTGTTGTGAACTGTCAGCAAAAACCGTCGCATGAGAAATTTTTTTCTCTTCTTTCAACATACTAGGTTCTTGCCCACCTAAAAGCTCCAAATACACTTTAGCGAGCAAGTCAGCATCGAGCAAAGCACCATGCAAAGTACGTTCACTGTTATCGATTCCGTAACGCCGACACAAAGCATCCAAGTTAACCCTTGCACCGGGGAACAAAGTTCGGGCAATTTCCAAAGTATCCACTACCCTGTCCCAAGTAAACAAGGGCTTGCCAAGTTCTTTTAACTGTCCGTTTAAAAATCCGATATCAAAAGAAGCATTGTGCGCCACCAAAACGGCATCACCGACAAACTCCAGCCATTCATCAGCTACCTTAGAAAAAGTCGGAAAATCTTTCAAAAATTCATAATTTAACCCGTGAACCTTAAAAGCCTCTTCCGGCACTTCTCTCTCAGGGTTAATATATTGGTGATACGTTACACCGGTCGGAATATGATTAATCAGCTCCACGGCACCGATTTCCACCAAACGGTCTCCTTCATCAACATTAAAACCAGTTGTTTCCGTATCAAATACAATTTCTCTAACCATATTAATCCTCAATTTCACTTAACAAACAAATCAACTCGGCTTTGAGCACATTTAAGGGTTTGTTTGTATCAATCACCACATCAGCCAACACTTTTTTATGTTCATTATTGAGTTGCACATTGTTAATTTTATCAAAATCCTCAGCCGAAATATTATCTCTCTTCATCACACGTTTTTTTTGTGTTTCATAATCCACATCGGCAACAATCACCAAGTCGCAATATTTTTCCCACCCCATTTCGAATAATAAAGCCACATCTAAGAAAAACAAATCCTCATAAAAGGCATTTTTTCTTTTTAAATTTTTCAGTGTTTGTTTCAAAAAAGGGTGAATAAGACTTTCCAATAATTTTAACTGTTGATTATCATTAAAAACAATATTGCGTAACGCTCTTTTATTAACTTTTTCATTTTCCATAACAGATGGAAAATGTTGAGCGATAACTTTTATAAAATCTTTTTGATAATAAAGACGCCTAACCCAGCCATCAGCATCAAACACGCAAAACCCCATTTTACGAATAAGGTCAGCAAGCGTTGTTTTTCCACATCCAATAGACCCGGTAACAGCGATTAGTTTCATAAAAAATCTCCAAAAACAAAGGCTTGACTCACTTATGCACAAAAGCACTCAAAACTGTGTATAACCAGCCCTTCTTCAGTCTTTATACAAATTAATCACCACAATGTAAAATCTAATCATCTAAGTTACACACAAGCCTTGAATTGATTCACATTCTGGGGATAAAAAAGTTATATACAACGAACCAAAATTTGTATTTACATTTTGCGTCTAAAAATATTTTAACGATTCCTTAACCATTGTTTAATTTTAGTTAACACAATTATTAACAAAGCATTAACATCTGCATAACTCTGAAGATAAAAACTTATCCACAAAACTCACAGGAATACACTAATAACTACATATTTTTTTTAAATTTATATTGGCAAGGCAGAATGTGCATAAAATTGCCCTAAAAAAACTCCAAACTTTATTTGACAGTTTTAAATTTTAAGCATATATAAACTTATACTATCTAATATAGTTTCTACTTATTTATATTTCTTTAATATTAATTCCAATCATATTTAAGGTTTCCATGAATTTAAAAGAACTCAAGCAAAAGTCTCCAACGGAGTTATTAACTCAAGCGGAAGATTTAGGAATAGAAGATGCCTCTTCCATGCGCAAACAAGATTTAATGTTTGCCATTCTTAAAAAATTAGCAGACGATGATATTATCATTTCAGGCGAAGGCACAATAGAAGTCATGCCTGATGGTTTTGGTTTTTTAAGATCTGCAGAATCCAATTATCTTGCGGGTCCTGATGATATCTATGTTTCTCCTTCTCAGGTTAAAAAATTTGGTCTTCGCACCGGTGATACGGTTGAAGGAGAAATCAGAGGACCTAAAGATAACGAGCGTTATTTTGCCTTAACAAAAATAAACACCATTAACTTTGATAATCCGGAAAAATCAAAATTGCGTGTTAATTTTGACAACTTGACCCCATTATATCCGACCGAAAAATTAAACTTTGATATTATTTGCGGCGACAAAGACTATACCTGTCGTGTGATTGACTTGATTGCGCCGCAAGGCAAAGGTCAACGAGGACTTATTGTTGCGCCGCCCCGAACCGGTAAAACCGTAATGTTGCAAAACATCGCTCACGCTATTGCACAAAATCACCCTGAGGCTTATTTGATGGTTTTGCTGATTGATGAGCGTCCGGAAGAAGTAACCGATATGACCCGTTCCGTAAAAGGTGAAGTCATTTCATCTACCTTTGATGAGCCGGCCTCTCGCCACGTTCAGGTTGCCGAAATGGTGATTGAAAAAGCCAAACGTTTGGTTGAAAACAAAAAAGACGTTGTCATTTTGCTCGATTCCATTACCCGTTTAGGCCGTGCCTATAATACGGTAATTCCATCATCAGGTAAGGTCTTGACCGGTGGTGTTGATGCCAATGCGCTGCAACGTCCGAAACGTATTTTAGGTGCTGCGCGTAATGTTGAAGAAGGTGGTTCTTTAACTATTATTGCCACAGCTTTGATTGATACCGGTTCAAGAATGGATGAAGTCATTTTTGAAGAGTTCAAAGGAACCGGTAACTCAGAAATCATTTTGGATAGAAAATTAACCGACAAACGCTTATTCCCAACGATTGACATCACTCGTTCGGGCACCAGAAAAGAAGAGCTTTTGGTTGATAAAGCCACCTTGTCCAAGATGTGGGTTTTGCGCCGTGTATTAATGCAAATGGGTATGACCGACGGTATGGAATTCTTGCTTGATAAATTAAAGCAAAGCAAAGACAATCAAGATTTCTTCAATACGATGAATTCTTAAAAAAACAAAAGCCTCCCGATTGGGAGGCTTTTTTAATTAATCATCACCGCAGCAAAAAATATGGCAATGATAAAAACCAACATTGTTGCTGGATACCTTGGCTTGTTGGCTGAGCGATACCCTAATTGGTAAACAATCACCGGCACGTATGCATCTAACAAGCACAATAAACCGGTAACAGTAAGCAGAGCCACAATTGAACTTGTAATATTCTGAGCCAAGTTCATCAACCCTGGCAATGCCATAAAACAACAAAATGCCAGATAAGAGATTGTGGTGTTAAACCATGGAATATTTTTAGGATTTTTCGTTGACCTGTTATAAATACACAGGTAACTTACCGCTAAAATTACCGCGCAAAACATATAAACGCGGTCATAATCAGTAACTAAACCCCAAATCAACAAAACAGTTGCCGCAATGTTAATCAGGCAACGAAGTAACGTTTCTGTTTTCATATACATAATTCTTAAGTATTAATAATGAATATTTTCCGAGATTTATGCCACTTTTTGTGTATTTTGTCAAATATTAAATTTCATAGAGAAAGTCTTTGAATTGTTGCATAGTTTCGAAAATATGTTTAACGCCGAGTTGTTTGATTTTTTCTATATACTGCGGAGATTTGTTCATTTCACAGCCCACAAAAGCCACCACATACATACCTGCTCTTAATCCGGCAGTCATTCCGGCAAGAGAATCCTCAATCACCACGCAGTCTTGAGGGGAAACCCCCATGTTTTGAGCAGCGAAAAGAAATAACTCCGGCTCTGGTTTTCCATGTTCAACCATATCTGCGGTAAAGAGATTTTTTTGTGAGATATACTTATTCCAAAAGCCGATAGTTTTGAGTTTTTCAATGCTTTTTGACAAGATACCGCCCGTAGCGACACAATGTAAAAAATCTTTGCTTTGTAAAATTTCTTCCACCCCTTCGACAGGAGGAAACCCTTCAGCCATAATTTTCATATCCATGGCTAAGCTATCAACCCAAAATTTATCATCTGTCTTCAAACCGATTTTATCCAAGTTCATGCGTTTGGTTTTATCACTCATTCCCCCAAGATAATGATTGGTTGTTTCAAAATCCCAATTTAACCCGAAAACTTTGTTGACCATTAACCGGCGATTTTCAATCCATAATTTTTCGGTATCGGCCATAACACCGTCAAAATCCCAGATGATTAATTTTTTAGAATGTTTATTCATTTGCTACTTTCATTAGAAAAAACTGAGTCCGTGTAAAGCCCACAGGTGAGAATTTTACCTATTTTATAAGGAAACACTTAAACAAAAGTAAAAAACCGCTCCAAAGTCAAAAAAACGCCTTTTATGAGAATTTGCTGTTTTTTTCAGAATTTTGTGTTATATTCAGCCCAAATTAAAATAAACAGGATAAAAAGATGGATAACAAAACAATTTATGCTCTATCGACTGTGTTCGGAAAATCGGGTGTTGCCGTAATACGTATTTCCGGAGACAACGCTCTCAAGGTCATAGAACAGATGACGGATATTAAAGTTGATACAATCAAAGCCCGTTATGCCTATTTTACCAATATTTATTCTTTGCCTGAAAAAAGATTGCTTGATAAAAGCCTGGTTTTGTATTTTAAGGCACCTAATTCTTTTACGGGGGAAGATATCGTCGAATTACAGATTCACGGCTCTAAGGCCGTAATTTCTGGAGTCCTTTCTTCATTAAGTCAAATAGAAGGTTATCGTTTGGCTGAACCGGGTGAATATTCTAAACGAGCTTTTTATAACGGCAAAATGGATTTAACTCAGGCGGAAGGATTGGCGGACTTAATTGATGCCGAAACCTCCGAACAGCAAAAATATGCAATGCGCCAAATGGAAGGCGGATTAAAAAATCTTTATGAAGGCTGGAGAGAAGAACTCTTGCAGGTTATGGCTTATCTGGAGGCTTATATTGATTTTCCTGATGAAGATATCCCACAAGACACTGTATTTAAACTTGAGGACACTGTATTTAAACTTGCGCACAAAATATCCGAACATATCAAAGGAGATAATATTGGTGAGCGTCTAAGAGAAGGTTTTAGGGTTGTAATTGTTGGTCCGCCCAACGCTGGAAAGTCAAGTTTATTAAATGCGATTGTCAATCGCGAAGCGGCGATAGTTTCAAACATTGCCGGCACCACGCGCGATGCGGTTGATGTTCATTTAGACCTAAAAGGCTATCCGGTAATGTTTACCGACACGGCCGGTTTAAGAGAAGTCGAAGACGCAATTGAAAAACGCGGAATAGAAATTGCTTATGATAAAATCAAAGAATCTGACTTGGTATTATGTTTGTTTGATGCCTCACAAGACAGTGTTCACATCTTTGATAATCTTAAAAAAACAATTTCTGATAAAATTCTTTTTGTTGCCAATAAGGCTGATTGCATTTCCGAAGATAAAAGGCAAGAATTAGAAAAAAGTAGCTGTATAGTTATTGCCGCCAAACCCAAAGAAGGTTTGGAAAAACTCTTAAACGCAATCACCACTCAAATTGAAAGCCGCTTTACATCAAATTCTAATTTGCTGATAACGCGTGCTCGTTACAGAGAAGCACTAAATGAAACATTAGAGGCTCTGCAGGCTTTTAATCTGCAAAAAGAAATTGAGCTTGCCGCCGAAGACATCCGTATGGCCGCTCGTGGATTAGGTAAAATCACCGGACGTATCGAAGTAGATGATATTTTAGATAAAATCTTTGGTTCATTTTGTATCGGCAAATAATTTAAGGCTAAGAAATACTTGATTTTAAATAAAATATATGCTCTAAGAAAAGCACATATTTTATTATTGTTTAATTAAAAAAAATTTGTATGTATGGAAAATTATTCAGACGGATTGGAAAAACTCATCACCAATCGAATTAGTGTTCTTTCAGAGGAAGAACTTTTGAAAAATGAAGATGGGCTCACTCAAAAAATCAGAGAAGCATTTTTGAAACTCTGCCAACAAAGTAAGAATGCAGGTTTTGCATTTTCTTCGTACCCAATAATGTATAAGGAAGAAATTTCAAACCTCAGATATTGGTTACAAGACAGAGCAACGTACCTGATGAACTACAAAGATTTTTGTGCTTACGAAAGATACCTTTGCTGGCGCTATATTTTTTCGGTTATTGTCCTTTGCCCGGCTGTATTGGCGCGGGAAAAAGTTTATGACTATTGGCAGTATTGTGTTAAAAATCACGTTTTCTAACACCAATCTTTATCTTAAAACCGCCTTTAATGGCGGTTTTTTGCTTTTAAATGAGAGGGTAGTTAACGGCTTGATAATATATTTTGTGTTAAAATAGCCGCAAATAAAATCTGTCATATAGGCAGAAAAGGACGAATAAATGAAGAACAATAATAAAAAATATGATGTAATTGTTGTTGGCGGCGGACATGCCGGATGTGAATCCTGCGCCGCAGCCGCCCGAACCGGAGCAAACACTTTACTCATCACTCATAAAATTGACACCATTGGCGCCATGTCATGTAATCCGGCAATCGGTGGATTAGGCAAAGGTCATTTAGTCAAAGAGATTGATGCGTTAGATGGTTTAATGGCCAGAGTGATTGATAAAGGCGGTATTCAATTCCGTATGCTAAACCAATCAAAAGGACCTGCTGTTAGAGGTCCTCGTGCACAAGCCGATAGGGAATTATATAAAAAATATATGTTGGAAGCTCTGCAAGCTCAAAGCAATCTGACTATTCTGGAAGCTGCTGTTGAGGGCTTGCTTTTTGATGGTGATAAAGTCAGCGGTGTAATCTTGGCAGATGGAAGTGAAATATCAGCCCAAGCTGTTGTCCTGACTTCGGGAACATTCTTAAACGGTGTAATGTTTGTTGGACATGAAACCTCGATTGGAGGCCGAATAGGCGACGTTAGTTGCTCAGGTATAACACCGTATTTAAAGCAAAAAGGGCTTAAAGTCGGTCGTCTTAAAACCGGAACCCCTGCCCGTTTGAATGGCAAAACCATTCATTGGGAAAAATTGGATACCCAAGATGGTGATTATCCGCCGCAACCCTTTTCTTATCTAACTAAAGAAATCACCAATCCGCAAATACAGTGTTATATAACGCATACAAATGAGAAAACGCATAAAATCATTCGAGATAATTTCTCAAAATGCGCTTTATTTTCAGGATTAATCAAAGGTGTTGGACCAAGATATTGTCCGAGCATTGAAGATAAATTGGTTAAGTTTGCTGACCGCACCAGCCACCAAATCTTTTTGGAACCCGAAGGACTAAATACGGACGTTGTTTATCCAAACGGAATATCAACCTCTTTACCGGCCGATGTTCAAGAACAATTTATTCATACCATTGAGGGATTGGAAGATGTCGAAATCTTGCGTTATGCTTATGCGATTGAATATGACTATGTTGATCCGCAAGAGCTAACCAACACGCTTGAAACCAAAAAAGTTTCAGGTTTGTTTTTAGCCGGACAAATTAATGGTACGACCGGTTATGAGGAGGCCGCTGCACAAGGACTTCTGGCGGGTGTAAATGCCGCGCTTTATGCCGAGGGCAAAGGACGCAAATTTACCATTGACCGTAGCCAAGCCTATATAGGGGTTATGGTAGATGATTTAATCACCCAAGGTGTTGATGAACCCTATCGTATGTTTACCTCTCGTTCGGAATATCGTTTATTACTGCGAGCTGATAATGCCGACTTGCGTTTAACTGAAATAGGACATAATGTTGGCTGCGTTGGTGAGGAAAGATACACTGTATTTAAAGCAAAATCAGACGCAATTAATAAATATCGAGAACTTTGCGAGAGCTTGACAATCAACCCGAATAAGCTGGAAGAATATGGTATAAAAACCAAACGCGACGGCACCAAAAGAACAGCTTTTAATGTAATGTCTTATGACGGTGTTTCACGTGAAACAATCAACCTTCTCTGGCCGCAGTTACAAAATATTCCCAATGATGTTTATGAGGAAATAGAGATTGAGGCTAAATATTCCGGATACCTAAAAAGACAAGAAGCCGATATTGAAGTCTTCCAAAAAGATGAAAAACTCAAAATCAGAGAAGATATTGATTATGCAAAAATAGGAGGGCTTTCGCGAGAAATGGTGCAAAAATTATCCCGTGTTCGCCCCTCAACCATTGGCGAGGCCTCTCGCATTCCGGGAGTAACCCCTGCCGCCATAACTGCAATTTTAGGCTATATAAAGAGGTGAGCTATGACTATGCCAACCATGCAAGAAGCTCTGAAACTTTTTGAAGAAACTCTAAAAAAACGTTGTGAACAGTCCTCACGTTTTGAAATGGGTATAGCAAAAGATTTCAGAATACATTCAGCCATGGTTGCTGTCTGCGCAGAAATGATAGCATCGCGCATTCCCGAAATTGATGGTCAAAAAGCCTATATGATGGGCTTGTTTCATGACTATGGCAAACTCACCTATGATTACGAACGTTCCGATAAATTTCATGGCCTAGAGGGTTATAAGGCACTAAACAAATTAGGCTATGATGAACTTGCGCGTATCTGTTTGACGCATACTTTTTATGAGCAAGAGTTAAATATTAAAGAATATGCCTCTTATAGTCCCTCAGAAATGAGAAAATGTCGTAAACTAATACAAGAAGTTCCTTTTGATGATTATGACCGCCTGATTCAGTTATGTGATAGATTATCAATTGGTGTAAACTATAATCTCAAAGAGCGTATGAAATATCTGCAAAATACTTATAAAATTCCGACGGTGTTGCTAAAGAAAAAATATCGCGAAGCTCTAAAACTAAAAAGCTATTTTGATGCCAAATGCGGTTGCGATATTTATAAACTACTCGGAGTTAATTAAAATGTCTTATCCCAATATCAAAGAGGCGGAAGAATTTTTTGAATATGTCATCAAAGAGCGTAATTCAAGTCCCTGCCCTTTTTTGCCAGAATGGGAAAAGACATATAGAGAACACTGTAATAAGGTTGCGCAAAACGCCAAAATAATTGCTTTGCATACAAAAGATATGAATCCTGAACTTTGTTATGTAATGGGATTATTACACGATTGCGGTCGCATAAAGGATGAAAAAGCCGAACAATGCCACCACGGCTGGGTTGGCTATCAATTAATGACCGCAAAAGGTTGGGATGAAATAGCCCGAATTTGTATCACCCATAATTTTTATGAAAAAGATTTTGATATCAAAACCTATCCCATAATAAATGATGATGTTATTTTCTGCCAAAAGTTTTTATCTCAAATTGATTTTAATGAATATGATTATTTAATGCAGTTGACAGATGTGTTGAACGATATGGGAAAAGATTGCACCATAGAATACCGTTTTACATCTTTAGCCAATCGCTATCCGATAAACAAAGAACAGATGATGCATTTTGCAAATATCATCAAAAGCCGATTATCCTATTTTAATAAGAAATGTAACAGAGATGTTTATGAGCTATTAGGAATAAGGAAATGATACAAAATTTTTCTCTTCACACACATACAACTTTTTCTGACGGAAGAAACAGCATATCCGAAATGGTAGAGCAAGCCAAAAAATTGGGTTGGAAAGCCATTGGTATTAGCGACCATTTGACGGTTCATCCTTCATTGAGAAAAGGATACATTTTTTTTCGTCTTTTAAGGATGCTCTTGAGCCAGTCCAAAGGCATATTGCCACAATAAGAGAAATAGCCAAAGAGAATCCCGAAATAAAAGTTTATGCCGGTTTTGAGGTTGATTATTTTCCGATTCCAGGTTGGCTAGATGAGTTTAGAGAGTTTAAACAAAAGATAGATGTTGACTACCTCATAAACGGTAATCATCAGGTAACCAACGAAAATGGAACAGAAGTATATGAGATTTATCATTTTCAAAGATATGGCTTATCTGAAGCAAAAAACAAAGAGCTTTTCCGCAATCATTTTAACAATATTCGTGAAGCTGTTGAAAGCGATGAATTTAATTTTTTAGCGCATATAGACTTTGCTCGTTGGAGCGGTGTAATAGGAGAATATGATTTTGTTGATGAGATTAAAGGAATCGTAACCGCACTAAAAGAGCATAATATGCCAACAGAAATTAACACTAAGGGCAAAAACTCTATCGGTTCGTTCTACCCTGCCCGTTGGATTTTAGAAGAGCTGGTTAAAAATAATATTCCGCTGATTATAAGTGATGATGCTCATTCTGTTTCACAACTTGGGCAATATTTTGACGAGGCAGAGACATTATTATCCCAATTAAACGCCATAAAACGCTGGTCTTTGTAACAAAACACCGTATTTAAAAATATTAAAATATTAAGGTATAGATTCAATATAGATGACTATCTGTTTGAATTTAAAATAATTTTAAAATTAATCGAATAATGTGTTTATAACTCATATAAAAAACTTTTAAATTTTTTGTAAAAAATATATAAATTTTTGTATGGAAAACGAAATGCAAAAATACGATGTTTCACGTGAAACATTACTCAAGTTAAGAGCTTATGAAGCCTCTCTTCAAGAGTGGCAAAATAAGTTTAATTTGGTAAGCAATTCCTCTTTGGAGGACTCGTGGAATCGTCATTTTATCGACTCGATGCAGCTCTTCAAATATATTCCTCAATCAGCGCAAAGCCTTTATGACTTTGGCTCTGGTGCAGGTTTTCCTGGAATGGTATTAGCGATTATGGCTGCGGAAAAAACACCGTATTTAAAAGTGAGCTTGGTTGAGAGTGTTGGAAAGAAAACACTGTATTTAAAACATGTGTCGGAAATTTGCTCTGTAAATGTAGAAATTCTCAATCAAAGAATCGAATCACTTCCCAAAAATAAAACAGATGTTATTACCTCTCGTGCCATGACCTCTTTGACGGAGTTGCTGAGCTATGCATATCCATTTTGCAAAAAGGAGACGGTATGCATTTTTCCCAAAGGTAAAAAACATCAAGAAGAAATAGATGAAGCCAAAAAACATTGGCGATTTGAATGTCAAATTAACCCAAGCGAAACCTCATCAGAGGGCGTCATTTTAATCATAACCAAATTAGCAAAACTTAAAGGAGTTAAATAATGCCAAGAATTATTGCCATTGCCAACCGTAAAGGCGGAGTTGGTAAAACAACCACGACGGTAAATGTAGCAACAGCTATGGCTGCCGCCGGAAAGAAAGTACTGGTAGTTGATTTGGATCCGCAAGGAAACGCCACCACATCCATGGGCATAAACAAGAGCGGACGAATGGCATCATCTTATGAAGTTTTGCTTGGCGAAAAGAGAATTTCCGAGGCAGTTGTCTGGACAGAGATTCCTAATTTTTCGCTTGTACCGTCATCACCTGATTTGGCGGGTGCCGAAGTTGAATTAGTTGAAATTGACAATCGTGAATTTGCGTTGAAAAAAGCATTGCAAAGAGATGCTGTTAATTATGACTATATATTAATAGATTGCCCACCCTCACTGAGTTTGGTTACAATTAATGCACTTGTTGCCGCCGATGCTGTTATCGTGCCGTTGCAATGCGAATTTTTAGCCCTTGAAGGCATTACGGATTTAATTCGTAATATCAATCAAATCAAAAAGAAATTTAACCCGAAACTTGAATTGCAGGGTGTTGTTTTAACAATGTATGACAAGCGCAACAATTTGACGCAAATGGTTGAAGATGATGTAAGAAGTTTCTTCGGTAAAAAAGTTTATCAAACCGTTATTCCGCGGAATGTCAGAATTTCCGAAGCACCGTCTCATGGTAAGCCGGTTTTGATTTATGACTTCAAATGTCCAGGCTCACAAGCCTACATTAGTTTAACCGGTGAAGTATTGAAAAGAGAGAAGGAATTAATGGCATGCTAGAAGAAGAAAAAGAAATTGGCAAAATGCTGAATAATATTGAAACCTCCGACAATCATTCACACAAGCGTAAAAGTTTGGGACGTGGTCTGGGTGCTTTGTTGGGAGATGATGATTTTGACGTAAATGAAAATGAAGACTTATCATCACTGGCTCCGAATTTATCAGGCTCGAACTTGGTGGATATAGATTTACTCCAACCCGGAAAATTTCAACCTCGTACGGAATTTGATGAAGAGGCACTACAATCTCTTGCCGATTCCATTAAAGAAAAAGGGGTTTTACAGCCATTATTGGTTCGTCGTACAGGAATAGGATATGAAATAATTGCGGGTGAACGCCGTTGGCGTGCATCAAAATTGGCAGGACTTGACAAAGTTCCGGTCATAGAAAAAGACTTGTCTGATAAAGAAGTCTTGGAAGTGGCTTTAGTTGAAAACTTGTTAAGAGAAAATCTGTCGGCAATAGAAGAGGCAGAGGGGCTGCAAAGATTAATTGATGAGTTTGCACATACGCAAGAGGCCTTATCTCAAATCATTGGTAAATCCAGAAGTCATATTGCCAATACGTTGCGTTTGCTTAATCTTCCGGAAAAAGTACAACAACTGGTAAAAGAAGGCAAATTAAGCGCGGGTCATGCCAGAGCTTTGGTTGGATTGGAGAATGCCGAAGCCTTGGCTAAGCAAATAATATCGAAAGACTTGAGTGTGCGTCAGGTTGAGGAGTTGGTTGCCAAACAAAAAGAAGGTAAAAAAGAACCTCAAGCCAAAACACCCAAAGACAGCGACTTGGTGGACATAGAAAAAGACTTAAACAAAAATCTTGGTTTAAGAATTAAAATATCACCAAGCAAACAAGGCGGCGGTAAGGTAGTTTTGCAATATGCCTCTCCGGCTGAATTGGATATGATTATAGATATTTTGGAACAAAAGAAGTCTGGCGAGCGTCATAGTTTAGGCTTTCAGCAGACAGAACCTGTCGCGCCGACCACAAATTCCAATGAAAAATTTTCAATTAAAGTTATAGATTAGTCTAACTTATTGAAAATCAATAAAAAAGCGGGAATTTTACACCCGCTTTTTTGTGTGCTTCAAAAAATTGTCAATGAGGGTATAATTTAAAAATTTTTAATAAAGCATACATAAAAAGGGAAAAATCCTCTGTAGAGTCAAAAAACAAGGCTTAAAAACAAAATCAATGAAAAAAGTAAAAACTAACGATATCTTTACGAAAGGATAATAAAAATATAATAGATTTTTATGAAGAGATATGTTCTAATAAAGCAAAATTAACTTGAGGGAAGAAAAAGATGCTGTTTCTGAAAAAGTTTTTATGGGGCATGGGTGCGCTGATATTAATTCTTGTCGGTGGCAGCGGCACTCAAAGCAGTAATCTGGTATTGCAAGGCGGCGGTTTTATAGGTTTAATCATCGGTTTGATTGCGCTTTATATCTTTACCAAAATGGCCTGGCGCGCCATGGGATGTATTCCTTCATTTATAGCGGTAATAGGAGTTATAGCTTTTATTCTTTATGCGATTGGTGCGTTTAAGGATGGATTTAATGGTTTTGGTAAAAATTTACAAAGTTTTTTAGGTCGCTCCCAAAATTTTGCCATGTCAGGACAAGGTCAAATACCGCAATCTAACAATCAAATACAACTCTCAGATAACGAACAACCCTCATTAAATGAAAATTTCAATTCTCCGCAAGATGAAAATAATCAACCCTCAACCAAGCAAGAGCCGCAGGTCAGTTCTTTTCAACAATTTATGAATGCCATCGGAGGAGGTCAGCAAGCTCCGCAAAATCAAGGGATTGATATGAATGCTTTGCCGACATTCAGAAGTTCGGCCAAAGTGATGAATGGAGATACCTTGCAAATTCAAGGTCGTTATTTCAAATTATATGGCATTGACGCGCCGGAAATCAGCCAAACCTGTGCCGATAAGAGCGGTCGTTCATATAATTGCGGTCGTCAGGCAGCTTTGTGGCTTAAGGGCTGGATAGGGGATAATCCTCTTACTTGCCACATTATGCAACAAGATGAAAAAGGCAATATGGTCGGTACCTGCTCTTTGGGACAATATGATTTAGGAGCAGCTTTGGTTAATGCCGGCTGGGCGGTTGCATATACTAAATACACGGATATTTATATGCCCTATCAGCAACAAGCACAAAGGAACGGCCATGGTCTCTGGCAAGGAAAATTTTATATGCCCGAAGACTGGCGTGCGCTTCAGGGACAAAAGCCAAAAATCAAAGTAATCAAACCTAAAAAACGTCGCGAAAATATATTTGGAATATAAGAAGATGACAGACTTTATCTGCCCGAATATTGAAGCGACCGAAAAATTGGCCAAAAAGTTTGCCGCTCTTGCCAAACCGGGAGATGTCTTTGCACTTTTTGGGACTTTGGGTATGGGTAAATCGGTTTTTGCTCGTGCTTTTATTCAGAGTTTGACTCAAGCCGAAGAAGTCCCGAGCCCAACCTTTACTTTGTTGCAAACCTATGATGCGCCTGATTTTGAGATATACCATTATGACTTATACCGCCTCAAATCAGCTGAAGAAATTTTTGAGCTGAATATGGAGGAGGCAATGGCTTGCGGCGTATGTTTAATTGAATGGCCGGAAAAAATGGGGGGATATTTACCTCGCAAATGCATAAAAATAAATATCACGCCTTATGGAAACGGTCGTAAAATAACGCTTGAAAGTAAAGATGAGCAACGTCTTGCCCGTTTTAGCTCTCTATAAGGTTTGATAATGGAAAATATATATGCAACCTGTCTTGAACTAAACCATAAAGGAATACTCCTCATCGGTCCTTCTGGGAGCGGAAAATCTGACCTTGCCTTACGTTTAATTAAAGAAAAACAAGCCATTCTCATATCTGATGATAGAACAAATATTGAGCTTGTTTCTGGTGCAATTATAGCCTCTTGCCCGCAAACCATTCAGGGTTTGCTTGAGGTAAGGGGAATAGGTATTGTTAAAATGCCCCATAAAAAACAAAGTAAAATTTCTTTAGTTATTGAATTAACAAACAATTTAAGCCAAATAGAACGATTGCCTCTTTTTGAAACAATAACGCTTTTAGGTATTGAGATAAAAAAAATTCGCCTCTATCCGTTTGAATTATCGGCAGTACATAAAGTTGCGCTGGCTTGTGATGAAAATTCATAAGTTTATTGATTTTTAAGCCCATAGGCTCTAATATACCTAAAATTCTAACTTTATTAATGAAAGAAAGATAATGCTGGGCAAAATCATCGAAAATTCATTACGTAAACTGGGAAAACCGCTGGTTTCCTTTATCTTTAGACTAGGGCAACTATCGCAATTTATTGCACAATCTCTGTATCACACCGTAACACCGCCGTTTTATCTGCGTCTGGTAGGTCGCCAATTAATGGATATCGGCTTTTATTCTTTACCGGTTGTGGCTTTAACCACAATTTTTGCTGGTATGGTCATTGCCTTGCAAACCTATTCAGGTTTTTCAAGCTACGGAGCGGAAAGTGCGGTTGCGCAGGTTGTATTGATTGCGGTTACGCGTGAGTTAGCACCGGTATTCTGCGGTCTGATGGTTGCCGGTCGAATTGGTGCCGCCATGGCTGCTGAAATCGGAACCATGCGTGTTACCGAGCAAATTGATGCCTTGGTTACCTTATCCACCAACCCATTTAAGTACTTGGTTGCTCCAAGACTTTTGGCTGGTGTCATAGTATTGCCTTTACTGGTTTTAATCGGTGATATTATAGGTATTTTCGGAGGTTACGTTGTTGCAATTTATCAGTTAGGTTTTAACCCTGCCAATTATATTAATTCCACCATCAACGAGTTGCAATCCATTGATATTATGATAGGTATTACCAAAGGCGCGGTCTTTGGCTTTATCATTTCTTTGATGGGTTGCTATAATGGTTACAAATCCAAAGGTGGCGCGCAAGGTGTCGGCGATGCAACCACCAATGCTGTTGTTGCCTCTTCGATTTTGATTTTAATTTTCAACTACATCATTACCGGTATGTTCTTTACCAAATAAGAGCAAGGAGAAAAGACTATGAACGAAAATAAAATAGAAATTCGCAATCTCTCCAAAGCATTTGGTAAAAAGGTTGTACTAGACGGGATAGACTTGGATGTTAAAAGAGGTGAATCCTTAGTTGTTATCGGAGGTTCCGGTACCGGAAAATCGGTTTTAATCAAATGTATCCAAGGCTTGCTAAATGCCGACAGCGGCTCGATTAAGGTTGATGAAGAAGAAGTTGTCGGAGCCCCGCGCAAACAAGTTGAGGCAATGCATACCAAGATGGGAATGTTGTTCCAAGGAGGTGCATTGTTTGATAGTTTAAGCGTATGGGAGAATGTTGCTTTTGGTTTGATTGAAAATCAAGATATGCCCAAAAAACAAGCCAAAAACGAGGCTGTTCGCGTTTTACGCCAAGTAGGACTAGCCCCTGACGTTGCAGATCTTTCACCCTCAGAACTTTCAGGCGGTATGCAAAAGCGCGTTGGTTTGGCCAGAGCCATTGCCACCCGTCCGGAAATCATCTTTTTTGATGAACCGACCACAGGTCTGGATCCGATTATGTCAGACGTGATTAATGATTTGATTATTGAATCAGTTAAAGGCTTAGGCGCAACGGCTTTGACCATTACGCACGATATGGCTTCGGCTCGTAAAATTGCCGATAAAATTGCCATGCTCTACAAAGGCAAAATCATTTGGCAAGGCACGGTTAAAGAGATGGATAAAACCGATAACCCGTATGTTCGCCAGTTTATAAACGGTTGTTCACAAGGTCCGATAAAAGTAGAGGTTTGAGGCATGGCTAAAAAAGGCGGCAGCGAGTTTGTCTGTCAAAATTGCGGAGCGGTCTATCCCAAGTGGCAGGGCAAATGCGATTCCTGCGGTGAATGGAACTCTATTACAGAGGAACAAGTCGGCGGCGAAGGTTTTTCCAACCTTGCGCCCAAGAAAAAAGGGCGTATTTTGGAATTTGTACCGCTAAGTGGTTCGCAAGAGGCTCTGGCACGTCTTGTTACGGGTATTAAGGAGTTGGACCGAGTTTGTGGCGGGGGTTTAGTCCCCGGCTCGGCAATTTTGGTTGGTGGCGACCCTGGAATAGGTAAATCAACCTTATTGTTGCAAACTTGCGCCAGCATAGCTAATCAAGCCGGAGACCATGAGTGTTATTATATTTCCGGCGAGGAGGCGATTGATCAGGTTCGGATTCGCGCCAAGCGTTTACAGCTTGAAAAATCCCCCGTCAAATTGACCTCAGCCACCAATGTCAAAGATATAATTACTACTTTGGAAGCCTCTCAAGCCGCCGTGGTGATAATCGATTCGATACAAACCATGTATTTGGAAGAAGTTGAATCCACACCGGGCAGTGTAACTCAAGTCAGAGCCTGCGCTTATGAGCTGATAAAATTAGCTAAAAAGAAGGGCTTTACACTCTTTTTGGTCGGTCATGTTACCAAACAAGGTTCAATCGCCGGTCCCAGAGTGTTGGAACACATGGTTGATACCGTATTGTATTTTGAAGGAGAAAGAGGGCATCATTTCCGTATTTTGCGTGCAGTCAAGAACCGTTACGGCGCAACGGATGAAATCGGTGTTTTTGAAATGCAAGACCAAGGCTTGGTTGAAGTTGAAAATCCGTCTGCTTTGTTTTTGGCAGAGCGTCAGGGGAATATTTCCGGCTCATGCGTTTTTGCCGGTATTGAAGGTTCCAGACCTGTTTTGGTAGAGATTCAAGCACTCGTAAGTCCAACCGGCTATGCCAGCCCCAAACGCGCAGTTGTCGGATGGGATTCTAATCGTTTGGCAATGGTTTTAGCGGTATTGGAAGCCCGTTGCGGCATGAATTTAAGCTCACAAGATGTATATTTGAATATCGCCGGCGGCTTAAAGATTTCGGAACCTGCGGCAGATTTAGCCGTAGCCATGGCGGTAATTTCTTCGCTGACCAACAAGCCGTTACCGGCGGATGCGGTTATTTTTGGTGAAATTGGTCTGTCAGGCGAAATTCGTGCCGTTTCTCAGCCGAACGCACGCTTAAAAGAGGCTTATAAGCTAGGTTTTCATAGCGCCATAACGCCTCCGACCCACAGCAAAGAAAAGAAACACAATTTAGATATCAATACTTATGAAATCGGAAACGTTCAAAGATTAATCAATTGGTTTAATTAGGATAAAAAGATGTCGCAACCATTAAACAATTTAGATATTGTCATTTTAATTATGTTGGGAATTTCTGCGCTCATAGCCTTGAGCCGAGGATTGATGAAAGAAGTTTTATCTATCATCGGCTGGGTTTTGGCCTCAGCCGCAGTTATATATTTTCTGCCCATATTTACGCCCATCACCAAAGAATACATCGCCAGTGGAATGATAGCGGGCGTTGTTACGTCAATATTTATCTTAATTTTATTTATGGTAATCTGGATACTTTTAACCGGCAATATTGTTGATAAAATCCGCTCCAGCAAATTAAGCTCGCTGGATAGAATGCTAGGGCTGTTTTTTGGCATAATGAGAGCCTTTTTATTGGTCATTTTGCTCAATATTCTGATTAGTTGGATAATGCCCAAAGAACGCCAACCTGAAACATTTAAGAATTCAAAATATTTTCAGTTAGCCGGAGAATTTGCCGAACCGATAGAAAATCTGATTCCGAAAGAAACACTTGACACCATCAAAGAAAAAGCCGCCACCATCAGCGGAACGGAAGAGAAATCCGAAGAAGATGAGGGCAAAGAAGAACTAAAAGAAGAACCAAAAGAAGAAAAAACCAACAAATCGAGTGATGATTTGTTTGAAAAATTAGCCCAACCGCAAGTCAAATCCAAGAAAAAAGCAAAGGCTGAGCAAAAAGCCCAACCTCTGCAAGAAGATTTTGATGGCTATAATATGCACGAGCGGATAAATTTAGACCGCTTGATAGAGAACTCTTTGGATTAGAACCAAGCGTTTTCAATATGTTGAAAATCAAGGGGAAAAGCAACTAAAATTGCGTCAAAGCGCATATCATAATTTTCAAATTGCGGGTTGAGAGCCAAAAAAGCCTCAGCCCCTTTTTTTATGCGAGATTTTTGAGTTTCCGAAATGGCATAAGCGGCGTTTTCCAGAGTTTTTCTTTTTTTTACTTCAACAAAGACGAGGAGATTATCTTTTTTAGCAATAATATCAATCTCGCCGGCATGAGTACCTTTTCCGGTTTTATAGTTTCTGGCAACAATTTTATAGCCTTTGGTTTTGAGCAATCCGCAAGCCAAAAATTCAGCTAATTTTCCGGCACTATAATTTGTCATTTTTAAGTTTCAAAGCCAATTCATAGACGTTATTTTTATTCAAATGATAAGTATCTGCAATTTCTTTCACCGCCGACTTTAATGTCGTATTTTTAAGTTTTTCTTTTAAGAAGGCTTCAATGTCAATTTCCGATACTGAAGGCTCATTAGGGGGAGCCACCATCAACACCATTTCCCCTTTGGGCGGATTATTTTCAAAGTGTTGAATTAACTCTTCCGCTGTGCCGTTGAGGCATTCTTCATAGAGCTTGGTAATTTCTCTGGCGACGGCAATTTCTCTGTTTTGAAAATATTTTTGCGCCACATTAAGAGTTTTTTCGATTCTCTGCGCGGTTTCATAAAACACCAAGGTTGAATTAAGTGAGCAAAGCTCCTTAAACAAATCCTCTCGCGCTTTTTCTTTGTTGGGAATAAATCCGGCAAACATAAAACGATTGGTCGGTAAGCCTGAAAGTTGTAAAGCTGAAATTACGGCGCAACACCCAGGAACTGTCCAAACTCTAACGCCTTGCTCACGGCATTTCCGAACCAGCTTATATCCGGGGTCTGAAATCAAAGGAGAACCGGCATCACTCACAAGAGCCAGAGATTTTCCCTCATTAATGAGGTCAATTAATTTTTGGGCTTGTTGCTCTTCATTATGGTCTTGGTAAGTGATAAAAGGCTTGTTTGCATCAAGCGAAAGCAGGGCAAAGAGTTTTCTTGTTACTCTTGTGTCTTCGCAAGCAATGACATCGGCTTGAGTTAAAACCTCTAAAGCTCTTTGAGAAATATCGGCAAGATTACCGATAGGTGTTGCAACCACATACAATCCGTTATTCATTATTCTATCACTTTACAAACAAAGAAAATTAAGCTAACTTCAGGCTATATGATTTTCTATTTTAGGATAAATTGCAAGTGTTAAAAAAAATAAGTTTTTTGCTGGGCTTTTTAGTTTTAAGCGGCTGCCAAAGTACCAATGTGAGTATGGAAGGCGGAATAAACGATTCCAACACCGAAATCAGTGAAGTAAATTTCGGCGGAGATGACAAATTCAGAGTAGGGGTTTTGTTGCCCTTAAGCGGTACAGCCGCCAAACAAGGTCAAGGGCTTAAAAATGCCACCATGATAGCTTTGGAAGATGTCCGCAATCCTAAACTTGTTTTGCAATATTACGATACCAAAGGCACACCCGAAGGGGCACGCGTTGCGGTAACCAACGCTATTAATCAGCAAAGCCGCCTGATAATCGGCCCCTTAAAAAGCACGTCGGTTCAAGCCATTTCGGAAGAAACACGCTCGCATGACATTCCGGTCATCGCCTTCAGTACGGTCTCAAGTGTCTTGCAGCCGGAAGTTTATACTTTAGGCTTAATGGTAGAAGAACAGGTTGACCGCATAGTTACTTATGCCGCACAAAACGGACGTTCTCGTTTTGCATTATTGATTCCGGATAATAACACCGGCGTAGCGGTAGCCCGTGCCGCGGTCAAATCCGCTCAAAAAAACGGCGTTACCATCACTCGTATAGGATTTTATACACCGGGTACGACCGATTTTGCCTCTATTACCCGTAAGCTGTCGGACTATGATACCCGTACGGCACGTTTGCAGCGTCTCAAAAACAGCCTCAAAACTAAAATGAGCCAAGGAGACGCAAGTGCCGGAAGAGTTCTTGAACGCCTAAACAAAACCGATACCTTAGGCGATGTTGATTTTGATGCCGTCTTAATCCCTGAAAGCGGTGCAAGTTTGAAAGCGGCGGTTTCAATGTTTGGTTATTATGATGTCTATGCGCCACAAGTAAAATTTATCGGCACCAGCGTATGGGAAAACACGGTTTTGAATAAAGAATCCACTATGCGCGGGAGTTGGTTTCCTGCCTTATCACGCTCACACAGCGGCTATTTTATTGAAAAATATACTGAAATTTTCGGGGAGCGTCCAAGTAGCCTTTACTCCATGGGCTATGATGCGGTAGCCTTAGCTTCGGCACTATCGCAAACGCCTAACGCCGACCTTAATACCGCCATCACCGATAAAGACGGTTATGTTGGTATCAATGGTGCTTTTCGCTTGCTGGAAAATGGTCAAAACCAACATAGCTTAGATATTGTTGAAGTCCGCCCAAGCGGCAACTTTATCATTAACGAAGCCCCGAAACAATTCTCTCTTTCTCCAAACGAGAACAGCGGCAACATAGTTTTAGAGCCGGGTTACGTTGCACCAAGAATATTTGGCAAAGACACCTCAACCGCCCAAACTCTAATCTATGGTTATCCGCTCAGTCTTGAAAATCAACCTTTAGACTATGTTCCGAGTGATAAAGAAAAAGAAATCGTCAAACAAGGGTTAGAGAAGTTAAATATCGTTATTTCGGATTAGAAAAGCGGTGTTGATAGATGATTTTTTCCTTGAAAAAAAGGGGAATATCGATGATATTAAACTAAGTAAAATTTATGCTTTTCACTAAAGAAAAGTCAAAAGGAGGACGTTGGGTTAGCCCTTCGCCAACCCGGTCAGGTCCGGAAGGAAGCAGCCGTAACGAATAAGGTTAAGGTCATTCGTCCTCCACCTCAAAGTAAAAGAAGATAATTTAATGGCAGAAGAAAATAACGAAAATCAATATGTGGTTTTAGCCCGTAAGTACCGCCCGCAAACGTTTGAAGACTTGCTGGGACAAGATGCTTTGGTTCAAACCCTGACCAATGCCATTAAAAACAATCGTCTGCACCATGCCTATATTTTAACCGGAATCCGCGGCGTTGGTAAAACCACAACCGCCAGACTTATTGCCAAGGCTCTAAACTGTACTGGATTAGACGGTAAAGGCGGTCCGACCATACACCCTTGCGGTGTTTGTAAAAATTGCAAAGCCATTGCTGCCGGCAGACATATTGATGTTATGGAGTTGGATGCTGCCTCTCGTACAGGTGTTGATGATATTCGTGAAATTTTGGACGGTGTCAGATACAAGCCGACCAATGCGCGTTATAAAATATATATCATCGACGAAGTCCACATGCTCTCCAAAAATGCGTTTAACGCTCTGTTAAAAACGCTGGAAGAGCCACCTTCGCATGTAAAATTTATCTTTGCCACGACCGAAATACGCAAAGTTCCGGTTACGGTATTGTCGCGTTGTCAAAGGTTTGACTTGCAACGCCTTTCAATAGAGGATTTGCTCAAACTCTTTAACAAAATCATTGCCGCCGAAAACCTCAAAGCCGAAGATGAGGCTCTGCATATAATAGCCAAAGCGGCAGATGGTTCGGCACGAGATAGCTTGTCTTTGCTTGACCAAGCCATTTCTTTGGGGGCAGGGGTAATCAAAACCGACATTGTTAAAGAGATGATAGGTTTAGCTGACCGCAATCAAACTTTTGAATTGTTTGAAAGCCTGATTAGCGGGGACACCAAAGAGAGTTTGCTCAAACTCCAAACCCAGTATCAAAACGGTGCCAACCCGACCTCTTTATTGCAAGACTTGATAAACATTACCCACTTGCTTGCCAAAACTAAATTAATACCGAGTTTTATCAACGATTCGTCCTTAAGCGAAACCGAAAGAGACTTTTGCCAAAGACTAAATTCCAAGGTATCAATTGCGATTCTCTCTAAAATCTGGCAAATGATGATAAAGGGCTTAGGCGAACTTCAAGCCGCTCCGGTGCAAATAGACGCGCTTGAAATGATATTAATTCGCGTGGCTTATTCGGCATCATTACCGACGCCTTACGAGCTGTTAAACGACGTAAAAAAAAACTCTAATTTAGGCAATTTCCGCCCGCAAGTTTCACAAGCCGAAACTCAGACCACACCGCCGCCGGTTTTTAACCGTGCTTTGGCGGCAGAGCCTGAACCAAATACCGCCGATAGCAATTTTCTGACTTTTAACCAACTTTCAGACCTCTTAAATTATTTAGAAGTGCATAAAATGCCCTTGGCGGAATATGCTTTGAAAAATGATGTTTCTATATCAGAATTTAAGAGCGGCTATATCAAAATGACAGCCTCAGATAAAATTCACCCTGATTTTATCCTAAACTTGCACAAGATATTGACCCAAGCCACAGGTTTAACTTGGAAAATTGAGATGGCTAGAGGCACATTGGGCGTTACTGTGGCCGATATGGAAAAAGCCGCCGAAGAGGAAGAAAAACGCAACATAATGGAATATCCGTTAGTTAAAGCGATAATGGCAGAATTTAAGGGTGCAAAAATCGAAACTGCAACCCGCAAAATAGCTGAAGAAGATGAGGACGAAAGCTCAAACTTCTTTGGCGGAGAAACTTCAGAAATAATATATGACGAGGACAACGAACAATGATGAATATTCAAGGAATAATGAAACAAGCGCAAATGATGCAAAAGAAAATGGAAGAAGCGCAAGCCAAATTAGCTCAGCAAGAAATTACTGGCACCAGCGGCGGTGGCTTGGTAAAAATTACGCTGAACGGCAAATTTGAGGCCAAAAAGGTAGAGCTTGACAAATCGCTTTTGGTACCTGAAGAAGTCGATATCCTTGAAGACCTGATTTTAGCGGCCTACAACGATGCTCATGCCAAAGTTGATACAGCGATGAGCGAAGGCATGAAAGACGTTACTGGCGGGTTAAATTTGGGCGGAATTAAACTTCCTTTTTAAGGGGTAACGACCTTGGCCGGAAAAGAAATTGAAAAACTCATCAAGCAGGTTGCCAAACTTCCTTCTCTTGGCACACGTTCATCAAGACGAATTGTCTTGCACCTTCTAAAAAAGAGGGAAACCTTGTTGCTACCGTTAATAGAGAGCTTAAATGAGGTTGCCTCTCGCGTAACAACTTGTGAAATTTGTGGCAATTTTGATACCACAAACCCTTGCTCAATCTGTGCATCAGATAAAAGGGATTATCAGCAAATTTGTGTGGTGCAAGATGTTGCCGATTTATGGGCCATGGAGAGAGTATCTTTCTTTAAGGGAAAATATCATGTTTTAGGCGGCGTTTTATCGGCCTTAGACGGAGTTGCACCTGAGGATTTGAACATTGAGAACTTGCTCTACCGCCTAACCAAAGAAAACATACAGGAAGTTATTTTGGCGCTTTCGGCGACGGTTGACGGGCAAATTACCTCACACTATCTGGTCTCCAAGCTCAAAGACAGCAATGTAAAAGTAACCACTCTAGCCCAAGGTATTCCGATGGGTGCGGAATTAGATTATATGGACGAGGGAACAATCCAATTAGCCCTAAACTCCCGCAAACTCCTCTAAACAAAAGCCTCTTTTCAAAGAGGCTTTTGTACATCAAAACTATCAATAATCGGCTTAAATTCTTTTACCATTTTAGTATAGACATCTTTTTTTATTTCCCAGACCAAATCAGGGGCTTCTTCAATATTTTTCCATGCGAATTCATCAAATTCAGGCTCTGCTGTGTAAAGGTTTATTTCGTTGTCTTTACCGGTAAAATAGAACAATGACCAATATTGGTCTTGTCCGTCGCTCAAAATGCCTTGAGAGCGAAATTTTTGCTTAACGCTTTCGGGAAATTCGTAACGTAAGGCATAATCAAGCGTTTTAACCGCAACGACTGATTTTACGGAAGTTTCTTCAAACAATTCTCTTTGCGCGGCTTGTAGCGGTGTTTCTCCTAGCTCGATTCCCCCTTGAGGAAATTGCCAACCATCTGTTTTGGGTTGAACGCGCCGACACATCAAAACCTTTTTTTGAGCGTTAAAAACAACCACACCTGCATTTTTTCTAAAATGTTTTTCCATTATTCAACGACCAAGTTAGAAAGAGGCACCAGAGCAAAGGGTTTCTCGATTTCGGTAATATTTTGTTCTTTCATTTGCTCGTATGAGAGTTGCGGAGAAAAGCTCTTAAACCAGTTATTAAGAGCCAAAATTGCCGATGGCTTAGGTTCTGTTACAATAATGACTCTTCCCTTCTCACGGGCGATATTTTCAGCCTCAGCTAATAGACTTTCTACCCCTTTGCGGCTAAAATCATTTTCAATCAAAACATCGGCCTTTATTCTCGCTAAATTATCAATTTTCATATTATTGATAAAATCTTCACCGCTGGCATCAAGCATAAGCAGCCCTCTTTTTTGCAATTTAGCCAACAGAGCCGAGAGTTGTTCAACATTGCTGTCATCAGCAATTCCTTGAGAAACAACCATACCGCCGACGGCAAAATTTCCGCCGATTGTTGTTAGTAATCGCCAGAGATTTTCCTCAAAACTGGTGGTTAAACTCATTGATAACGGACCACTGTCAGATTTCAAATAATCTTTAGAGGGGAGTAAAAAATCCATATAAGTCTCATGCCCCATATTGCGGGCATAAATCACTTGGTCTTTAATATTCATAGCGTATGGCGAAAAAGAGAAACTGACTTCATCAGGCAAACCATCGGCAATAAGTGCTGCATTAGCTTGATTAACACCGTAATTTTTAACCACGACTGCAACCCTAAAGAAGCGAGGCATAACGGCTACTTTTTTGCCATAAGCCTCCCAAGGTTTTAGCTTTCCGTCGATTTTAGGAAGATAAAGCTCCCCTTTCTCTTCAATCAAATCAGGATTAGGTTCCACAAAAGCCAAAGGATTTTTGTTTTGCGCCTTACCCAAAGCAGTTAAATGCGGCAGATTTTTCATAGCCTCTTGCAAAGGATCAATTTTTTCTTCGTCTTTTTTAGTAACCTCATTTTCCTGAATAGCTACTTTTTCAACATCATCTTTTTTTGCCTTAGGGTTTCTATCCGGCAAAGTGATTACATATTTAGGCGATTTATTTTTTGTATCATAAATAATTTGCTCAATTTTAGATCGATACTTAGGCTCGCTTTTTTTGCTGGCAGAAAAATAACCAATCGCAATTAAACTGGCAATTGTCAGCAAACCAACCAGTATCAGAACTTTTATGGCATTAAGTTTTTTGAGCAAATTACTTCCCTTCGTCTTCTAAACCTGTTTTATACAAATTCAAAGCCTTTACCAAATCAATCGCGCGTGAGAGTTGGTAATCTTTAGCCAATTCTTCGGCTTCTTTCTTTTGTTTTGCCGCGTCTTTAGAGCTTTTATCCGTATCATTTTCATTTTTCAAAGCATTGCTGAATTCGGCTTCACTAAAAGCGGCACCGGTATCAATTACTTCAACTTTTGCCGGTTTAACTTCCACATCGGGTTCAATACCTTTAGCCTGAATAGAGCGCCCCGAAGGGGTATAATATCTTGCGGTGGTCAAACGCATAGCCCCATATTCTCCGAGAGGAATGACGGTTTGCACAGAGCCTTTACCGAAAGATTTCTCGCCCAAAATAATAGCACGTTTGTGGTCTTGCAAAGCTCCCGCCACAATTTCAGAGGCCGAAGCCGAACCGTCGTTTATTAAAACCACAATCGGCAAACCCTGAGCAATATCACCTTTTTTAGCACTATATTTGACAGTATCTTCTTCGTTTCTGGAACGGGTAGAAACAATCTCACCCTTATCTAGGAATAAATCAGAAATATTAACGGCTTGGTCAAGCAAACCACCTGGATTGTTTCTGACATCAATTACAATACCTTTAAGTTTTTTACCTAATTTCTTTTTAGCGTCTTTAACGGCTTTTTCAGTCATTTTATCGACATCATCGCTAAATGATGAAATACGAATATAAACGACATCATCGGCTTTAATATCATTTTTAACCGATTGAATTTTAATTTCTTCACGCTTGAGAGTAACCTCTAAAGGTTTTTCATTAATTCTGCGAATAGTGAGTTTAACTTTTGTGCCGACTTTACCGCGCATTTTATCAACGGCGTCATTAAGAGACATACCCATAACAGCTTCATCATCAATATTTGTGATGTAATCACCGGGTTTAATACCGGCTTTAGAGGCAGGGGTATCATCAATCGGCGAAACAACTTTCACCAAACCGCCTTCCATTGTAACTTCAATCCCCAAACCGCCGAATTTTCCTTGAGTTTGCTCACTCATATACTTAAAGCTTTGGGCATCTAAAAAGCTCGAATGCGGGTCAAGGGCAGATAACATACCGTTAATAGCTGATTCAATCAATTTCTTATCGGATACTTCTTCGACGTAAGAAACTTTAGCGCGTTCCATCACTTCGCCAAACAAGTTGAGCATTTCGTATGTATCGACATCATCGGTTTGCTCTTTAGCTTTTTTAGCGGCATCAGCCACGGGAGCTGTCCAAACAAACCCTAACATTAACAAAACAGCAAAAGAAATTTTATTCCGCATAACACAATCCTTTAATTAGCAAACCACGATATCGGGTTAATCGGGTGATTTTTGTTTCTGAGTTCCATATAAAGTCTGGAGTCATCCTCTTCGGGCATCAAACCGATAGGTTCTCCGGCCAAAAGCATTTGTCCGACATCACAATCTATTGAATCCAAACCGGCCAAGAGCGAAGTATAGCCTTTGCCGTGTTCAATAATGATAAGGTTTCCGTATCCTCTGAAAGGACCGGCAAACAAGACTGAGCCGTCAAACGGAGCAATAACCTGAGCTTTCGGTCTGGTTTTGATAATAATACCTTTAGAGCTGACGCCTTTGGCGGTTTCTTGTCCGTAAGCGGTTATGATATTTCCTCTAGCCGGACGAGAAAGTTTGCCTTTAGCTTTCACAAAATTATCACCAATTTCACTTATAACCTCAGGATTAAATTTAATCAAGTCGGCAGTTTGCACCTGTTCACGCTTTTGGCTTTCCAGAGCTTCTTTTCTTTTTTGTTCTTCCAGAGCGGCCAAACGTTTGCGTTCTTCTTCCTGACGACGAAGTTTTTCCTGACGTTCTTTTTCAAGTTTGTTGAGTAAGTCGCGCAAATCTTGAGCTTGGGAAGCAAGGGCTTGAACACGTTTTTTGGCTTTTTCGCTTTTAACTTCGACCACGTTTCTGAGTTTTGATTTTTTCTGCACCAAAACTTTCATTTCTTCATGTTCTTTTTCAAGTTTTTGCTTTTGTTTCATAATTCTTGAAACTTGTTTTTCCACTTGTTTCTTTTTGGCCTGCAGGCTTTCTAAATCTTTTCTGATACGATTGGCATTTTCTTCCAAATAAGGCACGGTTTCGCGCAGCAACATGGCACTACGAATAATTTCCACCGGACTAAGCGGTTGCACAAACAAAGATTCTGTAGGTTTTAAGGCTAAATTTTGCAATGCCGATAAAGTCTTGATTAAATTTTCATCTTCCGACAGAAACGTTTCTTCGGCTGTTTTTAGATTAGTCGTCAACTCTTCAAGTTCCGCCTCCATTTTGGAGAGGGATTCCTCGCGATATTGAATCATCTTGGCAGATTTAATCATTTGTTGATTAACTTGCTTTAGTTCTTTATTTATCTGCGAGGCCTGTTCTTTTAGGCGTTGATGTTCAAGATTTTGTTCCTTAACTTGTTTTTCGACTTTTTCCAAGTCTTTTGAGGAAACCTTTTGTGCATTGGCAACCTCAAGCATAAGAGCCAAAGCCCCTATGCTTGCTAAAATCAGTTTATTCAGTCGCCAAAGTTTCATAAGGTTTTATTTCTTAATCAACAAAGAGTTTCCGTTCATCTCGGCAGGTTTTGCAATTCCGAGCAATTCGAGCAAAGTCGGAGCAATATCAGCCAAACGACCATCACGCATAGCGGTAATGTCTTTTGGCCCGTTTACCAAAATGGCTTGAACTTTTCCGACCGTATGAGCGGTGTAAGGTTCACCGGTTTTTTCATCAACCATTTTTTCGGCATTACCATGGTCAGCGGTAACAAGCAACACACCATCAACATCTTTAATGGCCTTAACCACGCGTCCCAAACATTCATCAACTGCGGCCACAGCTTTCAAAACGGCATCCATTTTACCGGTATGTCCGACCATGTCGCCGTTTGCAAAGTTGCAGATAATGACGTCGAATTTTTTGTTTTCGATGGCATCAACCAAATTATCTGTAACCTCATAAACGCTCATTTCAGGCTTGAGGTCATAGGTTGCGACTTTCGGACTCGGAATAAGAATACGGCTCTCACCTTTGAATTCTTTTTCTTCACCACCGTTAAAGAAGAAGGTAACGTGAGCATATTTTTCGGTTTCGGCAATACGCAGTTGGGTTAAACCATGTTCGGCAACAACTTCACCGAAAATATTTTTGAGAGCTTCGGGACCAAACATGGTTTTCATAAAGCGGTTATGGTCAACCGAATATTCGGTCATACCGACAGCCATCGAAAGGTTGAAGGTTTTTTTGCGTTCAAAACCGTTAAATTCTTTGTCAGCCAAAGCATAAAGAATTTCGCGGGCTCTGTCGGCTCTGAAGTTGCACATCAAAACGGCATCCCCGTCGGCAAATCCTTTGTAGTCGCCGATAACGCAAGGCAAAACAAATTCATCGGTAACTTTTTCGTTGTAAGAATTTGTGATAGCCTCGTCAGCGGTTTGAGCGTGCTTTCCTTCAGCCAAAGCAATAGCGTTGTAGGCGGCTTCAACTCTGTCCCAACGTTTATCGCGGTCCATGGCGTAGAAGCGTCCTGAGATTGTGGCAATTTTAACTCCTTTAAGCGAGCTGATTTCTTTTTCAAATTCAGCCAAATATTCTTTAGCCGAAGCCGGAGGCGTATCACGCCCGTCCAAAAAGGCGTGAACATCAACATTGATACCTTTTTCAGACAAGACTTTGCACAAAGCAACAATATGGTCCATTGAGGAGTGCACCCCGCCCGGAGACATCAACCCCATCACATGGCAGGTTTTAGAATTTTTGTGCAAATCATCGATTAATTCATTGAGCACCGGATTTTGAGCAATAGATCCGTCTTTAATGGCTTGGTCGATTCTCGGCAAGTCTTGCATAACGACACGACCTGCGCCCAAATTCATGTGGCCGACTTCTGAGTTTCCCATCTGACCTTCGGGCAAACCAACAGCCAGCCCGTAAGTTTCGATTAAGCTATGCGGATATTCTTCCAAATATTGGTGCCAATTAGGCGTTTTGCCGTTTTCAATGGCATTATCGGGCGTAACCGGACGGCGATAACCCCAGCCGTCCAAAATCAGTAACATAACAGGTTTTTGTGTCATTTATAACTCACTTTCAACAATAAAAAATCTTCTGCAAAAGAGCAGATTTTAATCAATTAAATTTGTAACGTATTATATATAATAAAAACGAATAAAAAAGCACTATTTTTATTGTTCAAGCACAATTTTTTGAGCTTTTACTCCTCAGCTTGCGGGCTATGTGCTGCGAGCATGACTTTGCGCCAAATTTCTGCGGGCAGGGAGCTTCCGCCGACGTTTTTCATTGGCGAATTGTCATCATTTCCGACCCATACGGCAGCGATATATTTGTCGGTAAAGCCGACAAACCAGGCATCGCGGTAGTCTTGAGATGTACCGGTTTTTCCGGCGGCAAAGAAAGGAAGGCGGGCTTTTCTTCCGGTTCCTTTGTTGACAACGGCTTCCAGCATTTTAGTCATATCTTCCACGGCATCTTCATCAAAAATTCTATTCGCTTCGGTAGTATCGCGCATATAGAGCTGATAACCGTCTCTAGAATAAATTTCTTTAATGGCATAAGGCCAGGTAGCAAAACCACCGTTGGCAATGGCGGAATAAGCCACGGCCATGTCAATGACTTTGACTTCGGATGTTCCCAAAGCCAAAGACGGGCTGTTTTGAATAGGAGTTGTAATGCCGGCTTTTTTAGCTATTTTGATAATGCTGGAAGAGGAGAGCGATTGCGCCAAATTAATCGTTGCCAAGTTATATGATTTTGCCAAGGCTTCCCTAAGAGAAACTTCACCATGATATTTTTTATCAATGTTTTCAGGTTGCCAGTCGCCGATGGATATCGGAAAATCGTCGATTTTATCTTCGGGTTTGTAGCCGTTTTTCAAAGCGCAGAGATAAACAAAAGTCTTAAAAGAGGACCCCGGTTGCCGCAAAGCATTTATGGCGCGGTTAAATTGGCTTTTATGATAATCCACGCCGCCGACCATGGCTTTAATGGCCCCTGTTTTATCCAACACCACGATTGCCCCTTGGGTAACATTTTTGTTCTTGTTAGCTTTAATTGTTTGGGTCAAAACTTTGTCGGCTGTTTCTTGAATATATTGGTTGAGTGTGGTGTAAACATAGATATCGTTTTCTCTTTCGCCGATATAAGCGTTTACATCACTATACACCCAGTCGGCAAAATATTTTCCACCCTCGACTTTATCCGAGATAAGCGCGCCGGTTTTCATTTTAAGAGCTTGCTGACGTTCTTCTTCCGAAATATAGCCTTCATCGACCATATTTTGCAACACGACGCGAGCTCTCTCTTCGGCTCTATCGGGGTTAGCGGCAGGGTTATACCTTGTCGGTGCCTTAAGCATTCCGGCCAATATAGCGGATTCTTTAAGGTTAAGGTCAGCCGATGTTTTCTGAAAATATTTATTGGCGGCGGCTTCAATACCATAAGTTCCGGCGCCCAAATAAACTCGGTTCAGGTACAAGGCCATAATCTGGTCTTTGGAAAATTTATATTCGAGCCAAAAGGCCAAGAGTAATTCTTGAATTTTGCGTTTGATGTTTTTGTTTGGTGTTAAAAAGAGGTTCTTAGCCACCTGTTGGGTAATTGTGCTTCCGCCTTGGGCATAGCGTCCTTTAATAAGGTTCACCACCATCGCTCGCGAAAAGGCAATCATGTCAAATCCAAAATGCTGATAAAAACGTCTGTCTTCGGTGGCAATAATGGCTTCCACCATGTGTTTTGGTAAATAATCGGGCATCACGATAGCCGAATACACTTGCCCGTAAGTCGCCACCTCGTTGCCGTTTTCGGCGGTAATGGTGGTGGAGGGTTGTCTGGTTCTAGTAACCGCTTGTTCAATATCGGGCAATGTCAAAAAGCAATAAGCTAAATAGCCGACTAAAGTTATCACCAAGTAAGCGAAAAATTTTAAAAAGATGTATCGATTCGCAACTCTTTGTTTTGACTCTCTTTTTTTCCGTTTTTTGGTGGTCTTTTTCTTTTTCGTCGTTTTTGCCATAGATTAAGTCCTTGCACCGATTCGCAAAATATTTTACAACTAGCTTTATAGCTACCACAAATAAGTTAAAGGAAAATTTATGAACACTGTTTCCGTTACACTTTCTGCCGATTTGTATGAGAAATTGCAAACTCTGTCGCAAAACCATAACTGTACGGTTGAAGAGAGTTTGCAACAAGCCGTTGCGGAATATGTTGAAAACAATGAATTTTCTACCGATGTGAACAGTGTTTCTTTAGCGGAGCGTTCGTTTTTTTTCCAAGCAGCGGAATAAGTCTGAAGCAACGCTTGGTATTTTTTAATTTCTGCATTATATTGAACGCATAAATTAATCAATCATCCTAATCAAGTGAGAGAAGATGACCAAAAAAGTATGCCTAATTGATGGTTCGGGATATATTTTCCGAGCATTTTATGCCCTTCCGCCTTTGACCAGTCCGGACGGAATTCCCGTAAACGCGGTTTATGGTTTTACCAATATGTTTATGCGCCTGACGCAAAAAATCAAAAGCGACTATTGGCTGGTGTTGTTTGATGCCAAAAGGCAAAATTTCCGCAACGATATTTTTCCCGATTACAAAGGCACAAGAAAAGAAATTCCTGAGGATTTAATTCCGCAGTTTGAGATTATTCATCAAGCGGTAAAGGCTCTTAATTTACACTTTTTGGATATGGAAGGCTATGAAGCCGACGACCTAATCGCCACTTATGCCGCGCAATCTCTGCAAAAAGGCTATGAGGTAACGATAGTTTCGGCCGATAAAGATTTGATGCAGTTGATACGTCCCGGCGTCGAGTTTTTTGACCCGATGAAAGACAAATATTTTACGCCTGAAGATGTGCGTGAAAAGTTTGGAGTATATCCCAATCGCGTGGTCGATGTCCAAGCTCTGGCAGGGGATAGCACCGATAATATTCCGGGCGTTCCGGGTATTGGGCTCAAAACCGCTGCCGAACTCATCAATCAGTTTGGCTCCCTTGGCGAGGTTTTGGCTCGCGCTGAAGAAATCAAACAAAACAAACGCCGCGAAACCTTAATCGCAAATAAGGATAAGGCGGAAATCTCACTCCAATTGGTAACCCTTAAAGCAGATGTTCCCACCACCCAGCCGATTGAGGATTTTCCTTGTCAAAAACCAGACCTGGGTACCATCATGGATTTTGTCTCGCGCTATGGGTTTAATTCCATTCGTCCAAGGGTTGAAAAATGGGTTTCTGAACGCTGTTCCGAAGAAGGTGAGAACACTGTATTTAAAACGCAGCCTCAAGAGATAAAAGCCAATTACCAACTTGTGCAAGACGAAAAGACCTTAAAGCTCTGGGCCGAAAAAATCAAGCAAACCGGCTATTTTGCCTTTGATACCGAAACCAACGGGCTTAATCCGCAGTTTGACAAGATTGTGGGCTTTTCTATGGCGACTTCTGCCAGCGAGGCTTGCTATGTTCCGCTCAACCATTTCAAGAGTGACGAAAAGTCAAATTTAGACCTCTTTGGCTCTAATCAAACAAATGCTCCGCAACAATTAAGCTATGAGATTATCTCCAAATATCTCAAACCTTTGTTTGAGGGCAAGTCGATACTCAAAATCGGCCATAACATCAAATTTGATATGCACTTTATGCAACAAGTTTTAGGCGCTGATTGCATAATTGCGCCTTATGATGACACGGCAGTTATTTCTTATGTCTTAGATGGTACCGAACACGGCCATGGGCTTGATGAATTAGCCAAAACCTATTTTGACCACCAAATGATAGCTTATGAGGAGGTTTGCGGCTCAGGCAAAAACAAAATCACTTTTGATAAGGTTGAATTAGACAAAGCCTTGGCTTATGCCGCCGAGGACGCAGACTTTACCTTGCGTTTGCACCAAGTCTTAAAACCACGCCTGTTTTCGGAGCACCAAATGAGTGTTTATGAAGACCTTGACCGCCCCTTGGTTCGTATTTTGCAAACTATGGAAAGTGCGGGCGTAAAAGTCAATCGTGAGAATTTACGCCGCTTGAGTGCTGATTTTGCCACCAAAATGCAAGATTACGAGCAACAAATTTATCGCCTTGCCGGAGAGGAGTTTAACATCGCCTCGCCCAAGCAAATCGGCGATATCTTGTTTGGTAAACTAGGTGCCAAGGGCAAAAAAACAGCAACAGGAGCATGGCAAACCGGTGCCGAGGTACTAGAAGATTTAGCCGCCGAAGGCAATGAACTCGCCGCCCGCATTTTGGATTGGCGCGCCTTGAGCAAACTCAAATCCACTTATACCGATGCCCTAACCGAGCAAATGGATAAGGCAGATCGCGTCCACACCACCTATAATCAAATCACCACCTCAACCGGACGTCTGGCGTCCAATAACCCGAATTTGCAAAATATTCCTATTCGCAGTGAAGAGGGCAAAAAAATTCGCGAAAGTTTTGTTGCTTCCAAGGGCTGTAAGATTGTTGCGGCAGACTATTCTCAGGTTGAACTTCGGCTCATGGCGGTGGTAGCCAATGTCCACGGGCTCAAACAAGCCTTTGCCGAAAACAAAGATATTCACGCTTCAACCGCCGCAAGAGTTTTTGGCGTGCCTTTGAGTGAGGTCACACCCAATCAACGCCGCCATGCCAAGGCCATAAATTTTGGTATTATTTACGGCATTTCGCAGTATGGCTTGGCCAAGCAGATTGATGTCTCCACCGAGGAGGCCAAGGCTTATATTGACGCTTATTTCCGTGAAATGCCCGAGATAAAACAGTTTATGGAAGACACCAAAGCCTTTGCTCACAAAAACGGCTATGTCCTAACGCCATTTGGGCGCAAATGCACGGTAAACGGAATAAATGATAAGAATAAGCGTATTTCCATGAACGCTGAACGTGCGGCGATAAATGCACCGATACAAGGCGGTGCGGCCGATATTATCAAAAGGGCGATGAACGCTGTATTTAAAAAATTGCAACAAGGAAATTTCAAAACCAAAATGCTCTTGCAAGTGCATGATGAATTGGTGTTTGAAGCACCCGAAGAAGAGGTTGCCGCCGTTTCAGAGATGATAAAAGAAACCATGCAAACCGTGGTGAATTATGATGTTCCTTTTATTGCCGAAGTCGGTATCGGCGACAACTGGGCGCAAGCGCATTAATGCATTATCAACATAAGGAGATAATATTTATGAAAAGTTTTATCAAACAGGCTTTAATGCTAGGTGGTTTTTATTTTGTTATTTCCTTATGTTTTTCCTTTATTAGCAATATGATAGGGGAAATTGCCAATATGGCGCTCTTACTTGTTTTTGTAGTAATGTTGCTGATTTTATGTTTCAAAAAAGAGTACAAGTTTATAAGTTCTTTTCAAAACAAATTTTCCAAAACAAGTAATTTCATAGAAGCTTTTGGATACCCTGAATATTTCGGAACTATCTTTATCACAATCCCTGGAATAATTTATGGATACAAGGCGGGGATGGCGCAATATAACGGTTCTAAAATGCCTTTGGCCCCAGTTGCATATCTGCACTATTGTAATTATATTTACGTTGCAATTTTGTGCTTATCCGTTATCTGGGCAACATATAAAAGTTTTATAAAAAAATAAGCCTAAAATCCATCAAAAAAAAACCGCTCACGAAGAGCGGCTTTTTTGCTTTTAAGCGGGTTAAATATCCAAGTTTACAACGTTTAACGCATTGTCTTGAATAAACTCTTTACGCGGCTCAACCACATCTCCCATCAAGGTAGCAAAGGTTTCATCGGCCTCGTCCAAATGCTCCATCTTAACTTGCAGCAAAGAGCGAGCCTCTGGGTCAAGGGTTGTTTCCCATAATTGTTCAGGGTTCATTTCGCCCAAACCTTTATAGCGTTGAATGGTGATACCCTTTTTGCCTGAGGCCATAACCGCATCAACAAAGGCCACCGGTCCCGGAATTCTGGTTTCAACACCGTTTTTAGAAACCAAAATCGAAGCCTCGGCAAAGTTTTCAAGAAGCATACTGCGCATTCCGTTCAAAACGACGGCTTCCGGACTATCCATAACCGAGTTGCCTATAATATGCTCTTCTTTAACGCCTCTTAAGGTTCTGAAAACCGCAAAAGAGCCGTCTTCTTTAAGTTCGGCTTGCCAGCCTTTGTCATACTCTGCCTCGTGAGAATCAAGTGCAATCGCTAATTTGCTAAGAGATTGCTTAAATTCTTCTTTATTGGCAAACAAATTCTTGTCAAACATTCCGAGAATTGCCATTTGTTCAATGATTTTCTCCGGTGCTTTCTTACCCAAAGTCGCAATAAGACTGCGAACTTTTCTGGTGTTTTCAACCAAGGCAACCAAGTCCGAACCGCCGATTTGCTCGCCGTTTTTCTTTTGCAAAACCGTATCTTCGCAACCGCCTCTGATGAGGTAATCTTCCATTTCGCGGTCATCTTTAAGGTAGAGAATAGAGTTACCTCTCTTAGCCTTATACAAAGGCGGCTGAGCGATATAAACATATCCTCTTTCGATTAACTCCGGCATCTGACGATAGAAGAAAGTTAACAACAAAGTTCTGATGTGTGAACCATCGACATCCGCATCAGTCATAATCACAATCTTGTGATAACGGCATTTATCGGCATTAAAATCATCTCGTCCGATTCCCGTGCCCAGAGCGGTAATAATGGTGCCGATTTCGGCAGAATTAAGCATCTTATCAAATCTGGCGCGTTCAACGTTCAAAATCTTACCTCTTAACGGCAAAATAGCCTGATTCTTACGATGTCTTCCTTGTTTTGCAGAGCCGCCTGCTGAATCTCCCTCCACGATGAATACTTCGGACAAAGCAGGGTCTTTTTCTTGGCAGTCAGCCAGTTTTCCAGGTAAAGAGGAGATGTCCATTGCGCCTTTTCTTCTCGTCAAATCGCGAGCCTTACGAGCGGCTTCACGAGCCGTAGCGGCCTCAACGATTTTTCCGACAATAATTCGGGCATCGCTCGGGTGTTCATCCAGCCATTCTTTGAGCTTATCGCCGACCACGCTCTCAACCACCGGACGAACCTCTGATGAAACCAATTTATCTTTGGTTTGAGAGGAGAATTTCGGGTCAGGTGCTTTAACCGATAAAACGCAAGTCAAACCTTCGCGCATATCTTCACCGGTAATGGTATTTTTATCTTTTTTGAGCAAGCCGTTTTCAGCAATATAGTTGTTAATTGTGCGGGTTAATGCGCCTCTGAAACCGGCCAAGTGTGTACCACCGTCTTTTTGCGGAATATTGTTGGTGAAGCAAAGCATACTTTCGTTATAGGCATTGGTCCATTGCAAAGCAATATCAACCTGAATGTCGTCTTTTTCTCCGTTAAAGGCAATAACCGTTTCATGCAAAGGAGCTTTAGATTTGTTCAAGTGCATAACAAAAGCGGTCAAACCACCCTCATAATGAAAGTCAACTTCTCTTGGCTCTGCGCCGCGGTTGTCAATCAATTTGAGGTAAACACCGGAGTTCAAAAAGGCTTTTTCGCGAATGGCTCTTTCCAAAGTTTCAAAACTAAATTCGATATTGGAGAAAGTATCTTTAGACGGTAAGAAAGTAACTTCCGTACCATGTCTTCCACCGGATTCGCCCAAAACGGTCAAATGTTGGGTAACATCACCTCTGGCAAACTTCGCCAAATGCTCTTTTCCCTCACGCCAAATGCGCAAATCAAGCCAATCGGACAAAGCATTAACCACCGACACGCCCACACCGTGCAAACCGCCGGATACTTTATAAGAGTTATTATCAAATTTACCGCCGGAGTGCAGTTCGGTCATAATAACTTCAGCCGCAGACACGCCCTCTTCTTTGTGCATTCCGACCGGAATACCGCGTCCGTTATCACGAATGGTAGCCGAACCGTCGGGATTAAGAATAACTTCGGTTTTGTCGCAGTAACCGGCCAAAGCCTCATCAATGGCGTTATCCAAAACCTCGTAAATCATGTGATGCAAACCGGAGCCGTCGTCTGTATCGCCGATATACATTCCCGGACGTTTTCTAACCGCGTCCAGACCTTTCAAAACTTTAATGGAATCAGCGTTATACTCGGCTTCTTCTTTTTGAATTTCTTCTTTGGTCATTTCACTCATTACAATATCCTTAATTTCGTATAAATTTTGCTGACAAGAATATACACCAAACCCAAAATTTTACCAAGCGATAAATTAAAGATATCAACGGTTCAAAGGATTTTTTTGCATCTTTTGCAACAATTTTTTAACTATTTTGGTTATAGACAAAATTTTCCACTTATGCTACACTCAAGCTAGTAAGTTTTAAGGAAGAACCCATGAGCGATTTTGAAGAACTATACAGCGCATTTATCCGTACGGCACCTGCAAAAACAGCAATTGCCGAAATCAAACAGCTTCACCCTGAAATCAGTGCCAAAGATGCGGCGCAATCAGCCAAGATAATGGCTGAAATGGCATATAATCTTGGAGATATGAGTTATTTTAATCCTGAAATCCAAGTAGGAACCGTAAGTAAAAACTGGAACCAAGGTTTCAGACGCTTGAATGAACTTCCGCTTGAGGTATTACAAAGTCTCAAAGGTTATTCAGAACTTTTTGCCGACAAAATTATGCCCACCGCGGCAAATGAGAGTGAAGAAGCCCTGTATCGTAATATTTTTGCACAATCCGCCAAAGCCGTGCTGACCTATGCGCCGGACAAACTCCAAGATAAAAAACTTCAAAACATAATGTTAAAAGCCGCCGAAACCATTACCAATCCTGAAAATGGCTTAAGTGTAAGCGATAAGTTTCCGTTATCCATGTCGGCTTTTAGCTCGCTGTATGAAGGGGATTCCAAGAGTTATTTTAACAAACTCAAAATTCTCACCCAAGCTTTGCCGAAACTAAAAAATCCACGAGATATTGTAAAATTTGGTGAAGAAATAGATAATGCCTATCAAAATGAGGGCAAAATAGATGATGTAATGGCGCAAGGTTTTGTAAAAAATGTTGTGTCTTTTGCCAACAAGAATAAAAACTTCCAAACCTTAGTTGGGGAGCATGATTGTGAGTTTGGCGAATATGGTCTGATGGGATATAATATCCTTCTTCAAACCAGCCGTTGGACGCCTTTAGCCTTAAACAAAGCCTTAGGCGTGTTAAAAGAAGTGCCTACACCGGATATGCAAAAAAGAGAAACCATCAGAACACAAGCAATTGCTATAGAAAATGCTGGATTTAGCGGTTTAAGAGATTTTATCCATAGTGAAAATATTGGTGCAATAGAACTTGTCAACCACATGTTGGATTATTACCACGCTCATCTTTCTTCGGATGAAAAAACCAAAGCTCAAGCCGCCGCAAGCATTAAAACAGACTTAAAGCAATTAGACAATGATGGCTTTTCAGAAGAATATTTAGATATAAATCGTTATGAGGAAATTGTTGACCACAGTACCAATCAAACTGCGGTACAAACCTTGGAAATTATTGCCGCGAATATGGAAAAAGAAAACACGCATCCACCTCTAACCGGCGATATGAGCTTAGATAAACTCTCACAAGATTTTATGCTGGAAGGCTATACCAACACCAAGCAGTATGGCGTCTTTTTAAGACTTCTGAACCATAAAATCATCCAAAATATAGAAGCGCAAAAAATAGGTATTTCACCGCAAATGGTTGACTTATTGCAATGGTGCGACCAAAAAAATGCCAATATTCTCAAAAATCGCGATTTTGAACAACAATGCGGAGATTACAAGGAAGATTGGTTTAAGCAAATAGCTTTGTTTGCTGAGCTCACCAATTCTGCGGAAGAAAAGTTTAATCAAAAAGGGTTCGAGGCTTATTTTAGTCATATACCGGAGCAATCATACTTTTTTGATGCATATAATATTTTGCTTAAGCGCCAAAGAAACAATATTTTCAAACTCTTTGAGCATTCAAAAGAGGATGAGCAAAGAGCCACCGCGATTTTACAACGAAGATATGCCAAAAGCACAGCCTCACAAGAAGATATTGCTTTTGAAGAAAAACGTTTTGCCAACATGTATGATCAACGCCGCCGTCGGATGGTTTCGGGGAATCTGATAAGTGAAATGTTTAAGTTAAACGATTTCAAAAAGCCATCAACCCGCATGGGAGAAAAGCACTCTAAAGACTTGCAACATCTCTACACGGTTGAACGTCCGATAGAAAAAACTTTGCTCAAATTGTTCAAAGCTGGCAGAAAGGGGAAATAACCATGAAAAAGCTGATTTTGGAAACACCGGCCGGCACACCGCCACACTATAAAATTTGGGCAAAGGAAGCAGCTCAAGAGATGTTATCCATGTTTCCGGAATATAAATCCTCTTTTCAAATAGAGTTTGATGATTGCCGCCCTAGAAACAAGAGCGAAATTTCGGTTTCTGAATATACGGCTCTGCCTAATGATGAATTAAAATCAAAATATTTCAAACTTCCCAATGGCAGGTATTTGGTTCCTTATGCCTCAGAGGCGTGGTTTTTGGCGGTAGCATCTGAGCAAAACAAAGCCAAAGGAATTAATGCGGTGGATATGGAGCACTATGCCCGCCTCAAGGCAGAAAAGATGGTGCGTGAAAATTCGCAGGATTTGGTTGTAACTTTGCTTAACCAAACCATAGAACCGAAATTTTACGGCTACGGCATAGAAAAACTCAATTCTGTCCTCTCGCTTGAAAACTGCACCGATAAAGAATTGTTTATCACCATTTTTATTCACGAGTTCGGACACATTCTGAACGCTACTCATGCCGCCCGTAGCCATATTAAAGAAGACCCCGATTTAGGTATTCACTGCACCAACAACAAATGTATCATGGGAGAAAGCGGCTTTGTCGGATTAACGCAGGAGCGATTAGACCGCAAACAAAAAGGTCAACCGCCGTTTTGTGATGAATGTATCGCCTCCATGCGTGAAACTTTGGAAAATATGCCGGGCTTGGTCAAAGCCGTTACCATTTCACATCAAAACAACCTGCCTGTTTTGCCGCATAATAACGATAATTGGAAAGATGGTTGGCGCCAACATCTCAAAGCCGTTGCTGCCAGAGAGAATGCGACCTATAACGAAGACCTTAAAAACCAAAATTTTGTGGCTGACATTACCCACGCCGATGGCTCAAAACTCAATATTGAGGCCAATAACGAATATAACCTCTCTCTAGGTGCGCAAAAAGCTAACGGTGAAGATGATATTCCGTCAATTAAGGACTTTAGTAATATTGTCGCCAAAGCTGTTAAAGATAATTGTCAGATAGAATTTGCCAACATAGAAGATGATGAGTTCAAAGCACGTTTACTGATTGCTTGTTTGGAATCTTCTCCGCGGGTTAAAACCAAGGGAGCCCCGCATATCTCTAAAGAATTTTTGCAAAACTTAGACGCCAAAACCAAAACGCGTTTACAAAGAGCTCTTGGCCCACAAAATTCTAATCAAGGAAACAACCGTCCGACCAATCCCAGAGGCCGCCAGACCCGACCCAATAACTTGCCTCGAGGCAGAGGCAGAAGCTAGAATTTGAGCTTATAACCGCCATTTTCGGTAATGATGAGTTGAGCATCCACATCATCATGCTCCACCTTTTGTCTGAGGCGGTAAATATGTGTTTCAATTGTATGGGTTGAAACTTCGGCATTATAATCCCACACATCTTGCAACAAATCGGTTTTACTGACGATTTTGTCTTTTGCTTTGTAAAGATATTTAATCACCGCCACTTCTTTTTCTGTGAGTTTTATGAGTTCATTATTGCGCAGGTTCAAAATCTCTTTTGCTAAAGGGTGAAGCTCATAGTCATTAAAAGTTAAATAAGCATCGCTACTGTTTTCAAACTTGTTAATGCAAGAGCGCAAATTGTTCAAAAACTCATTGAGCCGGAACGGTTTTTCCACCAAAAAGACCAAATCGCCGTTTTCTCCTAAACCATCAACATTTTTCTCCAGTAACACGATTGGTGATTTTACATGTTTTTCTCGCAAACGAGGCAAAAGTTCTCTCTTTTCATCTAAAATATAAATATCATAATCTTTGTTATCTTCTTCTTTTGCAACTGAAAATTCGGGAGCATAAAGCTGAATTTGTCCGCATAAATCTTCGGCAAATCCTTCATTGTCAGATAAAAACAAGATACTAGGCATTACATCTCTCCTGCTTAAAAGTGCAAACCGACACCGGCCACAACGCTGTAACCTTTGTTGTTATTTTCAATATCTTTATTTGCGCCTCTAAAGTTGACTTGCGCGCCGATTAAGTACAAATCAACATATTTGTTGAATTGATATTGTTGCGACAGCATAAAAATATCATCTTGGTTGTCGGTATTTTCAGCTTCACTGTGCAAGTATGATAAAGCCACGCTATAAGGCCCGATTTCATATCCGATACCAATATCCCAAGCCTGTCCTTCGCGGTAGTTGTCAAACAAATCGGGCAGTCTCGGGTTGTTTGAAACTTCCGTAATCGGAAAGTCTCCGCCATCCACATAAGATTTACGGTAACTTGCCCCTAAAGTCCAACCACCTTTATAAAAACTCAAACCAGCTGAAAACTCTTTATCATCTTGGTGAAAAATACCATAACCCAATGCGGCCGACATATCCGCAAACCCAAGGTCTTGTTCGGTATATAAAGAAAAGATGTATGCTGAATCATCTTCATATCTGGCAAATTTATTAACCAAACCGCGACGGTCATAACTATCCGGTGCGTATGAAAAACCAAACATCGTGTTGTAAATTTCAGGAGTAATGTAAGTGATTTTCGGAGCAACACCATCCGTGTTAATAGAGGTAGAATTGAGCGTCTGAAAACTCGTCGTGTGCTTATCTCTAATCCAGTTTGGATTCGTCATAAAGTTAACAATATCGGAATCATTAACCCCCATGGCACCCACGCGCGGTGCTCCCACCTGAAATTGATAAGCCACGTTATAGGTTTCACCCAACATAACCCGCCCGAACATATCATCATAAATTGCGTATAACTCTTGCCCCCAGTTGCCGTTGTTATAATTATACATATCGCGGTTAATTCCGGCATTAAGGTCGGCATAAAGCCCGAGTTTACGCACGTCGTTAAATTCTTTTTCCCACCCCAGATTAAGGTTCAGGTTATAAATGGTTTTATCTCTGGGAGAATTATGCTTGTAACGGTTTGAGGGCATATTATAGCCATACAAGGCGTCGATTCTTCCCTCATAAATAAATTGTGATTCTTCAGCCTTTGCTTGAGGAGCATTCAAAGCAAGCATGGCAAAACAAAATATTGAAAACTTAAATTTCATCAACTCTGACCTTTTTTACGTTTATCAAGAGTGTAAAGAGAGTTTTTTCTTAGGTCAATCACAATTATAAAAGGAAGTTATTTTTTTATTTCCACAATCACCGGAACGTGGTCAGATGGTCTTTCTTGCGCGCGCATAAATTTACAAATTTTAACCGAGACGATTCTATCCTTTAAGCAAGGCGAAACCCAAATATGGTCAAGTCTTCGACCTTTATTGTTTGTCTGCCAGTTAGGGTTGCGATAGCTCCACCAGGTAAATATTTTTTCAGGTTCGGGATGAAAAAGCCTTATGGCATCCACAAAGTCCAAAGAGTTTTTTAAGCGACTTAAGCGAGAGACTTCTACCGGAGTATGCGATATGATTTTGAGCATTTGTTTGTGATTCCAAACATCGTTCTCTAAAGGAGCGACGTTAAAATCGCCGCAAATAATCATTTTTCTTTTACCATAATCATCTTTGTGGTTTTCCCAATATTCAGCCACATCGTCCATAAAGGTCAGTTTGTGGGCAAAAGAAATATTTTCAATCGGGTCGGGAATGTCGCCACCGGCAGGAATATAGATATTGTTGATTTCCAAATCATCAAACACGCGGGCAATAATATGTCTGGCATCGCTTTTGCCTACCCAATCTTTTTGCTCGATTCCTTCCAAATGTGTCTTGGATAAAATAGCCACGCCGTTGTAGCCGGGCATACTGTACAGAGCAATGTTTTTGTAACCCATTTCCTCAATTTCCTCAAACGGAAAATCTTCTCTTTTGGCCTTAACTTCTTGAATGCAAATAATATCGGGGTTTTCTTTTTCAACCAAAATCTTTAGCAATTCCAAACGAATGCGAATGGAATTTACGTTCCAGGTTGCGAGTTTGAAAGTCTTTTCCGAAGCCATAATTAACGGCGTCCTTTTTTATAGCTTTTGGGACCTTTATTTTCTTTTTTGAACTTGAACAAAGAGCTGTCTAAATCCACATCTTTTTGCGCGTTATAAAGAGATACCGTTACCTCCACGCTTTGCGGGTCAACAATACTCCATTGTTTGAGCTCAAACGGGTTGTTGTTAAAAGTCAGAGAAATCGGACCGATATCTTCTTTTTCCTGATATTGCACTTTTATTTTTGTAATTCCGGCATCTTGATAATAGTCAATTACTTTGAAAGCCTTGCCGTCCAATTTTACATCATTTGCCAAAATCAAACTCGCCGGAATATCATCATAATCAATATTGGTAACTTGGTCTAATTCTTTATCATGATAGACGATATAATCCCCGTCGCCGATAATATCGACGTCCACCGGCGGGTTATATTCCATGCGGATTTTGTTTGGTTTTTGAATATACAATTTTCCCTCAGCGGTATTACCGTTGCTGGCAGTCTGTACAAAGGAGGTCTGCATGGTTTTTATGTTGTTAAGATAGTCTTCAATTTGTTTTAAGTTTTCTTGTTTTTGCGCCAATGTCGGATGAGCATTCAAGAGCAAAAAAGCACAACAAGCCGCCCAAATTGATATTTTCATTTTGCCGTTCCTTATTCTAAAACACAAACACCAACTAATATAATCAATAATCAAAAATAGTCTAATAAAAAAATCTCCCCAACTGAAAAGTTGAGGAGATTTTTCGATTTAAGGAATAGGCTTATTTATTGCAGCTTCCTTTTTTGGTTGAAGCTGATTTTGTAGAGTTTGAAGAATTAGAAGAGCTTGAATTTTCAGAAGCGGATTTAGTTGTTTTGGTATTGTTATTATTGCAATTACAAGACATATTTTTTCTCCTTAAAGGTTATGATTGAACCATAATTGATCCTTAGAAGATGTAATATGTTATGTGGAAAAAAACAGGTTTTATAGACTTTTTATTAAATTTATCCGTTACGGGCACGGAAAATGCCGTTTTCATATCCCTGAATTTCAGGAAATTCTTCAGCCAATTCCAAACGCTTAAGCGCCAGAGCGACATATTCTTTTTCTTTCTCAATACCGATAAAATTGCGTTTAAGTTTTTTTGCGGTAACGGCGGTGGTTCCCGAGCCGACAAACGGGTCAAACACGACATCTCCCTCATTACTTGAAGCCAAAATAAGTTTGGCAATCAGTTTTTCGGGCTTTTGTGTGGGGTGAGGGGTATTTTCGGGCATCGACCAGAAGGGAATGGAAATATCGGTCCAAACATTGGAAGGAGCCGTTAAGCGGTATCTTTCATCATCGTTCTGCACCCAATCTTTGGGCAAACCGGATTTATCGCGATAAGGAGCAATCACCTTGCGCTGAATTTTAACAGCGTCCAAATTAAACGTATAATCTTTTCCTTTGGTGAAGAACCAAATATCTTCCAGACAATTTTTCCAGTTATTGGAAGCACCTCTGCCTTTTTCTCTCTCCCAAGAAATTCGGTTTTGCAACAAAAAGTATTTTCCGGCAACTTCCGGAATGGCAATAGAGGTTTTCCAATCGGCACAAATATAAATCGAGGCATTGTCTTTAAGAAGACGAACCGTCTTGGACAACCAAGAATCCAACCATTCTTTGTACGAATTTAAGCCCATTTCCTTGAAAACGGATTTCCCAAAGTTTTTAGTCAGATTATAGGGAGGGTCAACAATCATCAAATCCACTGAATTATCCGGCAACAAATCAATCGCCTTAAAGGCGTCTTGCCAAATAATTTGATTCAAAACTTCGTGAAGGCTGGCTTGTCTTTTGAGTTTAACGGCTTGTGCGGCGTAAGTTTGAGTTTGCGCTCCATTGAGCTCCAAGGTTTTATTACGGGGAGCTTTGGTTTTCATAGACTTAGTCTTCGCCGAATTTGCTGTTAACCAATAAGGTCAAAGCATCCAAGGCTTCTTTAGCCTGTTTACCTGAACAGTTGACTTTAATGGTTGTACCTTTTGCGGCAGCCAACATCATCAAACCCATAATTGAGCAACCGCTCACGGTTTGCCCGATTCTCTCCACGGTTACATCAGCATCCAAATCTTCAATAGCTTTCACAAAAGCGGCGGCAGCTCTGGCATGCAAGCCTTTTTTATTTTGAATTTCTAAGGTTGCGGACAAAGTTTCATCAGCCATAATTTACATTCCCAATAACTTAGAGGCAACATTGATATATTTTTTGCCGGCATCTTGTGCGCCTTCAACGGCTTCTTTTAAGGACTTATCTTTGCGTAAAGAAGCGAGCTTAATCAACATCGGCAAATTAATACCGGCGATAATTTCCACCTTTGCTCTGTCCATGATGGAAATTGCTAAGTTAGAAGGGGTTCCTCCAAACATATCGGTTAACAAAATTGTTCCGTCGCCGGAATTGACGCTTTCGGCTTTTGAGAGAATTTCATTTCTTCTCATTTCCATATCATCTTCGGGCCCGATACAAACCGCCTCAACTTGTTCTTGCTTGCCGACCACGTGTTGCATGGCCGAAATAAATTCCAAGGCAAGATTTCCATGGGTAACTAAAACTAAACCAATCATATTTTTTCCTTAATTTTTATCACCGCAAGACCAAATTTTAACGGCACCGAAAGAGTTAATAACATCTTCTCTGCTCTTGGCACGAACCAATTCGTCAGCGCGGGTTTGTTTGCCTTTAAAGGTAATTTCTTCAACATTTTCAACCGGAACGCCGTATGTACGTTCAACCATTTTACCCTGTAGTTCAACAATCATCACAAATTCAGCTTCAGCCAAAGGACCTTTGGTCTCTTCATCAATATTGTCGAGTTTAACGGCTAAACGGTCGTCTCTCTTGAGCAAAGCGGTTTTTTTACCATCAAACTCAAGTACCGGATTAACCGGCGCGCCTTCTCTGGCATCAATAAAAATAGCCAATTCGCCGAACTTGTTTTCAATGATTTCATAAAAATCTTGTTTTTCAATCAGAGTATAATATTGGTTTTCCATGGTATTAATCCTATAAAAAGCACTTTAATATCTTAAAGCCTACATTGCAAACATAATAGTACAATAACCCGAATGTGTCAATTTTGAGTTAATAAGCGGAAGTTTTTTATTTATTTACATCTCAATAATCGAGTTGTTTTTAACTTGCCAAAATTGGGCTTCTTCTTTGAGGGAGGCAAATAAATCGGGATTTGTTGAGGTAATCCATGCTTGAACTTTAAGATCGCGAATTTTTTCAAGCAAAGCCTCTCGTTTAATATCATCAAGGTGCGCCACAACCTCATCAAGCAGCAATACGGGGGCAAAGCCTTTATCCAAGGTTTGGCATTTGGTTTGCGCTAAAATAATGCTGATAAGCAAAGACTTTTGCTCTCCGGTTGAGCAAAGTTCGGCCGGCATTCTTTTCTTTTTGTAATAAACCTTAAAGTCGGTTCGATTAACGCCGTCCACAAAGTCATTGTATAGCACATTACGTCTTTGCGTTTTCAGACTTTTGCAATAAGCCTCTTCGACATCAAGTGCCGGCATTTTATCCAGCATTTTTTCAACCATGCCGTCCAGCTCAAGCAAAACATTCGGGAACACATTATCTGGCTCATGTTCAATAAAGGTGTTGAGTTTGGCAATTTGTTCACGTCTTGCTGCGGCAATTGCCACACCTAATCCGGCCATTTCTTCTTCTAAAGAGCTCAGCCAAAAGTTATCATGCTGTCCGCTTTTAAGGAGTTGATACCATTGTTTGTATAAATGTTCAAAGTTTGATGTGCGCTTTGCGTGTTCCACATCAAAAGCATAAACCAATCGGTCCAAAAAACTTCTTCTGGGTTGTGAACCGCCGCGAAACAGCCTGTCCATTTGTGGGGTCAGCCAAATAGCAGAAATATAACGCCCTAAATCAGCTTGTGAGTTGGTTTTTATGCCGTCGATTTTAACGATTCTCCGGTCAAAACTTCTGGTATCGTCATCATCATCTCTGAAAGATTTTTCGACGGCGGTTCCGATTTCGATTTCCTCATCATTATTGCGAACGGTTGCCGATACCGCCCAACTGGTGTTGCTGATAGTGGTGGGCGCATATTCATCATCAACCAAGCAAGGGCTAATACGCCTAATATCGGATAGCTTTGCGCTTCGCATACCTCTCCCTGGTGTCAGAAAAGAGATTGCTTCCAAAATATTTGTTTTGCCGACGCCGTTATCACCGGTAATAACAATCGGAGCCAGGTTAGCGTTAATGCGTAAATGCGCATAGTTTCTGAAATCAGTTAAAGTCAGGCGCGTAACACCTGACTTTATCTGATGAGCAAAACATAATATTTCGGCAGTATTATCCAACTTACACTCTCATTGGCATCAAAACATAGATTGCACTGGAATCAGAGGTGTCATGAATAACGGAAGGAGAAGAACCGTCCGCAAAACTGATACGAACACTCTCACCTTTGACTTCAGCCAAAATATCCAACAAATAACGGAAATTATAACCGATTTCCAAAGCCTCGCTGTCATATTTAGCTTCAATTTCTTCTTGAGCGCTGCCAAGGTCGGGACTTGAGGTTATAATTGTAACGTGATTTTTAGCGGTCAACATTTTGATGGCGCGAGTTCTTTCAGCTACAACCGAAACACGGTCAACGGCGGAAGCCAACTCTTTAACACCCAATTCCAAAACCTTGTCGTTATCGGTCGGAATAACGCGTTCATAATCAGGATAAGTTCCGTCAATGAGTTTTGATGTTAAAGTAATATCTTCCATTGTGAAACGAATTTTGTTTTCAGATAAAGCAATCGCAATTTCTTCTGCACTGGTGTCGTCTAACAATTTGCGAATTTCGCCAACGGTCTTTCTCGGAATAATAACGCCGACCATATTTTCGGCACCCTTAGGTAAAGGAGATTCGACGCAAGCCAAACGGTGTCCGTCTGTAGCAACGATGCGCAAAACTTTAGCTTCACCCTCGTTTTTGGCATGCATATAAACACCATTCAGATAATATCTGGTTTCTTCAGTTGAAACGGCAAATTTTGTACGGTCGATAACGTCTTTCAATTCTTCTTTAGCCATAACAAAGTTGGTTGGCAGCTTATCTCCCGAAATAACCGGAAAATCTTCCACTCCGATACAAGACAGAGAGAACTTGGATTTGCCGGAAGCAATTGTTAATTGCCCTTTTTCATCAGGAAAAGTAAGTTCGACATCTGAGCCATCAGATAATTTTCTGACGATATCATAGAGCATGTGAGCCGGAGCGGTTGTGGCACCGACTTCTGATGTTTTGGCATCAACAATTTCCGTAATTTCGGTATCCATATCGGTAGCCTTAAAGCTGATACCGTCTTCCAGGGCTTCGATTCGCACGTTAGAAAGAACGGGAATCGTGTTTCTTTTTTCCACGATACTTTGGACGTGGCTTAAAGATTTGAGCAAATTTGCGCGTTCGATAGTAAATTTCATTTTCATCACCAAAATTTTAGTTTCCTAATTGGCATAATTTTAGCACATTGCATTAAAAGCATAACAAAAAACACGGCTTATCAACAGCTTTTTGAGCTCGATTCGGCAAAAGAAAACCCCGTAATTTGATTACGAGGTTTTCTTTAGCGTTTTTATTTAGGAGAGAGAGGATTAAGCCTCTAAAGAGCGTCTTAAAGCATCAACATTTTCAGCTAAAGAAGCGTCTTCCAAAATCAACTCTTCAACCTTACGAACGGCATGCATAACGGTTGTGTGGTCTCTGTCAAACTTGCGTCCGATTTCGGGCAAAGAGCGAGAGGTTAATTGCTTAGCCAAGTACATAGCAATTTGTCTTGGACGAGCAACCGTGCGAGCTCTGCGAGAAGATTGCATTTCTTTAACTGAGATATTGAAGTGCTCAGCGACTTTCTTTTGAATTTCATCAATTGTCGTGCGTTTATCAAAAGAGCGTAGCATATCTTTCAAAACATCTTGTGTCATATCAAGAGTAATTTCTTTGTCAGACAAGAGTTGTGAATGAGCGATAACTCTACGTAAAGCACCTTCCAATTCACGAATGTTAGAGGTAATTTTTTGAGCTAAGAATTCAGCAACTTTTTGCGGTAATTCGATACCCAATTGACGAGCTTTGTTTTCCAAAATTCCCATTCTCAAATCAAAGTCAGTCGGGTGAATATCGGCGACCAAACCGCAACCGAGGCGAGATTTCAAGCGAGCCTCGATTCCTTCCAAATCCGAAGGAGATTTGTCAGCCGAAATAATAATCTGGCGACCTTCTTCAATCAAAGAATTGAAAGTATAGAAGAACTCTTCTTGAGTAGTATCTTTACCGCCCATAAATTGAACGTCATCAACCATCAAAACATCAACAGAACGGAATTGCTCTTTGAAAGCTGTTGTATCTTTGTAACGCAAAGCGCGAACAAACTTATACATAAACTTTTCAGCAGAGAGATAAACGATATTTCTGGTTGGGTCTTGTTGTTTAATATGCCAAGCGATTGCGTGCATTAAGTGAGTTTTACCCAAGCCAACGCCGGAATATAAGAACAACGGGTTAAAGGAAACATTTCTGGATTCGGCAACTTTTCTTGCGGCGGCATAAGCAAATTCGTTTGTTTTGCCGACGACAAAGTTATCGAAAGTATATTGCGGATTTAAGGGCACAGACAAAGATTGCTGTGAATCACCGCTGAGTTGAAAATCGTTACTATTTGCCAAAACGGAATTTATACCGCTTTGATAAATATTTGAAGGAGAAGGACTTGAAGAAATTTTCTTCAATAAGGAGCGGCAGGAAGGATTATAAAGACCTTTAGCCTCGTCCTGCATAGCTTGAACCACAAAATTGACGCTTTTAATTGCAGGATTTTTCTTTTCCCAAATTTTGTGGATTCTGTCGGAGTAGTGAGTAATGACCCAATTGCGCATAAAGCGTGTCGGCACACAAATGTTCATTACGCCGTCAGCAAAGGAACCCGGAGTAAGTGGTTTTAACCAACTGTCAAAAGCGGTTTCACCGACTTCATTTTTTAATTGGCTGCAAATCTGTCCCCATTGGTCTTGAACAGAATTGTTTATTATAGTAGCTTCATCAGCCATTTTATCTCCCCATCTAAAAAAATAAGTTTCAAACTAATAGATTTTGTAAAACAACTTGGCTTTCCCCAAAGCCTCAAACGTCAATTACAAAATCAAATTCTAACTTTCATTCTTTATCTAAAATAATATTTCTCTTTGCCTTTAATAAGGGGTTCTCAAAACTTTAATAAAAAAGCCCTCAAAAACCTATTAGTGTTATCTCGTAAACACAGCATAAATTTTTGTAAGAAATCTCTTATTAGAATTAAGAGAAAGAATTTTAGAAAAGAGTCGAAAATTAAAATTTACGAGGTACTTCTCTAAAGTGATTCGGATACTAACCTCCTTAAAAAATAATTACAACAGAACATTTTAAGAACATTGCAATTAATTTTCTTGACACGGGATTCTTATCAGAGTCGTTGGGATTCGTAGGCTTAGCGCATAAAAAAACACAAACCAAAATTTCCTTTAACAAGAAAAGGAAAGATTGATTTGTGTTCAAAAACACTTCTAAAAAGTGAAATTAAAGAGCCTTAATTTTTTTAGAAAGGCGAGAAACTGTGCGAGAAGCATTGTGCTTTTCGATAACGCCTTTTTGAGCAGCTCTCATCAATTCGGATTCTGCAACCAAGAAAGCGGCTTTAGCGGCTTCTTTATTGTTTTCCAAAACGGCGGCGATTACTTTCTTAACGAAAGTACGAACACGACTTCTGCGAGCACCGTTAATAACGGCTCTTTTATTATTTCTTTTAATTCTGGTTTTTGCCGATTTATGATTGGCCATAATATTAATCCTGTCTTAAAAAGTTAAACAATATTAAATTCTGATATGCTTTATAAACTCTATAAAGGGTTTAAGTCAACACAAATTTTTGCAAAAAAGTCAGTTTTTTGGCTTTTTTTAAGCTCTTAGGAGTGCTTTTCAATAAATTCGTTAAGGGCAGACTTAAAATCTTCGCTGTTTAAGCACATTCTGCAGCTTTGCGCTTCGGCGACGAGTCCGGATTCTAAAGGCGCGTTTGCCGCCGCTTGCTTAATAACTTGTTTAGCCACTTCGACCGCCATTGGTGATTGATCGGCGATTCTTTTAGCGACTTTATAGGTTTCAGCCTCCAAATCCACGAGAGGAATGATTCGGCTGACGAGTCCGCATTTTTCGGCTTCTTCGGCATTAAGAGCGCGCCCGCTCAAAATCACTTCCATGGCTTTTGCTTTGCCGATAGCTTTTGTAAGGAGTTGAGTTGCGCCAAAGCAAGGAATCATGGCAAGGCTGAGTTCTGGTTGTCCGAATTTTGCATTATCTGCCGCTAATACGATATCGCAACTCAAAGCAATTTCACAGCCGATTCCCAAAGCAAAACCGGCTACTTCGGCAATAATTGGTTTGCGGGTCATTCTGAAAATACTCATATATTTATGCATTTTTAGGAGTTCGGTGTCTTTGGTATTTACTTTATCAACCAAATCTCTGACATCGATTCCCGTAGCAAATGCTTTATCGCTTCCCTTAATAATAATGGCTTTGATTCGCTCATCTTCATCAAAAGCCTGAGTTTGTGAAGTGATTTCTTGAAGCATTTCCTCGCTGACGGCATTTAATGCTTTAGGTCGATTAAGAGTAATAATGCCGACATTTTCCCTGATTTCGCTGACAAGTGTATTGAGTTCCATTTTTGCCTCTATAATTTATTTTTAACCGTAATTCTGACTTCCAAAGGTTTAGCGGATTCTCTTACAATTTCGAGCATCTCGTTTTCGCGGTAAAAGAGCAGAGTGTTTCCGTCTTTACCTTGATAATTCCAGCCAAGTTGCGGCAAAGTTTTAACATAAAAATTCTCAATAGCCTTAAAACCGATTTTCGAACTGGTCAGATAAGCCTCCACAAAACGAGATTCTTCATTTCCGAAACTAATAGTATCTTTTTGAATTTGGGTAACGCCATTCATCAAAGGTACGTCTTCCAGCCCGTCAATAAAGGTCGTTGCCCACACTTTTCCGGACATAAACAAGATACTTAAACCGCAAATTATTATAATTTTGTAAATATGTTTTTTCATCTCTTCTCACTTTTGTTTTTCAGAACAGAAAAAGGTGGAACGTCCGCCCAAAACAATTTTTTGTACGCCGCCGTTTTTCAGACCGCAGGTGCAGTTCGGACAAGGCATTCCGGTTTTATTATAAACACAATGTTGGTTTTGAAAATAGCCAAGACTTCCGTCGGGCTTTTTGTAGTCTCTGAGAGTTGAACCGCCTGCTGCAATTGCTTTTTGTAAAACATCTCTGATAGCTTCAATCAAAGATTTACATTCATGCAAGCTCAGCGAAGAAGATTCTCTTGTTGGCAAAATTCGGGCTTCAAACAAAGCCTCGGAGGCATAAATATTGCCGATTCCGTTAATGATTTTCTGGTCAAGCAAGGCAATTTTGATAGCAATTTTTTTATTTTTTAATTTTTCATGTAAAAGCTGATGGTTTAATTTTTCATCAAACGGGTCCAGACCTGAATTTTGAAAAATTTTGTTTTGCGGAAGTTTGTCTGTTTCGCAGTAAGAAAGCAAACCAAACCGCCTGGGGTCATGGTAAATGATGATACCGTTAGAGGTTTCAAAAACCACATGATCGTGCTTTTCGGGTTCAGGCATTGTATCACAAATTTTCACTCTACCGCTCATACCTAAATGCCAAATAATGCTGTAACCGTTATCAAGTGAAATCACAATATATTTAGCGATTCTTTGGTATTTGATAATTTGGGTATTGATAATTTTATTTGCGAAATCGTCAGGAATAATTTGCCGAAAGCGATTGTCGTTTATGCGAACATTGACTATATTAGCATAACCGATAGCTTTTTGAAGAGCATTTTTAATAGTTTCGACTTCGGGCAGTTCGGGCATATTAACCTCTGAGATGACGATTTGTTTTAAGATGAAAACCTTAAATGTAAGGGTATTATAAATGATAAATGGATTTTTACAATTCTTAAAAAAACAAAAGTTAGCAATTCAACTGGCAAAAGAAGATATGTTGTTTTTGCTTTACCCTTTAGAGATGTTTCAAACAACAATACCCTTATCTCGATTCTTTTTAAAAAAGTCGTCTTTATCTCCGGCTCAAAGAGTTGAAAATTATATCTCAACCCATCATGATACGTTGCTTTCGCTCTATTCTACAACGCTCGCATTAAGTTATAATATTCAGCCGCCGCACCATTCTAGCTCAATGCTTAAAGGCGACATAGAAATAAAGCATGCCCTATCTGCGCAGGACTATTCGTTAGGGGAAGAACTTTTACCGGAATTAGCCGCCTCAAACCCTCGTTTGGATGAAGATTATTTGCTAAACATCTTGGAGCTGAATTCGGATATGCGTTTATATGGAGCAGAATTATCAGAGATTCAGAAATATGCTTCTGAATGTGGAGGAAACATAGCATTGAATGTTGATTGGCAGCACACGTCATCAGATAAATTATTTGTCGATTTTGAAGAAGAAACAACCGATTCGATGAATTTGCCCCTAAACGCGCAACAAAATTTAGCCAAGATATTTTTTCATCTGTTATATCGAAAGGCGTATTTGGTGTTGGATTGGCAATCGGTTTTTTATAATGCGCAGGGAAAAATTTTTTGGCGTGATTTTTCAATAATTCGCAATTTAAGTCCGGAGCTGCAAAAATATGCTCTGCAAAATATGTTAGAAAAGTCCGCCCCAAAAAATTCTGATGAGTACAATATTAAGCGCGCATTGGATTTATTACGTTATTATTGTCCTCAGGTAAATTTAACCGAACTATCCAAACAAATCGGCGGAAAGATTTTATCTGATTTCAAAACCCATGATGAGGGGTGGAGTAAAACAAACTCGCCGCACTTACGGCAATTAAATGCCGATGACGGGCATGATAGAGTGTCGCCATCGAGTAAAAATCTCTATCAACGTCTCAAATCAAAACCTATGTCTAAGAATTTGGGGAAATCGTCGCTATACTACTGGGGACCGTTGATTTTGGCAGCCTTTTTGCTTTATTATTTTCTTTAGTATGGGGAAGATTTTCGATTTTATCAAAGATTTTAGAGGCTCTATGAGGTAAGGACGAGCCTCTTTTACATAAAACTTCACGTGCGACGTCTTGATAATACATCAGCATAAATAGTCTGGTTAAATAAGTCAGTCCCAAACCATAATCAGGGAGACTTTCCAAGATTTCAAAAATTTTATTACGATTAATTTTTTCATATTTGCAGATATTATCCAAAGCGCCCCATTCTTCCTGACACAAGCGCATGCTGGTACGTCTTTTATTAATGATAATAACGCGGTTAAGTAGTTTTGTCATCTAATCATCCGTTTCTTTAGAAAATAGATTTTAAGATATTGCTTTAAATTCTTTATGAGCTAATAATAGAGCATAAAAAATTAAAATGCAATTAAAAAGAGTAAATAAAATAAAAAACAAGTAAATGAGAAAGACGCAACGCACCAAAAAATACTTTGCGCCGCAAACAGAGGACAAAGAGCGCAAATGCGATCACCCCGGTTGTAACCAAGCGGGAGAATATCGCGCACCCAAAGACCGCTCGTTAAAAGAGTATTATTGGTTTTGCCTAAAACACGTTCAGGAATATAACGCGAAGTGGAATTACTATGCCGGAGAGATTCCCGACGAAGACGAGAGCGAAAAGGCCAGAATGCGTTTTAGTTTTCGCTCCAAAGTTCGCTACAAACACGGTTATACTTTTAAGGATGACTTTGGCTTTTTTGGGGAATATGGCACAGCTTTTGGGAGTGCGCAAGAAGAGAAATATTTTAGTGCCGAAGAGCGAAAATGTCTGGAAATAATGGAATTAAAAATTTCCGAAGTCAGCTTAGAAAGCCTGAAAAGACAATATAAAAAACTGGCAAAAAAATATCACCCTGACGCCAATCACGGTGATAAAGAAGCCGAAGAAAAGTTCAAGCAACTCACCAACGCTTATAGTTTGTTGCTGGCAAAACTTTCCTAAGCTTATTTAATGCAAACATCAGGTGCGCGAAGATAGATAGGTTTAGGGTAATCGGTAGATTTTTTCTGAAATTTACGAATGGCGCATAAAGCCAAATCTTCAATATCCAGATGTGGTTTGATTAAAATTGCGTGGAGGCTCAAACCGGTCGGTGTAGCCAAAAATCTTTCCACCCCGTCGCCGATAAACGAAACCTTTTTACCTCTAATCTCGGCAATAATATCTTCTCTGGAGAGAGCATTTGGCTCAGAGATTTTGTTGAGGTGTTTATCAAAGAGTTGGAAGTAAAAATCTTCTCTTTTGGTTTCAATAATCACGGCATTAACCGGAGCAATTTCCTCAGGGTTCCACGACAAAGAGTAAGCGTAAGCATCGAAAGCCGAAACGCCGGTAACCACCATTTTGGGGCAGGCAAAAGCAAAGGCTCTGGCCGCTGAAATACTGGAACGCACGCCTGTAAAAGAGCCGGGTCCCGTACAAACAGCCATCAAATCCAAATTTTTGACTTGCAGATTGTGTTTTTGTAAAAGATTTTGAATAGCCGGAATAAGCACTTCGGCTTGACCGAAATCCATTTCCTCCACAAATTTATCGAGGCATTTTTCCTCTTTCATCAAAGCAACCGAACAACCGGCAGCGGTAGTATCAAAAGCAAGACTATACATAATTTTGTTCACTTAGCAGTTTTTAATGTTTGAATAATTTGTTTTATATTATAAATTCACAACAGATACAATAATTTTATGGTATATTTGCGTTAAAATGAACGAAGCCTTACTGATAAATATGTTTTATGCCGCGCCGGAACTCTGGTATATGTTGGGTTTAGGCTTAATAATTTTATTATCATATCTGGGTATGCGAGAAATAAAAATATTAAAATTAAACCAACGCAACTACTTTTTGAATCGAGACCGAGAACGCTATGCCGAAACGCTTTACGCCTCTAAGGACGGGTATTTTGCCTTTATCTATCCTGATGAAAAAGTAAACGACCCCAGAAAGACTATAAAAGAGCATTGTTCACGCCGTTTAGCCGTTATTATGAATTTGCCTTCGGGAACAAAGTCAACTTTTGAAGATATTTTAAAAAATTTTTCCAAGGAAGACAGTAGCAAAATTCAAAAATATGTTAATTTTTTGAAAGAAGAAGGGATATCATTTGAAGATGAGTTTTTGCTCAAAAACACCAATAAACACCTTAATCTTTCGGGCTGCCGCATAAATGCTTTGGACGGGAATGTATATTGCGATATGATATGGTTTCGAGACATCAGCCGCGATACCAATAAGATTTTGGATTTGGAAGCAGAGAAAAATAAAGCACTGGCGAAAGTCAACCGTCTGGAAGATTTGATAGATAATATTTCTTTTCCGATTTGGCTGAGAGATGAAAATCTCCGCCTTCAAGAGGTCAATAAAAAATATCTGGAATTTACCAAAGAAAAAAGCAAAGAAGATGTAATTTCTAATCAAACCGAAATTCAAAATTTGAATAACGAGAGTGTTTCAGCGAATTTAGCATTACAGTCTCAAGCCGCCAATAAAGAGCGCAAACAAACCATAAATTTGGTCAAGAGCGGAGAGCGTCGCAGTTTTGAGGTTATAGAAACACCGTTTCACGGAGAAGAATTGGATAAAATCCATACGGCAGGTGCTTTGATAGATGTAACGGCGTTAGATGAGTTAAGGCGCAATTTCAAACTTCATCAAAACGCGCATTTAGAGATTTTGGGTGCGTTGGGAACGGCTTTTGCCGTGTTTGATAATTCTTACAAACTGTCATTTTACAACAAATCTTTTGTATCTTTTTGGGGGCTGGAAGATGTCTGGTTGGAGACCCACCCGAGTTATAGCTCATTTTTAGATGTTATTAGAGAAAAAAGATTGTTGCCCGAAGTCCCAGATTTCAGAAGTTACAAGTCCGATGAGCAAAAAGACTTTTCAAGAATCATCGAACCCAAGGAAGATATGCTCCACTTGCCTAATGGCAATACGATTCGCCGCGTTCGTGCGCCATATCCTTTAGGCGGACTTGTCTTTGCCTTTGAGGATGTATCGGACCGCTTGGCAACCAGAAGAGCGTATAATTCTTTGCTATCCGTTCAGCAAGAATTGTTGGATAATTTATTTGACGGCGTGGTAATTTTTGGCTCCAACGGTAGGCTGAAATTTTATAATCAGTCGTATTTGAAACTTTGGAATTTACCGGAAATATTTTTGCAAAAGGAACCGAATATATCAGAGCTTTGGGAGGCTCATCAAAGATATTTCACTTATGTTGATAATTGGCCGGAACTCAAAAAGGATATTATTAATCACATTATGAGCACCACCACCAAAACCTTTAGCCTGACCCGCAATAACAATACGGTGGTAGAGGTATTGTCATCATTGCTGTCGGATGGTTCAATTATGGTAACGTGCAAAAAAGAAATGGCAAGCTGACCGCCGCTTTTAGAGTTTGATTTGACAAAAAAGTATTTTTGTGGCAAATTATAGATGTTTGTTGCAGATAACTATAAAAATGGAGCAATAAATGACAGATAATTCTTCTAATCCCAATATAGAATGGAAGAAAAGTGGTTTTGGCACGACAGAAAAGCTCAGCTTAAAGATAAACGCTCGCGAGGCGATAAAATACAATGCCAAAAACAAAAATGTAATTCAAACCAACAATCCCTTAACGCCGGCTGATTTGCCCGCCGGATTAAAAAAAATCCGCAAAAAAATAAAAGATGTCTTTGATGAAGACGAAGATGAAGACGAAATAATCATTGCTACACCGGTTCAGTCTTTGCAAGAGAGCAATTCTTTGTATAACGCGCTCAATGACGAAGAAAAGAAAATTCTCAAACAGCAAGAAACCCTACAAAACATTAAAATGCAGCAAGACGCCGGCAAATTAGAAGCATTGAGTTTGGCGGCTCATGCTTTGCAAGAACAAGGCGTTGAAGGTTTGAGTCAACAAACGGTAGCGAGAGTTATGCAAGACGCCGCTCCGATGAACAAGTCGCTTGAAAATCTGGTCAAAAAGGACTTGGTAAAAGGGCTGAAGTTAAAAGATGAAAATTTATCCGAAGGGCGCTATATTCAAATTTTGCGAGGTATTAATAACCTCAAACGAGCTGGTGGTCTTAAGGCCGTTGAAGGCTTGAGCCTTCGAGAGGTTGAGCGAGCTTCTGACGAAAAGCAGGTTGCCAAGGTCTTGCTTGAAAAAACCGGTCGTAAGGAGCCTAAAAAGAAACGCCAAATAGAAAAACAAATAGATAAGAAATTGCAAAAGAGCGGAAAAAATAAGCAAATACAAGTATCACGCAAAAATTTGTCTTTTCATACTTTGGAAGAAAAATCCCGCCAAGAGCGAGGCAAATAGCTTAAGCATAACTGAGTTGTCTGGCGTCATAATTGGCCAATATTTTGGCAATTGTTCCTTCCAAATCCTCTTTTTGCCGCGATTCGATAAGCTCAATAATTTCAATTTCTTTTTTATCTAATCGACGATTAATGCCGATAGAGTCGTAATATTGTTTACTCAAAGTGAAGAATTTTGCCGCTTGCAGGCTGTTTCCTTGCGCATAGTAGTATTGTGAAAGAATTTTTCTGGCATTAGCGACGAGTTGCGGCGAGAGTTCTTCATCCGCCATATCCAAAACTTTATTATACGCCCAAATAGCTTTCTGGTTATTTTCCAGCAGATGATACATATCGGCCAGTCGGCCCCAAGCAATGAGGTTTTGCGGAGCCAGTTCAACCGCCAGTTCGAAAGAACCGGTTGCAAGAGTAATATCGGATAAGGCGGCGAGCGAGCCAAAAGTTGAAGAGTAGCAAGAAGTTTCCATAAAGATTTTATCTCGTCTTTCACCAACAGGCATGGTAGATGCAATTTCAATATTTTCATCCATCACCGCCTCTATAAGGGCTAAAGCCAAGGAGGCATCGCCTTCCGCCAAATGATATAAGGCCTCGCCTTCATCGGGCAGGTTCTTTTCGGCCTTTACTTTTTTGAACTTTCCGCTCACGGCGAGAGCAATAAAATCCTTAATTGCGGTAATAGTTTGCAAAATATCATCTTCGGAATTTTCGCCCTGATTCCGAAACATGATTGTCTGGGCAATTTTGAGTTCATCCACGCCGCGTCCAATCATATCAATAATCAAAGCCACCAAGTCGTTTAGAGATTTCTTGGTTTGTTGGTATTTGAGCAACGCCGGATCAAGTTTTGAATTATTATCATCAAGGTCGATTTTTTTGCCTTTTTTCCAATCTAAATCAATCATATTGTTTTTGGTGTCTTTATTAGCTTTTTCGGCAGATTTTTCTTCTTTGGAATTTTCATTTTCTTGAGGAAGTTCTTTTAGTCGAGTTTTTTCCGCCTCATCGTCAAAGACAAAACTATTATCAGCTTTTGCCAGATTCAGTTCATTTGCCAGCTCGCGTTCAAGCTCTCTTTCTTCATTTTGCTCAGCGATTTCTTCTTCATTATTTTCTTCTTCATCCGTATATTCGGTATATTCAAAACCATCTTCTTCCGTGTTGGCATTTTTTTTGCTTTCACTCTTAAAAAAGGCGATGATTGATTTAACGTACAAAGAAATGATGAGCAACAAAAACAGTGCCACGGCGATCAGCATTAAAACAATTGACGCAACGCGCAAGGTATTGGCGCCGTCCCAATAGCTGGAAAGAAAGGCCAAAACCGATTTTATGTCATGAGCGATAATGCCGAAATAATCTGAAGATGAAAGAGTTATTATCCGTTCAAGCATAATTTTACAAGGCACCATTTACAAATTAAAAATAAGTGATTAATATAACGACAAACAATAGGGAAACTTTAGCAGAAATAAATTAATAATGGGTTACCTCAGCCAAAAAAAACACCACGAACGGATAAATATGTTGCTTAATGTGTCATTAGGCATAATTAGCATTACCACCATTTTAGCTCTGATGGATAACACCACGGGCTTTAGCACATTTATCAACCAGTGGCAGTTTCAAATTTATGTTTATTTGCTGCTAGTTTTTGTTTGCGCGTTGTTTAATAAATTTTTCTTGCAAACCTTTTTTGCTTTTTTATTGATAATAGTCAATTACACATTTATAGCCTCCAGTGCCAATTTATTTAACAGCAGTCATAGTGATGGCACGGAACAATTGACGCTTCTCTATCAAAATCGTACCAAATCGGGGGCAGATTTAATGCGCCAAGCGGTTCACTCTCAGGCAGACATAGTTGCGCTCAATCGAGCCCGAACCAAAAATTTTGGTCTTGAATCCGAACCACAGTATCATTTATATAATGAGGATGAGGAACAAGGCTCAAGTTTTATCATCAGTAAATTTACGCCGCTTCGTTCGGGTAAATTGATTTTATCAAAAAATTATGTCGGTTCATATATGGAATTTTTGGAAGGCTCTCAGCCTTTGGTTCTGATAAATGTTGACTTTAGCGGAATTACGCGTAGTGAAGAAAAAAACGTTTATAAAAATTTGAGTAAATTTGTCGTAATGCAAGACAATCCGGTAGTGATAGTTGGTAATTTCGGCATTCCCGCTTGGGCAAAAACATTTCAAAAGTTTTTGAACAAAACCGGACTTGAGGTCAAAAATCGTATTATTCTGAGTGATGGTTCGGTTTGGTTTAATCCGTTCAGCGTTCCGAGTTTAAATGTTTTGGCTTATAAAAAATTCGGAGTTAAAGATGTGAGTTTTTTGCCAAAAGAAAAGAACGGTATGCACCCCTTGCTAATTGAGTTGAGCTTTTAGTTTTTGGAGCTCTTTTTCCAACAAGTCGGACATTTCTTTATCTTCTAATTCAAGTGCTAAATCTTGAGCGGCTTGAAGATGTTTTTTTGCTTGTTCTGTTTGTCCGATTCTCAACTCCAAAAGCCCGATATTTGCATAGTCGCAAGCCTGCCCGCTGAGACGGTTATTTTTTTGCTCTTGTTCGAGAGATTGCTGAAACAAACCCTTTGCGCGCCGCAAATCCCCTTTTTGCAAAAAGATAAGTCCCAACAAGCTGTATGCATTGGCAATATGAAAACAAGAGGCTTCATTTTTTGCTTGCTGGATAATATTTCTCAAAACGGATTCGGCATCAGTAAGCAAATTTTGCGCATAAAGCGCTTCCGCCTGCAAATAAAGGCAGTTTAAGCGAGCCGCCACATTTTCATCTTGCCTGTAAAAATTTTCGGCTTCTTTTGCTTTTGCTAAAGACTTGTTGAAATTTTTTTGCGCCGCCCAAAAATAGCTAAACAGTTCGGCATTAAGAGCTTTACCGGTAAGTTTGGGCGATTCCTTAAAGATTTTTTGCGCCGCAACAAGCGAACTTTTTGCTTTTGTAAAATTTTTGCTCAACAAATGTAGTAATCCGATTTGATTAAGAATTTCAGCCATATCTTCCTTTGCCTGAGCGTTTGCGAGCAAAATTTTAGCTTCTTCAAAATATTTTTCGGCCACGTCAAAATGTTCTCCGGCGGTATTTTGCATTCCCAAATTTGCCAAAGCCAATGCTTTTCCTTGCGGCAAATGGAGTGTATCAAAAATTTTGCCGGCACTTCGGAACATTAATTCGGCGACATCATCAACAAAAGACACGCGGTAGATTGTCCCAAGCAACAAATAGTTTTTTGCCAAAAAGAAAGAGGCTTTTGCTTTAATAAAATATTTTTCGGCCTTAACGCAAGATTGCGAGGCTGCCAACAAATCACCCTCTTGCAAGCAAAAATGCGTTTGCGCGAAATAATAAATACCGCAGGCAAAAGGTGAGCATTTCTTGAGATTGATGTTTTCCAAAATCGCCCAAGCCTCAGCCAAATGATTTTGCGTAAGATAAAGAGCCGCCAATAAGGCATTTGCTTCAGTGCTTTGCGGAAAGGAGCTTAAGAATTTTTCTAAGTCAGAGAGTGCTTGTTTGGGGTTAAAATGGGCTTTGAGAGCCAAAGAGAGCAAGGTTTTGTGTTTTTTTTGTAAATACTTTTCGGCGAGAGAATATTTTCCCTCGCACAAAGCCAGAAGAGCCGATTTATTTTTAAGGAGGACTTTAATAATCTGATACAAAAAAGGCTCGGCAAAAAACACGTCTAAGTTTGAAAATTTGGCCTTTTTCCAAATAGCTTTTTGTGTGAGTTTGAAGAAATAGTCATATTTTAGTCGCCGCCAAAAACGCCATACCCAAAATAGAGAGGCTGAAATCAAAAAAATTATGATAAATTCTAAAAATGCCATCAAAATCTTTACGCTAAATTAGTTATTTTCGAGTTATGTTGAGGATAGTATTTCTAAAATTATATGTATAGGGATTTTTTCAAAATGACAATCTCGAAATTAAGCAGAGACGAACTTTATCGGGTATGTGATCCTAAAAAGTTCAGTTTTACCAGCACGGCCGACTTGGAAGAAAGACTATCGGCTTTAGGTCAAGACCGAGCCATCAGTGCGGTAGAATTAGGTATCAACATCAAATCCAAAGGCTACAACTTGTTTTGCCTAGGGCCTGAAGGCACGGGCAAAACCAGCTTGGTAAAAAGAATTTTGGAAAAAGAGGCCAAGAGTCGTCCGACACCGGATGATTGGGCTTATGTTTACAATTTTGAAGAACCCTATCGTCCGAAGGCAATCAATTTTCCGGCAGGCGAGGCCACGGAATTTGCCAAAGACATTGATAAGCTAATTGAGGAATTGAATACCTCAATCGGTGCAATATTGGATAGTGAAGAATACAAAGCCGCCGAAAACATCATCAAAGAAAAATACAAGCAAAAGAAAGAAGAATATGTCCGTATTTTGCAAAAGAAAGCCAAAGGCAAGAGCGTGTCTTTGCTGCACATGCCGGTAGGCTTGGTGGTTGCTCCGGTTAAGAATGGCGAAGTGTTAAGCCCTGATGCGTTTGATGAACTGCCTGAAGAAGAGAAAAAGTCATTAATTGAAGACTTAAACTATATGCAGGCCGAAATTGAAAATACGGCGCAAGACTTGCCCAATTGGGAAGAAAAACAACGTAAAGAGTCGCAACAATTACGTGAGAAATTTATCAAGGCGGCGGTAAAAAATCCGGTTGATGAACTCCGACATAAATATAAAGCGCACAAAGGAGCTGTTGAGTTTTTAAAAAACATTCAAAAACACATAGTTGATAATATTGATGAATTTTTACCGGCTCAAGAGCAAGCACAAGCAGGTACGGGAGAGGAAGACCCGTTATCTGCGTTGTTGAATCGTATGAACAAGTCAGATGATGACAAATTTGCCAAATTAAAAGTAAACGTCATTGTCAAAAACGAGAAAGATTCGGGAGCCCCGATAATCTTGCTTGACCATCCGACCCAAGCCAATTTGGTCGGAAGGGTTGAAAGAATACAACAATACGGTGCCCTGGTAACAGACTTTACCTTGATTAAGGCCGGTGCATTGCACCGTGCAAACGGTGGTTTCTTGCTGATGGATGCAAGAAAGTTGTTATTGCAACCCTATTCTTGGGATTCGTTAAAACGAGCCCTTTCTTCCAAAACGGTCAAGATAGAAACCCCGAGTGATGAAAGCTGTTTCACCACGATTTCGCTAGACCCATGCCCGATTCCCTTGGATGTCAAAGTCATTTTGACCGGTGATGAGGAATTATATGAGGTTTTGAGCGAACGCGACCCTGACTTTAGAGACTATTTCAAAGTTGAGGCAGACTTTGGTGTCTTAATGGATAGAACTTATGACAACGAGATTGAATATGCCAAGTTGATAGGTTCACTTTCAAAGAAGAAAAAGATTCGTTCTCTGAACAAACAAGCGGTTGCGAGAGTAATCGAATATTCTTCACGCTTAGCGGAGGATTCAGAGAAATTGACCGCGCATATTGCCTCAATCGGCGACTTGTTGCGAGAGGCGGACTATTGGGCACGCAAGTCCAAAGCCAACCAAATCGGCAAAAACCACATTGAACAGGCAATATCCGAGCAAATCTATCGGAGCGACCGCATCAAACAAGCCATGCTTGAGCAAATTGATAAAGGCACGATATTAATTGATGTCGAGGGTAAAAAAGTCGGACAAATAAACGGCTTGGTTGTCTATAATTTCTCAAGTATGTCATTTGGTAAGCCCTCACGCATCACGGCACAAGTTCGTTTGGGCAAAGGCGAGTTTATCAATATTGAACGCGAAGTAGAGATGAGCGGTCCGATACACAATAAGGGCGTTTTGATACTTTCTTCATTAATCGCCAATCGTTTTGCCAAAGAATCTCCGTTGTCTTTGTCAGCCTCGATTGTGTTTGAGCAGTCATACGGTGGGGTTGACGGCGATAGTGCGTCTTCAACCGAATATTATTGTTTGCTGTCGGCAATTTCCAATATTCCGATAAAGCAAAACATTGCGGTTACGGGCTCAATCAATCAGTTTGGTGAGATTCAACCAATCGGCGGCGCAAATGAAAAGATTGAAGGCTTCTTTGATGTCTGCCGTCATAGAGGATTAACCGGAGACCAAGGTGTGATAATCCCGCGCACCAATGTCAACAGCCTGATGTTGAGAGAAGATGTGCTTCAGGCGGTGGATGAAGGCAAATTCCACATTTGGGCGGTTGATACGGTTGATGACGGAATAGAGATATTAACCGGCGTTCCGGCCGGCAAGCCCAACAAACATGGCGAATTTCCGAAAGGAACGGTCAACTATGCTGTCAGCAAAGGCTTAGAGCATTATTATAAATGCTATGTCAAATATGCTAAAGAAACGCACGGCTGCCTATAAGGATAAAAAAAGAGCCCTCTTTCTAACTTTTAGAAAGAGGGCATTTTAGGAACATTATTTCTTTCCTAAATTAAGAAGTTGACCGGTTTGTTCGGCAGATAAGTTGACATATTGCCAACCAGCGGCAGATTTAGCCAGTGTTGTTTGCATTTCGAGTTCTTTCAAGCGAATGACTTGAGGATTTCGAGCAAGAGCTTTACCCTCAATATCCATAGCCTGAGCTCGACCTTCAGCTTCTTTAATCAGACGTTGAGCTTCACCTTCAGCGGTAGCAGCTTTTTTACGAGCTTCGGCTTCGGCTTCGGCTACTTCGTTCTCTCTCATTTCGGCTTTTTGTTTAGCTTCCAACTTAGCCGTAATTGCTTCGGTAACCTTTTGAGAAAGTCGCACGTTTGAAAGATAAGTAATCTCAGAAATTATGATTCCGTCTTTTGCGTACTTTTTCGATACAATATCTTGTACAGCTTGACGGATAGAATCCTTTCCCGTTGAATAAACAACCTCAATTGGCAGACTTTCTACCACTTTATTAAAAGCAGATCTTACATCTTTCCTGAGGTACAAATCAATAAATTCTTGGGGAGTCTTTCTGTATTTACGGTAAAAAGCAATAATTTCCTCATTTGTTTTTGGAAACTCAAACTCAATACCAATATCCGCAGAAACTTTTTCACCTTCCGCCTGATAAGTGATTTCCTGATTATCATCAGAGCCTTCTTCCCCTTGAGTCCATGACCACTGCAAGAGTGTTGTTGGGAAGTGCTTATAGGTATAATAGCCAAACCAATGGTTAGCATAACGTCCCGGACCGAGGACTTCAATTTCACCCTTTTTATCCCCAAGTTCGTAAACTTTTAATGCAACTTCTCCTTGACTTACTCTTGTACAAGAAGAAATTGAAAACCCTGCGATAATCGCAAAAAACATCACTACAGATTTTAAAATAGTCTTTTTCATTTTTTTATTTTTTTTATGTTAAACAATTAATTTTATTTTTTTGGAAGCCAAATATTAATTAGGAGCCATAATCCCAGCACCAAGATGCAAAAGCCAATCAAAAGCAAAGCATCACTCGATGCGGTAAACAACTGAGTTCCGAGGCTACCAAATAAAAAGAAGATTACAATACTAGCAACCGACTTCCAATACCAAGGCAAAAGTCTAATTTTGCCAAGCAGGTTCTTTAACCCGCCGCGTTTTGTTTTCATATTCATACTGTATTAAATGAAATGACTACCATTTACATAATAGCCATAATAATTAAATTTCGAGATATGTATATAGCATAAAAAAGATGACAATGCAACAACAATTTTGTCAAAAAACGAAAAATTTTGTCTTAAATCGCTAAAAACAAAAATCCGAGTGTTTATTTACGTATTATAGTTTTTTTATTGCATTAACTTTTTGCCTTCTTTTTTGAGTTCTTGCGAGCCTTGAGGGTCAAATTGGTAGTAATAAATCATTTCTCTTTGATTGATTCGGTTAGCATCGATTGCCGCTTCAGGCACACCCCAAATAACGGAAAAAGGCCAAAACAGAAGGTTTAATCCGCCATAAAGCCAGTGAGAGCTGTCCGCTCCGTTTCCGGTTGCCAAATAGAAATTTCCGCCCCCAGGTAGAATGTTGAGTGCACCGGCGGCAACAGGGTTTGCCGGACGAACAAAACTTCCGGCCGGTTTTTCGATTGTTACGCCTTGGCTTTGCAAATAGCGAATATTAATTTCTTCTTGTCGGGAGAGATTGGTACAACCGCAAAGCAAAATTAGAAAGATAAAAGATATTTTTTGGAACATGATTTCGTTTCTCCAAGGATATAAGTTATAAAAAAAGACCACCTCAGAGCAGGTGGTCGGAGAGTTCGAAAATCACTCGTGATAAGTTGACTCTTTTAGCCTTTAGGGAAACCCCTTGGACATACGCTAAAAGCTCCCCGACCCTAAGTCGGGGATATAATTACTAAAAGCCGAAATTCGACTTTTAATTAACGATGTTATATCCCAACACCGCATCACGAGAAGAGCTTTCGACAGCTCCGCACCGAGTGCTAAGCAAAATGAGACATCTCACCTTGCCATACACCAAAGTATAAAGATTATTTTGCTAAAATCAATTTTTATTTGATTAAAAAAAACAAATTGCCTGATTCAAAATTGTTAATTACAAATTTTTCAAAATCCCAAATCCAAGGGCAGAAATCAATACACATACCGCAAAGTAAATATTTGGATGTTTGAGCAAAGGACTGATTAATTCAGGGTCTTTCTTCTTTTTCCCCGGCATAAATTGCAAAAACAAAAGCACTAAAATATACAAACCAATAACGACACCAAAACTTCTTTCAACATAAAAATTTACCGGTAGGTTAAGGCTTTTCATCGTGGTTATATATGTTGTCATCGGGTCAGCTAAAGAAAATATTAAAATAAAAAATGTCCCTTTCATATTTAAATCACGGCTTCTTTTTTGTATTACGGCAATTTTAGCATAAAAAACAATCGCCAAAGAGATAAGAGAGATTAAAAAAATATCTAAAGCTAACAAATATTTCAGAAAAAGATTAAGCGTCATTATCGCGCCAAAAAACTGAAGACGATTAAAAAATCCATTAAAAGAAAAATAAAAGCTAAGAGGACTCTCCCCCCAAATATCATTATTAACGGAATTTATGATTTTAGAAATTTTAGTCATAGACACTCTCGCAGATAATTTTTAGCATATTTGAATTACGTTGACGATACCACTAGTGAATTACAAATTTTTCAAAATCCCCAACCCAAGGGCAAAAATCAATACACATACCGCAAAGTAAATATTTGGGTGTTTGAGCAAAGGGCTGATTAATTCAGGATTTTTCTCCTTTTTTCCCGGCATAAACTGAGCGTAAAAATATACCCCTAAATATATCAAAAATATAATTTTAGAAATAGAAAATAAAATATCAGTTCTTGCAATATTTAGAAAATGCGATAGAGCATATATTATAAAAAACAAGGATGTAATTAAAATAATCCATGTCCCTTTAATATTCAAATCACGGCACCTTTTTTGGTAGCAGCATAAGGCTATATAAAAATAGCAAAACCAACCCAAAATATTCAAATAAGGAATTTCTGTTAGCTCCAACAGGCTATAAAACAGACTTCCAAAAAGCATAAAATCAAAAAAGAGCATTCTGCCTAAAGAACCATTAAACGAAAAGCATTCATTTAATGCCGTTTTTACCACTTGAAAATCGCTAGGTGTCTTTTGCATATTCTTCATATCCATCATGGGCTATATCATAAAAAATTTAGATAGGTATTACTTATGCTAAGTAATACCTATCTAAATGTCAAGTCAGTCAAATTACTTGTGGCGTTTAATATAATTTAATAATTTTGTTTTACCTCCAAGTTCAATAGCATAATTAGCTAATTTATTTGCAGTACCTAAACCGACATCTTCAGCTTTCTTTTGCATTTTTTCTTGTTTTTTAGCATAAATGTCATCCATAAATATGTTACTTGCTACATCAAACAAACCGCCTGTTTTAGCATTAAATAGTGCAAGAGAACCATTTTCTATCCCTTCACCAAACCCCTCAAGCCCGGCCAAAACAATATCGCTTGTTGTTGGGCGATTTAATTTGACGGAAGAATTATCAAATCTGTTAGGGTTTGCCGCAAGATTCTTTGAAGCTTGCTTTTTAGCCCAAGGCGTAGGGGTTTGCTGTTTCGTCAAATAAGAAAAATCATTTTCCAACAAATTTTTAGAACTGAATTGATTAGATTTATTCTTATCTCTCAAAGGTGTGGAAGACTTTTTGTTATTTTGGCTCATTTCTAATTCAGGGTCATCCTGCACAATATATTGAATTAAATTAGGCATATTTTTCTCCTCGTTTGTAAAATTTAAAATAAAAAAATCCGAAGAAAAAATCTTCGGATTTTGCGCACACTTATCCTTAAGGGACAATTTAAGATATACAACATTTTTGCCTAAAAATCAAGGATTATTTTCCTATTTCGTTTTTTAAGCCACAAACAGGTCTTTTATCCTATCAAAAAAGCCTTTTGCCTCAGGTTGGCAACTGTCATCTTTGCTGATTGAGCGAAATTCTTCGAGTAACTCTTTTTGCCTTGCCGAGAGATTAACCGGAGTTTCTACGCGGAATTTCACAAATAAATCTCCTCTGCGTTTTGAGCGCAAGATAGACATACCCTTGTCAGCTACTTTAACTTGTTGGTCAGATTGTGTTCCAGGCTTAATTTCAATTTCTATGCTGTCGCCTTCAATTCCGGGAATTTCAATTTTTCCGCCCAAGGCAGCACAAGCCATCGAGATAGGAACTTTGGTATAAAGATTAGCCCCCTCGCGAACGTAGAGCTTATGGTTTTTAACCGTAATAAAGACATATAAATCACCGTTTCTGCCGCCTCTTAATCCGGGTTCGCCTTCGCCTGGGACTCTCATACGGGTATCGGTTTCAATACCGGCGGGAATTTTGATTTTGAGGAGCTTTTCTTTATGAATAACACCTTCGCCTGAACATTTTTTGCATTTGTCTTTAATAATTCGGCCTGTTCCTTTACATGTTGGACAAGTTTGCTCAACAATAAAAAAGCCGCCTTGACGCATTTGAACTTTACCATGTCCATGGCAAGTCGTACAAATCGGTGGTTCTTTACCATCAGCAGTGCCGAAACCATTGCAGTCTTCACAAACCTGAGAAGAGGGGATAGAAATCTCTTTTTCAACGCCGGTAAAGGCTTCTTCCAAAGAAATCTCCAAATTATAGCGAACATCGGCTCCGTCTCGGGCATAAGAGCGTGAATTTGCATTGCGTTGTTGCCCACCGCCCATAAAGTCAGAAAAGATATCGGAGAAAATGTCAGAGAAACCGCCGCTGCCGAAATTAAACTCAAATCCGCCGAACGGATTTCCGCCGCCCATACCCGAAGTAAAGGCTTGATGCCCGTAGCGGTCGTATGCGGCGCGTTTTTGCTCATCTTTGAGGACATCATAAGCCTCATTAATTTCCTTAAACTTCGATTCAGCATCTTTATCTCCCGGATTACGGTCAGGGTGATACTTCATCGCCAATCGCCGATAAGATTTTTTAATTTCGTCGCCGCTGGCATCACGGCTGACTTCCAGTAGTTCGTAATAGTCTTTTTCAGTCATTTTTTACAGCTGTTTAAAAATTAGAATTTCCAAAGTTTATTTCTATTTAGGGAGTTTATTTTCAAAAGGCAAGAGCAAAGCGCATTTGTAAAGAAAAATTAAACTATTTTTTGCTATATTTTCAGTATGTTTAAATATTTTAGACAAAATATATTGTAAAAAGACAAAAAATGTGTTATTTTAATATAAAATAACCTTTGCGGAGAATAAAAATGGCGGAAAATAAAGTCTCAACTCAAAATATGGAACTTTTGAGTAAATATTTTGAATTAAATCCGGAAGTAAAAAAGCAGTTTGATGCAATGACACCGGCTGAAAAGCAAGCTTTTCAAGAAAAATTTTTTAGAGAATTAAAAATGGAGCGAGTACAATCTCTTCATCGTGGCCGCAACAGCGATGAATGGCAACTGACCATTGATAACTTAAATATCCAAGTTTTGCAGGCAATGAATAAGGCTCCGGCCAATTTAGCAAAAATGCCACCCAAAAAACGCCGTGAAACCATCGAAAAGATACTTAATTCCTTTACGGTAGAAGAAAATTCGCAGTTTATTCAATTAAGCAATCAAGCCAAAAAGCAACTTCTTGAAAATTTTCCGCCCAAGAAATTGTTGGCCGTTGCCGCTAAGTTAGAAGAATTGATTGCCCAAACGCAAAATGCAGCCACCAAACAGGCCTTAAGTTCACAATTGAGTATGGTAAATGAAGAAATTCTTCAAACCGTTCAAGAAATGGCGAAAGGAACCAATAAGGAAAAACCCGCCGGTATAATCATTGACCAAACCAACATTGCCGATGTTTATGAAGGGGCAAATATGTTGTTGGATTATGCCGAGAAGAAATTTTTCCAAAACAAAGCGACGGCAGAAACCACCGCCGTTCGCAAACACCTTGAAACGCAAATTGACATTTATGATGAAGCGCACGGACTGAAAGACCTAACTCCTGATGACCTGGCAAGGGTAGAGGCTAATTACAAGAAAGCCGGAAAACTTGCCGGTAAAGTTGCAATAGATGAAAATATTCAAACTGTTCTCTCCAATCTGGAGTTTATGGATGAAAAAGGCAATCCCGAAAAAGACCAAGACGCGCAACAAAAATTGCTCTATGAGACCATAAAAGAAGAGGCCGTTCGCAATCTTGCCGGTATAAAAGGTGATATTACCGAAGACATGGTAAAACAAGAAATCGGTAAAGTCGCCGCAACTAAAATTGCTGCATTGGTAATGGGTAGCGAATTTTCAATGGCGCAAAACCCCAACCAAGCTAAGGCAGCATTGCAAGACTTGCTGAGTGGTAAAAAATATCAAGTCAGCAATCCGGCCTTTATTGGTTACAATGCTGAATATACCAATAGCTCACTGGGATATTTAGATAGATTAGCTCACAAAATCGGCAATACGGCACCGGTATTAGGGCAAATGTATCGTAAAGTTCAAAAGTTTGATAAAACTTGTATTGACCGTTTTGGTCCGGCTTATGTTAAAGCAAAAAAACTAATTAAGGTCATGCGGAATAATGCGCTGCGCTCCGTACCAATGGCCGCACTTGGTATGACCTTAACCCACGTTCAGCCGTTAGGAGCCTCAATCATGGCGGGTGTCTGTGTTGGTTATGCGGCAATTCGCTTAGCTAAGAGCTATAGAGATTTGAAAAAAGAAGCCAAAGCCAAAGGCGAAAAATTCGGACCATGGTCATTTTTGAAAAAACACGGCATAGATATTGCCATTACGGCCATTTCCGCCACCGGAACAGCGTTAGGTATTCCGATGTTAGGTAAAGCCGCCATGGGCATCAATGCCGCCCGCACCGGCATCAAGACATTTAAGGAAAAATACAAAGAAGGCAATAAATTCTGGACCGCCTTTGGCAAAGCAGCCGCCGCAGCTTCAACGACGGCAGTAACAACTTATGCCACAGCATATCTGACCAATAGCGCTCTACAAGCCTCAGGTTTTGGCTCTTGGTTGGATAACCAATTTGGTCGTACGGTAGAAACCGGCGAATGGGTTAAAGATTCCGACGGACACAAAAGTTATGACTACAGCGATAAAGATATTCAAGCTGCAGAAAAGTTTAATGAAACACCGTCGCGCCACTTTGAATATGTTGGTAAAGGCCACACCATAGCTGATTATAACAACCCCGATAATTATGAAAACCGCGCATGGTATAGTGAAGAGCAACACGAAATGGCAACCAAGAGCATTCAAGAAGGCATGAGCAAATTAGGTTGGGAAGAAGGCTCAGAAGAAGTAATGCTCAAAAAATTAGCTTCTTTCACACGTGAATATGCAAATCTCGACCATCCGGTAAATGATGGTTCAGGTCGTACGGTAGGCGAAGTATTTACCTGTAAAGATGGTGATTACTCCGTAAATCCGCAACAATTACTCGATAAGGTGTTAGCAGGAGAGCCGATGAATGCCACGGACAGCCGCTTGCTTCACAATCTGCAATTTGCCTCCAGCCCGCAAGGTCATGGTTTGGTTGATGTAGGCATTAAACCTGAAGAATTATATTCTTACGATACAGGCAAACCGCACGGTGTTATTATCAATGAAACCGAAGGCGGTGGACACTGGGTAACAGGCGAAACCAAAATTCCGTCTGAACCGGGGATTTTTGTTCCGGCTATAGCTTATGATGAGCAATATCAGGGTCAACTCATGAAGTTAAACGAGCGTGTCGGCGCCAGAGGACATTTCTGGGCTACGGTAAACAAAGTGATTTTTCCAACTCCGCCGCAACAAGGTAGTACACCTCCCTCAAATGGAGGTAATACGCCTCCGCAACAAGGAACTCAACCAAGTTTGTTTAATCTTAATCGCGGAATAGGAGAACCTGTGATTGATGCGATGAACCCCGAATATTCAGATAGTGCCAATACGGTTGAATTTGGTCCATCTTATGAAAATAAGAAATCTCAAAAACCTGTAAAAGGCTTTATCACGCGAATGTTTGAGAGAATAAACGGGAAAAATAAATAAAACAAAAACCGGAGGACAAACCTCCGGTTTTTTTCATCTTGCATTTTAACGAAAGATAAACCACAATAAGCTATTATTTCAAGCAGTATCAATCAAACCCCGAGGCCGTCCCATGCTGAGCTTAAAACACATTCCGATAAGTTCTTTTAATGAAAATTTGGCTTACCTTCACAAAGATTGCACGGCTTATCGGGTTGATGAAATTAAATCGCTCACCAAAATAGAAATTCACGGCGGCGTTAAAACCGTATATGCCTTTTTGCAAATTGTGGATGATGCCAAATTGGTTAAACCCAATGAAATTGCGCTCAATAATGAAGCCTTCAATCAGATAAATTTACCCGAAGGTGCTAATATTTCCATTTCATTATCCACGCCGCCACCGTCATTAGCTTCGGTCAAAAGAAAAATCGCCGGTAATATTTTAAGTTCAGGCGAATATAGCTCAATCATCAATGATATTACGTCGCGTCGTTATTCCAATATGGATATAGCCTCATTTTTGGTTGCAAGCGGCTCTTTTATGAGTGCGCCGGAAGTTTTATCACTAACCGAGGCCTTGGTAGGGGATAATGTTTTTCATTGGGACAATGAATCAATAGTCGTTGATCACCATTGTTTGGGAGGTGTTCCCGGTAATAAAACCGACATCATAATCAGTGCTATTGTAGGAGCATACGGCTTGCCAATGCCCAAAACAGCGTCGCACTCTCTAACATCTTGTGCCGGAGTGGCTGACACTTTTGCGGTTTTGGCGAATGTGGATATAGATGATAAAATCTTTAAAAAATTGGTTCAAGAAAATCGGGTAGCAATAGCGAGCTATGATAGCTTGAATATCGCTCAAGCGAGCAAACAAATTGCGGCCGTTGAGCGCCAAATAGGGCTGACGCAGCAAGAGCACATCGCCGCCTCTATTTTGGCAATTAAATTGGCGGCGGGAGTAACACATTTACTGATAGACATTCCGGTTGGTCCCAAAGCGCGCATCAAAAGCACGACTGAAGCCATGCGTTTAAGAAAATTGATAGAATATGTCGGTGATATGCTTTCAATGGAAATAGACGTTGTTATCACCGATGGCAGTGAGCCGATAGGCAATGGTGTCGGAGCGGTATTGGAGGCCAGAGACGTAATGAAAGTTTTGCGCAACAAAGATGACGCCCCGCAAGATTTACTTGAAAAATCACTCTTCTTAGCCGGACGTTTGCTTGAGTTTGACCCCAAACTCAGAGGCGGACAAGGTTACCACGTTGCTAAAGAGATACTAACATCAGGCAGAGCCTTAGAAGTGATTAATAAGATGATACATGCTCAAGGCAAAGCCCCACAGCCCCAACTTGGGCATTTAACGCGAGACATTGTTTCTAATGTCAATGGTGTTGTTGAGGCGATAGATACAGCCAGAATTAATAAAATCGGCGTTTGGGCAGGAGCCGGACAATACGCCGGAGCCGGATTAGATTTGTTGAAAAAAGTCGGCGACAAGGTCGAACAAGGCGAAACGCTTTACCGTATTCATTCATGCAATTCAACGGATTTTGCCTATGCCAATTCGGTTGTTGAGGGTTATACCGGCTACGAAATCTCCGGACATAACAGCAATTACTAAAGCTTTTTACAAAAATTACATTGGAAAATTTACTTGCAATAAAAATGTGTAAGTGATATATCCCTTTATAGAGTTTTTATTAAAAATACACTATTATGTTATCTTTATCTGAATTAATCCTTGTTTTTTTTGTACTGTGTTTCGTAGTTTGCCTTTTAATCTTGGTATCTATCACGAATAAAATTGCCGAGAAGGAAGAAAAGAAGCGCCGCAAAAAGGCTCTCAAAAAATCTCTGAAAAGAATAGAACCGGCAGATTATACTTGTACATGATTTTTTTTACAAACTAAAAGAGAGAAGTCTTTTCTCTCTTTTTATTTTTTTATTCTATCCGACATCTTTTATAAAAAATCAAAAAAAATTCAAAAAAAATTGCGAAAGTCTTGCTTAAGCGTAAAGGGCTACCTATATAAGTTGATAGAAAGATTAAATTTGAGTTTTTTATAAACAAAAGGAAAACAAAATGAGCAATAAAGTAATAGGTATTGACTTAGGTACAACCAACTCTTGCTTTGCCGTAATGGAAGGCGGAGAAGCCAAAGTTCTTGAAAACTCGGAAGGTGCGCGCACCACGCCGTCAATGGTTGCTTTTACGGATACGGAGCGTTTGGTAGGTTTCCCTGCAAAGCGTCAAGCCGTTACCAATCCGGAAAACACCTTATTTGCGATTAAACGTTTAATTGGTCGTCGTTATAACTCTCCGGAAGTAGAAAAAGACAAAAAACTTGTTCCGTTTAAGATTGTTGAAGGCGACAATGGCGATGCATGGGTTGAAGTAAAAGGTCAAAAATATGCTCCTTCGCAAATTTCTGCCATTGTTTTGCAAAAGATTAAAGAATATGCCGAAAGCTATCTTGGCGAAAAGATTGAAAAAGCAGTAATTACCGTACCGGCATATTTTAATGACTCTCAACGTCAAGCAACCAAAGACGCCGGTAAAATTGCCGGACTTGATGTTTTGCGTATTATCAACGAACCGACCGCCGCTGCCTTGGCTTATGGTATGGATAAAAAAGCCAACGGTACGATAGCTGTTTATGACTTGGGTGGTGGTACATTTGATATTTCTATTTTGGAAATCGGCGATGGTGTATTTGAAGTAAAATCGACCAATGGGGATACGTTCTTGGGCGGTGAAGACTTTGACCAACGTTTGGTAAGCTACCTGACCGATGAGTTCAAAAAAGAATCCGGAATTGACTTGAAGAACGACCGCTTAGCTCTGCAACGCTTAAAAGAAGCCGCTGAAAAAGCTAAGATTGAGTTGTCTTCAACCACTCAAACCGAAATCAACTTGCCGTTTATTACGGCAGATGCAACCGGTCCGAAACACTTAAACATCAAATTGACCAGAGCTAAATTAGAATCTTTGGTAGAAGATTTGATTGACCGCACGGTTGCTCCTTGCCAAAAGGCTTTGGCTGACGCCGGCTTAAAAGCCAACGAAATCAGCGAAGTTATTTTGGTTGGCGGTATGACTCGTATGCCGAAAGTCCAAGAAAAAGTAAAAGAAATCTTTGGTAAAGAACCGCACAAAGGTGTTAACCCTGATGAAGTTGTTGCCGTTGGTGCCGCAATTCAAGGCGGTGTCTTGATGGGTGATGTTAAAGACGTCTTGTTGTTGGATGTAACCCCGTTGTCTTTGGGTATTGAGACTTTGGGTGGCGTCTTCACACGTTTGATTGACCGTAACACGACGATTCCGACCCGTAAATCTCAAGTCTTTTCAACGGCTGAAGATGGTCAAACCGCAGTTACGATTCGTGTCTTCCAAGGTGAACGTGAAATGGCCGCCGATAACAAATTGCTTGGTCAATTTGACTTGGTAGGAATTCCGCCGGCACCGCGTGGTATGCCGCAAATCGAAGTAACCTTTGATATTGACGCTAACGGTATTGTAAACGTTTCAGCTAAAGATAAGGCAACCAACAAAGAGCAAGCAATTCGTATTCAAGCCAGCGGTGGTTTGTCTGATGCCGATATTGAAAAGATGGTCAAAGACGCCGAAGCTAACGCTCAAGCCGATAAGCAAAAGAAAGAGTTGGTTGAAGCCAAGAACCAAGGTGAAGGATTAGTTCATGCTACCGAAAAGACCTTAAAAGAGCATGGCGATAAGATTTCAGCAGCTGAAAAAACTAAGATTGAAGATGAAATCAAAGCCTTGAAGATGGCTCTTGAAGCTGACGACTTGGCAGACATCAAAGCTAAAACTGAAAACTTGATGCAAGCCTCCTTAAAATTGGGTGAAGCTATGTATAAACAAGCTGCTCCTGAGGGTGCTTCAGCCGGTGCTAATGCCGGAGCAGATGCTGGTCAAGCTCAGACTGGTAATGGTGATGAAAAAGTCGTAGATGCTGACTTTGAAGAAGTTAAATAATTTTCTCTTAAGTCTAAAAAAAGCCGCTTCGAGCAATCGGAGCGGTTTTTTTTATAAGTTGACAAGAAGAATATAAACAATAGAATAAAACCACATTAATCATTATTTTATAGAATTATGTTGTACCGAGTAGTATGCGGCTATTCTCAAGTGCGTGAGAAAATTTATGCCGCGGTGCATCGAGCAGATAAAGCCTTGCACCAAAATATGTATTTTTCGCTTACGCTGGAACACCCCGAAGTTGCGGATATGGCACAAATTGGTGGGTCAATGTATTTAGACGAGTTTTCATTGGGTTTAAGATTAAAAATCTCACCCGAGATGCTAACACCTACACTTTTAAATCTCAAAGAAGCGTTGACCAAAGAAGTGATAATCACCTTTGAGCAAATGAAAGCGAGTGGCAAAGAAAGCTCATTGCGGGAATATTTAACCGATGTTGAAACCTATGCCAAGATAGAGCCGATTTCAGCGGTTGCTGAACGTGTAAGGAGCCAAGCTCAAGAAGAATTGCGCCGCCGCCGTCAAAAGGAGGAGCGTATTCGCCAAGAGCAAGAATTGCCGCCCCTAGCACCGGCATGGTTGCGGTTTCAAAAGCATTATAGCGGAGATTAAAAAAAAGAGTGCCTCATACGAGACACTCTTTTTATTTTTGTTAGTTTATTTGCGCTTACAAATGACAATATAAACCTCACCTTCACCCACGGAGAGTCGGTGAATCTTATCACCTTTTTGAGGCCTTTCGTCATTAATCACCCGCTCAAGCCCATGTTCTTTTGTGAGGATACAATCGCTCTTAGCGTCCACCACCTCAATCACCGGCTCTTTCACGGTCATTTTAATAATGGCAATTTCTTGGTGAAATTCATCAATTTTGCTTTGTGAATGATGGTAGGAAATAATACATACAGCCATTATAGCGACAAGAAATATTACCATATGCCAAATGAAACAGCGTTTGCTTTCATGATTTTTGTAGCTGTATATTAGATAAGCTACCGAAGCAATAGCGATTGGAATGACAAAGGGGATTCCAAAAAAACACCCCCAAAGGAGCAAAGTTGAAGCCCCAAGCCAAAAGATGAGTAGAGCTATCCAACCTTTGACAACATAGTTGTAGTCAAAGAAATACAAAACATATATAAAAAAGATGCATGCTACAAATAGGCATGCCAAAGCAGCACGTGTTCCCCATAAAGATATCCAAATATTTTCCACGCCTAAGTCAGGGGTAATGGCTTGTTTGTAAAAGCCATAGACAAATAGCCAGGTAATTGAAGCAATTAAGATAACGGCTAAACAGCATGCCGAAAATCCCCACGCATGTTTTTTGACATAAGTACAAGCTCTGTTCCAAAAATTTGTTTCCATAAGGCAATTTTTTTTAAGATTAATAATTAAGATAATTGTAATTTTATGCTCTTAATTTAGAGCTTTTTTGATTTTTGTCAAATTAAATATAAGGGCATAAAAAAACCGCCCCGAAGGACGGTTTTTGTTAATCAAATCTCAATTATTTGTTCAATTGAGCAGCAACTTCAGCGGCAAAGTCTTCTTCTTTCTTTTGCAGACCTTCACCCAAACGGAAGCAGACATATTCTTTTAATTTGATGTCGGCACCGAGCTCTTTAGCGGCATCGGCAATAACATCTTTAACTTTCTTGTCTGGGTCCATAATGTAAGCTTGTTCTTCCAAAACAACTTCATCGTAATATTTTTTGACGCGACCTTCAACCATTTTTTCAATGATGTTAGCCGGTTTGCCGGAAGCCTTAGCTTGTTCTGAGAAAATAGCTTTTTCGTGTTCAACGGCAGCCGGATCAACGCTTGCAATATTTAAGAATTGCGGAGCAGAAGCGGCAATGTGCATAGCGATATGTTTGCCGAGCTCAGCCAATTTAGCTTTGTCTCCGTTAGATTCGAGCGCAACCAAGACGCCGATTTTACCAACATTTGGTTTAGCTGCATTATGAACATAAGAAGCAACCACACCATTGCTAACTTCAATCATTTTAGCGCGGCGCAAATTCATATTTTCACCGATTTTAGCAATCATATCGGTTAAGCGTTCTTCAAAAGATTTATGAACTTTCGGGCATTGGAAAGTTTTCATATCGCAAATTTCGCCCTTGTACATCAAAGCAACTTGAGCGGCATCTTCAACATATTCTTGGAAAATATCGTTTTTGGCAACGAAGTCGGTCTCAGAGTTAACTTCGACAACGGCACCTTTGTTTCCGTCAACGGCAACGGCAACCAAACCTTCGGCAGCAATACGGCTGGCTTTTTTAGCGGCACTGGCTAAACCTTTTTTGCGCAACCAGTCAACAGCTTGTTCCATATCTCCGTTCGTTTCGGTTAAAGCCTTTTTGCAGTCCAACATGCCTGCACCGGTAGATTCTCTTAATTCTTTTACCATAGCGGCGGTAATATCTGTCATAATTATTTCCTCACTTGAAAATTTTTAAACCAATGCGGCGATAGCTCTAAATAACTTAAAGATATCGCCGCTTAAGTTTGCTAAAAGCAGTAGAATAAAAACTATTATTCAGCTACAGCTTCGGCTTCCTCTTTAGCTTTTTTAGAAGTTCTTTTTTTAGCCGGTTTAGCTTCAATACCTTCAACAGCTTCTTCAACTTTAACGCCTTGAGCTGCGATTTCGGCTTGCATACCGTCCAAAATAGCAGAAGATACTAATTCGCAGTAGAATTGAATAGCGCGAATAGCATCATCGTTACCCGGAACCGGGAAATCAACTTCATTCGGATTAGCGTTAGTATCGCAAATACCGATAACGGGAATACCCAACTTTTTAGCTTCTTTAATAGCTAAATCTTCTTTCGGAGTATCAATAACGAACAACATATCCGGTTGGCCGCCCATATTCATGATACCGCCCAATTCCTGATTTAATTTTTCTTGTTCTTTTTTGATATTCTGCATTTCTTTTTTGGTGTAGCCTTCGAAAGCGTTTTTCTCAAACATTTCGTTGAGTTTAACCAAACGAGAAATAGATTTGTAAACTGTTTTCCAGTTAGTCAGCATACCGCCGAGCCAACGGTGATTTACATAGTACTGGCCACAACGTTCAGCATTTTCTTTAATCAAATCCTGAGCTTGTCTTTTTGTGCCGACAAACAAGATTTTACCACCATTAGCGGCAACTTCGCGAGCGGCATTCAAAGCCGTATAGAGCATCGGGTAAGTTTTTTGCAAGTTAATGATGTGAACATTATCTTTTTTGCCGTAGATATAAGGAGCCATGCTCGGGTTCCAACGACGTGCGTGGTGACCAAAGTGAACGCCTGATTCAATCATTTGGCGCATAGTAAATGTAGGAAGTGTCATATTAAAATATCCTTTTTCCGGTTAAACCTCCGCAGACTCATTGGTCTTATCAAAAAGACACCGGAGCGAAGAAAGCAAATTCCCCGCCATGTCTGCGTGTGTATTATTGTTAAAACATTTTGGAATTACCATAATTCCAAGGTTCTTTTATTCCCTATTTATTTAATTTGCAAGCATTTTTTTACATTTAAAACGAAAAAAGAGCACTTATGCAAAGTGCTCTTTAGATGGTTTAGTTACCTAATAACCAAACAAATAAAACCGAAAATACGGTCAGTAACGCAAATATGCAGCCCAGAGCCACATATTCTCGTTTTCGTTTCAGAAAGATTTTTAACTTTCTTTTTCTTCTGGAAGATTTTTTTCTCATATTTTAAGGTTGTTTTATGATAATTACTTCGTCATCTGTCATAAAGCGATGTATCAAATCGCCTTTTTTTAAAGAATCAATCGGCGTTTTGTCGCTTACTTTTTCAAGTCCGAACTCATTCGTGAAGATATAGTTATCTTTCTTATCAATCAGCTCTATTTCCGGGTTTAGCAAGGCTTTTTGAATGCTTTGTTGCGTTTTTTTATATAAGCGATATTCTCCGAAAGAAACCCCCAAAGCTATTCCGACACCGGTATAGAGCCATAATATTTTTTTCCAGATAATGAAACTTGGGGTATCTTTGTGCCAAAAAAGATAGCCCAAACATACAACAAATATCACATTTGCAGGTAAAAAGAAGGTTACTCCAAAGAACCAGCACCAAATTTCCATCAGAGCCAGTGCCAACCAACAAATAAGGAAAAATAAATTTTCTTCTAGGTAAAGTTTATTGGCAGATGATGTGATAACGGATAAAGAAAATATAATGGTAACAATATACCCTAAATCTCTATTCCAAAGTGTTCGATTGTCCGTATTGCTTACGAGGTCTTTTCCTTCTAAGGCAAACACGAAGATAAGAGAAAACGCCAATAAGACAAAGATTGTCCAACCTACACATCCCCAAGGATGTTTTTTCAGAAAAGCGTCAATTTTTCTGAAAACATTTTTCTTCCCATTCATAATGATAAAATTTTTAATTGTTAATAAATAATAGTTTGTTGTTTGCAATGATAAATATTTTAAGCGTTTTGTCAAATGAATATTAGACTCTTTTTTCTGTTATAGATTCGCTTTTAAGGCTTGAAAAACTTAATGTTTTGCCGTATTTTACAACATAAATTTTAGCTAAAAGGGAAAAAATGTCAGATTTATTTGAAAGCACAGCACCGAAACAAGACACTTATTCGGCACAAGATATTCAGGTTTTAGAAGGGCTTGAAGCTGTTCGTGCGCGCCCGGGTATGTATATCGGTGGAACCGATACGACGGCTTTGCACCACTTGGTAGCAGAGATTTTAGATAACTCAATGGATGAAGCCGTTGCCGGCTATGCCAATCGTATTGAAGTCAAAATGAATGCCGACTATTCGGTTACGATTACCGATAACGGACGTGGTATTCCTGTTGACCCGCACCCAAAATATCCGAATATGTCTGCGCTGGAAGTCATCTTGACCATGCTTCACTCCGGCGGTAAATTCGGGGGTGGAGCTTATAAAGTTTCCGGTGGTCTGCACGGCGTTGGTTTATCGGTTGTTAACGCTTTGTCGTCTTCTTTGGTGGTTGAAATTGCACGCGATAAAAAGTTATATCGTCAAGCCTATGCTAAGGGCAAACCCGTAACCCCATTAGAGCTGGTTGGTAATGCACCCAATCGCCGCGGAACATCGGTTACTTTCTTGCCCGATGGTGAAATTTTTGGTTCAAATTCTCAATTAAATCCTAATCGCGTTTATCGCATGGCACGCTCCAAAGCCTTTTTGTTTAAGGGAATATTCATCAACTGGAAATGCGCGCCTGAAGTCTTGAGCGAAGGAGATCAAACGCCGCAAGAAGCGGAATTGCATTATCCTAATGGTTTGCTTGATTTCTTAAATTATCAGTTAGGGGCACGCACCACCATCAACCGTATGCCTTTTAGTGGCGACGCAGATTTGGCGAATGATGAAGGACGCGTCGAATGGGCGGTAACTTGGCCGGAAGATGAAAATGGCTTTTGCAATTCGTATTGTAACACGGTCATCACGCCCGAAGGCGGAACGCATGAAATGGGCTTTCGCGCGGCCCTTATTCGCAGCCTTAAAGAATATGGCGATATGGCCAATATTAAGAAAGTTGCATCGGTAACGGCGGAAGACTTATTGAGTGATGCTTGCATCATGCTCTCTGTCTTTATCCGCGACCCGCAATTCCAAGGTCAAACCAAAGACAAATTAACCTCCACCAAAGCCATTCGCTTGGTAGAGCAAGCCGTTAAAGATACATTTGACCACTGGCTGAGTTCAGATAAAGAAAATGCCACTGCTTTGATTGAATATGTTGTGGAGCGTGCCGAGAGCCGTAAAAAGAAAAAAGAAGAAAAAATTCAAAACCGCAAAACCCCGACCAAGAAATTGCGCCTTCCGGGCAAATTGGCGGATTGCTCACAAGCGGCTGCCGAAAATACCGAAATTTTCATCGTCGAGGGCGATTCCGCAGGTGGTTCGGCAAAGCAGGGAAGAGATAGATTCACCCAAGCTATTTTGCCTTTGCGTGGAAAGATTTTGAACGTTGCCAGTGCTTCACTTGATAAAATCACCCAAAACCAAGAAATCAAAGATATGATAGAGGCACTTGGTTGCGGAATTAAGGAAAATTATAAGGAAGAAAACCTCCGCTATGAAAAAATCATTATCATGACCGATGCGGATGTGGACGGTGCGCATATTGCCTCACTGTTAATGACATTTTTCTACCAACAAATGCCGAAGTTAATTGAAAACGGGCATTTATACATTGCTACTCCGCCTTTGTATAAAATCGTTGTCGGAAACAAGAATTTCTATGCGATTGATGATGAAGACAAAGACCGTATTTTGAAAAAAGAGGTCAAAGGCAATGTTCGTCCTGACATCAGCCGTTTCAAAGGTTTGGGAGAAATGAGTGCGCAACAGCTAAAAGAAACCACCATGGATAAAAACAAGAGAACGCTCTTGCGTGTGGTTATTCCAACACCAAATACGGAAGAGGGCAAGGAGGAATGCTTTGAAACCCGCCGTCAAGTAGAACGCCTAATGGGTAAAAATCCTGAAACCAGATTTAAGTTTATTATTGAACGAGCCAAATTTGTTGATGATTTGGATATTTAAGCGAATAAATAATGATACGCCGGTTGCATAAAACAGATATTGAGCAAGTCGCCAAACTTTGGCTGTCTTCAACCAAGCAGGCGCATCCGTTTATTGTCGCAAATTATTGGGATGAAAACTTGTCAAAGGTTAAAGATTTGTTGGTCTCCCAAGCCCAAACATATCTTTATGTAGATAAGCACCAAATTAAAGGTTTTATCAGCTTGCTTGAAAATGGATATATCGGCGCTTTGTTTGTAAAACCAATCTATCAATCGCAAAAAATCGGTACCAAGCTCTTGCGTTATGTTTTGCGTAATAAAACCTCTGCTAGCTTGAAGGTTTATACTCAAAATGAACCTGCGATTAATTTTTATCGCTATCATGGTTTCAAAATCATTCAAGAGGGACAAGATTTATCCACCCAAGCCCATGAGCTGATAATGGCATGGAGCAAAGGCTCTCGTAAGGGGTTGTTCCGCCAAAAAGGTGATTCTTAAAAAATATCCTTGAATTCATAAAAATAAGGAGTTAGATAATAATCATAAAGTGATTATTACCCTGATTATTAACCTTAAAACCGAGACATCATGTTTTTATTAGCAGGAGCAGTTGTTGGTGGTTTTGCTTGGTGTATGTGCAAGATTTGTGGCGTTGAAGGACCTCATGATCCGGCAAACGACATCTATGACAACCCATTCCACCCATAATGAAATTGCATAAGCAATTGTTAAAAGACCTTGTGTCTTCGTTTAATTGTAAAACCGTTGCCCGATAGCAAAAAAACTTCGGCCAACGGTTTTCTTTTATTTAAAAATTTTTGCTTGACTTAGAGGTAACTCTAAATGCTACACTATAAAAAAAAGAGGAGCGAGTTATGCAAACGCCAAAATCATTTTATTATCATTTTGATAAAATCAATGCTTGGTTTATTTTTAATATGTCATTATTGATAATGATATCTTATGTGAGCATGAAATGTGTTTGCTTGCTCTTCTGGTGGCAAACACAAGTCTTGTGGGGCGTATGTGTATTCTCTTGGGCAATGTGGGCTTATAAATATATTTATCCGCAAAGATTAGCGTTTGTAGATAATGAAAGTATAAAGATAGACCATTGTCAGCCGCTTTTATGGAAAGATATTGACTATGCCGAAGAAAGGATAGTCCGTTGTTGTTTTAAGAAGTTAAAAATAATTGTTTTAGTGCCGAAAAAAGGACTTAAGTATCAATACAATTTTTTGCAAAAGCATAACGGAGATTTTACACCTTTCTCGATTCCTTTGTATGATATCGTGAGTGAGACCGATAAACAAGAATTGCAACAAATCATCTCCCAAAAAGTAAAATATAAGAAATTGAAGTAAAGCAGATACGCCCGCGGCGAATTTAGATACCTAAGAGGTATTCCCCTCCAAGAAGACTTTGCTTTTTTATAAAGCAAAGTTTGATTGGGAAACTTTATTTAAAGGGTAAAAAAATGGTGGAGCTGAGGGGAATCGAACCCCTGACCTCTTGAATGCCATTCAAGCGCTCTCCCAACTGAGCTACAACCCCACAAGGATAAATTCGTAAAACAAAGAGAATATAAATAAACTCTTCTTACTTGTCAAACACTTTTTTTAATCCTTTAAAGAACACAAAAAAAGGCGTCGTAATGACGCCTTTTTCTAAATTGCTTAATTATTATCTTACAAAGATTTGTACTTCGGGAGAGCTAGCATCTGTGCTTGTGCGAGAAGATAGCATAACTCTTTCGGGACTAACACCCATTTCAACAATTTCTTGAAAGATGGATGAAGCATTATTTTGTGCATTGCTTCTGGTTGTTGCGTTGCCGCTGACCGGAGTTATAGCCACAACTTCGAAGACCACATTAGCTTTTTTAGCTTTAGCGGCGTTAACTGCTCTTTGTAAACCATCGTGATAGTTGACACCGGATTTGTTAAATTTAGCAACGAAGAGAGGTTTTCCTGCAACAGCGGAATTAGAGCCATAGCTTATCATTGCCGGTTTTGAGCTTCCGGATGTCATAATTGGCATTGGTGCAGTTAAGGGAACATTGTTTACACCATAGCTACCGCGTTTAATAGCAGAGTCGAGTTGAACGATATTGCTATTAGCTGTTTCATTATATTGAATTTGGCGAGTAACATCGCTGTTTACTTCACTCAGCAAGCTGTTAATCAAAATAGCGGTTTGATTCGTTTCATTTTGCAATATTCTCAGTTGGCGGTGATCTTCATCAACGGCACCGGAGATTGCAAAAGTAGCTTGAATGGATTCGGATAGGTTATTGACGACCGAGGCATCAGAAGTAACACGAGCAGAGAGTTGTTGAAGAGCATTAGAATTAATATTCATTTGCTGAACATTATTTTGAGCACTTTGCAACATTGCATACATCTGTGGGTTTCCGGGGGTTGTTCCGACTTGGAGTTTTGCTTCAATAGCCCCGATAGTTTTATGATATTGGCTGGCATTTCCGATAACGGAAGCGCGAATTTTTTGCAGTTCGGCATTATTATCGCGAATAGAATTCTGCAATTGAGTTAATTCATTTCTAAAAGAAATAACTTTTTGTCCGACAAAAGTTCCGGTATCGCCACCGTCAGAAACTTTAACCGGTTCAAAGTTAGAAGAACCGAGCATAGGCAAACCTTCACTTGCAGGAGCATTTTTATCGGCGTTAAAAGCTTCTTGATCATTGGTTCCGAGAAGAGAAGGGAACAAAGCATCAGAGCTGAAAGCGCAACCTCCGAGCAGTAAGAAAGAAGCTGAAACGAAGGACAATGTACGAACTGAATTTTTCATCTGTAAAAATACCTTTTTGAAACCCATGTTATGACATATTTGTTTTTGACACTAAACTCTCAATTTGTAAAGGCATATTTTCAAAAAAAGACGAGAAAATAATGTCTAAGAATAAATATATCCCGAAATTAAGCGTATCATAAAAGAAATAGATTAAAATTCTTTTAAATTAAATGAATTTTTTGCTTGCAAAATTTTTTGAATCGGTTTATTAAGAATTCCGTTAAGAGTTAATGCACTCGTAGCTCAATTGGATAGAGCATCTGACTACGGATCAGAAGGTTGTGAGTTCGAACCCCGCCGAGTGCGCCATAAAAAATCCCTCCCTTGCGGAGGGTTTTTTTGTAGCTACACGAGGCCAGTAAGAACTCACAACATAAAAAAAGAGTTAGAGTTCGAGACTGAGCGGAGGCGTCAGCCGATTGCCGGAGGCACCGCGAAGGACGGCGAAGCCAACCCCGCCGAGTGCGCCATAAAAAATCCCTCCCTGATCTGTCCCCCATAAATTGGACAAATAAAAAAAGTCCCGAGGAGGATTAAGTCAAGAGGGAGAATTAAGCAAATGGCATCGGCGTTGAGCCGGTGTCATTTTGTTTAAGCTCCACTGACAACGTTCATTATTATAATAA
>CASFNK010000003.1 GCA_949295995.1 uncultured Pseudomonadota bacterium
TATACCATAATGACATTAACAATATTGTTGATAATAATTGCACCTACGGTTTATGCTTGGAAGGAGCGTAAAGCAAATCTCAAAAAAGCCTATATAATTCTATCCATACCGGCTCTTGTTTATTTGGCGAGATATATCTATTTTACTAATTTTTATAATATATAAATTCAGCCATCGTGATGATTATAAATAACTTGTGATTAGGGGAGTTTTCCGCAATCTTAGGTGAACAGCATCCCCAATTTGAAAAGAGGAAATTTATACTTCCTCTTTTTTCGTTTTAAATCCTTTCCGTAAAGCCCTTTATTCCGCGCCGATTTGCCAAGTGCGCTGGTAACAGCATTGGAAATCATCGAAAGTGTTTTTCAATACTTTGGGGATTGACTTTTTTTCTAGGAAACAAGTTTGGAAGACTATATTCACATCTATTCAAATTTTATTCTTGACAAATACACATACCCTGTATATGTATATTAAATATACTCACTGGGGGTATGTGTTAATTGTTTAAGGAGAAAATAAATGGAAGATAATAAAAACTGCTGCTGTTCATCTGGCTGCCATTGTGGCGAAAATTGCCAATGCACGGAAGAAAACAAATGTTGCCCGGAGTGCACTTGCTACGTGCGTAAAAATAAAGAGCTTGTTCGCAAATTTTATGAGTTGATTGCGGCACGCCGCTATGATGAAGCCGCCACCTTGTGCAGTGATGATTTTGTTTATTATCCCGAAGTTCATACCAAACTTGAGGGTGTTCAGGCATTTATTGATTTGGAACGCAGCAATATGGATCCGTTCGGCGATTTTAAGATGACAAACCAATTTATGCTTGCCGATGAAGATAGAGTTGCCGTTTATCTCACCTTTGAAGGAGAGTTGCAACAAGACAACTGGCATGGCGTTCCGGTCAAAAGCAAAAAGCTTTATATGGATTTTATGTGTATGTTAAAGGTCAAAAACGGTAAAATTGTAGAAAAACGCGCAAAATATGACCGTTATGATATTTTCAAACAATTAGGCGTAACCAATTTGCCGCTTAAATAGTTGTACTCAGCCGGGGCAATATGTATGTTCCGGCTGTACATTTTAAATTAAAAACAGTATTATGGGGTGGTAATTAACTTTTTTAAGAGGAAAAAATGTCGGAACCACATTTGAGCCATATGGAAAATATGCCGCGATTAAACCGCATCAGCGGACAAATCGAAGGGATTAAAAAAATGATAGAAGAAGGACGCTATTGTACGGACATTATAAGTCAATTACGTGCGGTGCGAGCTGCCGTCAAAGCCGTTGAATCCAACATTTTGCAAAAGCATTTGCAAAACTGTGTGGCTCAATCTTTTGCCTCAACAGAAGACAAAGACAAAAAAATTGCCGAACTCAAAATGCTGTTTGATAAGTTTAACGATTAACAGAAAGGAATTTACAATGGAATTTCAGCAAATTCGTGGAGCCACAGTCAAAATTACTTATGGAAACAGTATTTTTCTTGTTGATCCGTTTTTTGCCGCCAAAGATGAATATCCACCATTGGAAGCCGGTCCGTTCCCAGACAAAAGATGGCCGATAGTCAATTTACCGATGGGTATTGAAGAAATAATTGCCGGAATTGATGCCATCATTGTTACTCATCTGCACCCGGATCATCTTGATGAATTTGCCGTTAAAGTGCTGCCAAAGAACATTCCGTTGTTTGTGCAGGATGAAACCGATGCGACAGTTGTTCGGCAATATGGTTTTGAAGATGTGAGAGTTTTGAACTATAGTGGTACAAAATTTGGATATATTACCATGTACCGCATTGATTGTTTGCACGGACATCCCGAAACAACACAGAAATATTATGATGCCGGAAATCTGAGAGAAACTGCCAGCGGCGTTGTTTTTGAAGCCGATAATGAACAGACGTTTTATCTGGTCGGCGATACTATCTGGTATGAAAAAGTAGAGGTGGCGATAAATAAATATCATCCGAAAATCATTGCAGTTAACGGCGCGGATGCCCAGTTTGCCGACAGTGGTTCCATCATCATGGGGCTTGACGATATTTTACAGGTTTGCCAAGCCGCTCCTGAAGCTAAAATCATTGTGACGCATTTGGACGCTGTTCCTCATGCTTTGGTTGACCGTAAGAAAGTTAAAGATTTTGTTCAAAAAAACGATTTAGTAAATCAGGTCATTATTCCTAATGATGGGGAAATTTGTAATTTTTAAGGGGGGGGAGAATGATAATGTTTTGCCTCATTTAATGAAATGTCATTATCAAATGTTTGCGATAATTGCAGAGATATAAGATTATTTCTTTTAATTTCTTCATATAAACGCATTGTTGCTAGATAATACTCAGGAGAAAGTAAAAGTTCTAAATTCGTCGCGTTAGTATCACCAATACAAAAAAGGTCTCCGTTATGGAGACCTTTTTTGTATTGATAATTTAATTTGATTCGAACCCATAGAAATGGGTTTGAATCTGCAAGCTCTTTGTAACATCTTAAATAACACAAAATAGAAAGTTGCTCTCGTAAGCCACGCGATTACTACAAATAACTTGCAAATATAAATATTGCTCATAGAATAACTTTAAGGAGAAACATATATGAAAAAACAAACCAAAGAGTTATTTCTTAAAGCAATGCA
>CASFNK010000004.1 GCA_949295995.1 uncultured Pseudomonadota bacterium
AATGGATTTTGACCCGTTTACGGGTAGCAAGTAATTTTCGCCCTGTCAGACCGTCATACGCCCTTAAGGCGTTCGCTGGCACAATTAGGGTTACACCCGTTAAAGAAGAACCACCGGCTAGGCCGGTGGGTTTCTTTTTTATCAGAATACTATTGCAAAGGCGGAATATTAAGCTGAGCAATATCACCCGGACGGATTTTAACATTAGAATAACGCATATTTCCCGTCTCAATCACAAATCTTTGTCGGCTTGTCAACTGGGATGCTAAATCATAAAAATCTCTACCGGTTAGCTCCTGCCTTTGTGGATTCATAATATATAAAACGCAACCTTGAGTTCTTTCTGCAACGCCGCAACGAGCACGACCTCTGGGAACTTCAGGATTAAAGACGACCCCTTGTAATCCGTCTCGAACCACAGTTTGCTGAGTAAAGAATATTTTTGCAAAAAAGATTCCAAAAACAAACACCAAGAGAGCGATTAACGACACCCCCTTAACAGTAAACATATTTCCTTGCATAAGTTGCTCTTTAAAAGGAACTTTAGGTGGTGTGATATCGCTTTCATTAATAAATTGAGGTTGAAAATCATTATTTTGATTGGAAATATCAGCTTCTTTTGCGGAAACAGGTAAATTCGTATTTCCATCCAAAATATCATCAATATTCAAACTTCCCTGAGAGTTATTAGACCAAGATTGTGGTTCGGAAGCAGCATTATTTCCGGCAATAGTATTTGGTGTTGCAGGTTGAGACATCTGCCCCGGAATGATTCGCTTAATTGGACGTTTAACTTTCTTTAAGCGACGTGTAGGGTCAAAATTTTGCGGCATATTTGCGTTATTTTGTGTTATATCGTCCATAATCAATCCTTACAAATTATTTTGTATTGGTTTTGAAGATTTCATAGTTCTGATAATTCTAGGGACCATAAAGACAACGGTTTCAGATTTAGCAGAATTTTTGTTAAAAATTTGGTTAGGAATACCAATAATCATAAAGTTTTCACCGATTCTGGTTCTAACTTTAAACTGAGTAATCTGACCATTAGTTGCTTCTAGGGTTATGTCAGAGAAAATACGATTATTATGCTCCAAAGATGCTTTCGCTAAAACGGATAAATCAGTTTCAATAGAATCACGAGCACTGCATTTACCGATATCGAAGCGGGCGAACCAAAGGTTAGGTACGACAAATTTACCCTCCGCAACAGGAACGACCATAGCTTGTTTACCAAGGAAACTTCTGAGTGTTGAGATATTAAGGTCATTAGAGGTTGTAAGTGAACGACCGATAACGCCTGTTTTAGTTGTTTTGATTGTACCAAAATCAAAAGTTTGAAGAAGTTCTTGCCATTCAACATCTTGTTTTCCGTAAGGGTAAATTCTAAAGACTTTGACATCGAATGCAATTAAAGTTGGGTTATCCTCAAAAGCGTTAACCAATTTATTAATTTTATTTTTTAGTTCAAAATCGGCATCAAAAGTAACCGAATAGTCAGACCAATCAGTTGTCATATCAGTAATACCGGAGCCTCTGAGAACATCGAGTAAAGCCAAAATAATAGGTCGAGATTTAGGAACGAATAAGCTGAAATTAGCTTTTCTGCTAAGAGTTAAAGTTTTTCTGTCTGCGTCATAAGAGTAATATATTTCAGCAGCATCAGCAATCATAGCAATAACTTCGGATAGTTCACCGCGGAGATTTTCAGCCGAAATGCTGGCATAAGGAGCATCTTTGGCAACTAATTTAATTCCGGCTTCTTTAGTAAGTTTATACATAGCTTTTTCAGCAGGCATGGTTGAAAAAGTAAAACCGGTTACCTCAAATCGCGGCAACATATCATTTTTGCCGTTACGGACTAAATTAAAAGCCTTCACATTGTAAGGAATAGAAGAAATCATTTCTTGAGTATTCCAGTTTACGTAGCAACGTAAAGGAGTTTCAAGGTCAAGAGCACTGGCCCCTTTTGAAGTTCTGATAGTATTAGGATCTTGAGGAAAAAAGGTATCAGAAGCGATTTTTTCTTCCAAAGTTAACTCTTTCTGAGGTTGTTTAGGCATACAACCGGAAAGGAAAACCATTACCAGCGTTAAAATAATAAAAAAATTCATTTCCTCAAGACGATTTTTCATTTTTCTTCAGGTCCTTCTGTCTTTTGAGGAAGAGCAACATTACCATCAGGGTTGACGGGTTTTTTTATTTTGATAACTTTTTTAACGGTTTTTTGAGCCTGATCTTGAGCCAGTAATTTATCCATCAATTGGTCCATATTCATACCGGCTCCGACAGTTGGATCATCAGCAACCGTAGCAACAGCACCGAGAGCTTCTTTCATTTTTTCAATTTCAGATTCATCTTCTTTAATCATATCAGGAGAAGAATTACGGCGGAGCTCTTCTTGATATTCAGCTAAAGTTTTTTTCAAATCATTAATACCACCGGCAATTTTCTTTTCGACATAAGGATAGAGTTCTTTATGTTGCAGAATATAATCTCCGGTATCACTGATTTCTTCTAAGACATCTAAAATATATCCATAAAGCGGATATTCTTCCATGGCAATATTGCCCATACGAACACATCTTGCCGCGATTCTTGAAATTGTACGGTCGTAATAATCTTTCAATAAGATATAATTATCAACATACCAAAGACTATCTTTTGAAGGTGCGGAAATATTTTGTTGCACATTAACGGAAGCCTGCGAATTTTGTGCAGGATTATTCATTTGTGCTTGTTCTTTGCTTTGTTGTTGCAAAGGATTATGTTCGGTATTGGTATTTTGTTCCATATCAGCTCCTAATTCACTATCTAATTTAATTTAGCTGTTAAGTTTTGTAAATTATTTTCTCCAACCTTTACCCAACTATATCGTTGATTTGGGCTTATAAGGTTCGTCTTTCTCATCTAAATCAGATAGCGGAAAGTTTTCTGAAATATTTTCAGGAACATCGATAGGAGAGGCTGAAGAGTCGGTTTGTTGCTGATAAACTTTATCTTGAAAATAAACTTCTCCGTTATAAATAGAACTCAAAGGAGAGGTTTCCTCTGGATTTGATGAATTTTCTTGATGGTAAGGATCATCAAAATTTTCCGAAAATTTAAGAGCTTTATCATTATCAGTTTCTTTTAACTGTTCAGAAAGAGATGGCTGCCCCTCATCTTCGGGAACCTCTTCATACTCCCACTCCCAATCTTGAGTATCGGTGCTTTCAGTTTCAGCCGCAACAACCTGCTCAGGCTCTGGACTTTCGTCTTCGGGAACCTCTTCATACTCCCACTCCCAATCTTGAGCTTCGGTATTTTCGGTGTCAGCCGCAACAACCTGCTCAGGCTCTTGACTTTCGTCTTCGGGAACCTCTTCATACTCCCACTCCCAGTCTTGAGTATCGGCATTTTCGGTGTCAGCCGCAACAACCTGCTCAGGCTCTTGACTTTCGTCTTCGGGAACCTCTTCATACTCCCACTCCCAGTCTTGAGTATCGGCATTTTCGGTGTCAGCCGCAACAACCTGCTCAGG
>CASFNK010000005.1 GCA_949295995.1 uncultured Pseudomonadota bacterium
ATTGTGCAACCGGCTGTGCAATTGGCACGGTTGATTTGGATAATTACTGGTGTAACGGCGCCTTAAGGTGCTGGATGCCGGCAATGAATTAAGTAAACAAAACTCAGTAAATTAAATAAAAGGAGAAAGACGATGAACAAGAACTGTAAACTGACAATAGGAGCGATGCTGTTATTGACAACGGCTTTCTCCGTAGCGGAAGTTCGGGCACAAACCTGTGTTGTGCCGCCGACTTGCGAAGGTTTGGGCTATGATAAAACGGCCTCAGATTGCGGCGGTTTGGCAAAACTGCGCTGCCCGTTTGATGATTCTAAATATTTCTGCACCGCTTATACCGACCAAGATGGAAATAAAGCCATCGCTATTGGGGATATTATTTATTCTGACGGAACATATTCTTCTGAGCCTGTTCCGTTAAAAAAACCAGTTGGAATACTTATAAATCTCTCAGGACTTATTTTGTCAACTTCTCCTGTCGAAATACAAGCTCAAAAATGTATAGGCTGGGGAACTAACGCATTAACTAATAAATGTAATTCCTATGCACCTTATGGTACATCTGGCTGGCAATATATTAATAAGACACAATTATATGAAGTATATACCTATAAAACGCAAATTAATAATGCATTAGCTAAATTAACCTCATCTTACAGATTATCAAAAGATTTATTAGGTTCATGTCCTGGTGAGACCTATGGTTGCTCTTTAAATTTAAGTACAGGACGCTTTAATTCATCTACTGATTGCAGCTCAACATTCGATGTGTTTTGTGTTTTAGATATGTCTAACCTAACAGGTGGAACTACACCTACTCCAACACCGACGACATACAAGGTCGGTGATACCTATGTGAAAGATGGCGTGGCTTTAGGTAAAGTTGTTGAAGTGGATAGTACTGGAATGCATGGTTATATTGCAATTTCTGGAGGAAATGCAACAGTTGGGCAAGCATCGACAAATTGTATGTCTAAGACGGCAGGTGGCTTAAATTGGTCTTTAGCTAATGGGGCACATACATGCAAAGTTCTCGGAACTACCAATATTGGTCATTGTGATACAACAACAGCTAGCGGAAACGGCTATTGTTACAGTGGAAGTATCCATAGTTATAGCGGATGTTCTAATGATACTTTGGTAGGTTACGCTTGTGAAGCACCATTCTAGGACCTGTCATCAAACAAAAAAACACCGCCTTTATGGCGGTGTTTTGATATTCATAAAATTTTATGCAACTATTCCTTTGGTTTGTTTCTATTGCGCAAAGGAGCACGCTTTTCCTTTTTATCGGCGTATGGGTTTCCGGTTTTGCGTACGGTAATCCGAATTGGAATGCCTCCCAAATTAAATGTTTCACGCAAATTGTTGGTCAAATAGCGCAAATATGAATCCGGTAATCCTTCAGGATTGCTTGAGAACATATAAAATGCAGGTGGTCTGGTTTTAGCTTGCGTAATATAACGCAGCTTAATCCGACGTTTGTTTTTGCCCAAAGGAGGCGGGCAATTATCTTTTATATCCTCAAACCACTTGTTTAAGGGTGCGGTTGGAATACGGACATTCCAACGATCATAAACCTTAAACACCGCGCTCATCAATTTATCCAACCCTTCTTTCTTTAGGGCTGAAATTGTAACTGTCGGAACGCCCTCGACTTGAGTGAGAGATGTCTGCAGTTTATCATTGAGTTTTTGTAAGGCTTCTTTGCGGTTGGCAATATCCCATTTATTAACGGCAATTACCAAAGCTCTGCCTTCATCAATCACCTCGCGGGCTATTGTTAAATCTTGTTTGTCAAGCACAGCATCGGCATCCAAAACCAATACCACAACTTGCGCCATATAGGCGGCGTGTTTGGTGCTGGCTGCTGACATCTTTTCGAGAGAATCTTCCACTCTTGCTTGGCGGCGTAATCCGGCCGTATCAACCAAAATTACCTTACGACCTTTCCACTCCCATTCATTACTGATAGCATCACGCGTTACACCGGCTTCGGGACCGGTTAACATTCTTTCATCGTTAAGAAGAGCGTTTACCAGAGTTGATTTTCCGACATTTGGTCTGCCGACAATAGCCAATTGAATGGGTTTAGCTTTCGCTTTGGCGTCCAAGTATTGAGTGATTTCTTCATCACTCATGCCGTCAAAGTCGATTTTTTCATCTTCTTTTTTGGTATCTTGTTTATTGTAAGGGCGCAAAGCCTCATATAAGTCTAACAACCCCAAGCCATGCTCCGCAGAAAAAGGAATAGGTTCGCCCAAACCAAGCGAATAGGCTTCATGAATACTGTCTTCTTGGAGCTTTCCTTCACACTTGTTTGCCAACAAAATAACGGGCTTTCCGCTTTGTCTAACCAAGTCTGCGAAATGCTTGTCATAAGGTTGTACGCCGTCTCGGGCATCAAACAAAAACAAGCAAACATCTGCGTCATCAATCGCTTTTTTTGTTTGCAGCCACATTCTTTTTTCAAGGTTGTCTTCATTTGAGTATTCATATCCGGCGGTATCAATCACAACCAAGTCCAGATTTTGGAGCTTGGCTTTTGCTTCTTTGCGGTCGCGCGTTACACCGGGTTTGTCATGCACAATTGCCAATTTTCTGCCGACCAAGCGGTTAAACAAAGTTGATTTTCCAACATTAGGTCTGCCGACAATTGCCAGTTTAATACTCATCTAAAACTCTTCCTTACTTATATGCAATCAAGTCTGCATCATTAGTGGTTAAAATTGTGATACCGTCAGCCACAACCGGAGAAACCTCAACCCCGTCATCAAGTGCGACAAAGCTCATAATCTTTCCGGTATAAGGAGAAACTGCAAAAGCATATCCGCTGGACGTCGCCACTAACAAACGATTGTCGGTTAACACCGGACCGCTCAGGAACACGCCGGACTTATCATCATCAGATGTTCCCAAAGGAATTTTTGTGCTCCAAACGATTTTACCGGTCTCAGCCTCAATAGCTAACAAATCGTTTGTGTTTGAGAGAACAAACAACATTCTTCCGGCAACCCAGGGCTGATTGGTGCTACCGATATCTTTTTCCCAAATTCTTTCACCTGTTCTGACATCAATTGCGACCAAAATATCATTATGCCCGGCAGCATAAACCACATTACCGCTAATCACCGGATTAGATTTGATAGCATTGATATTCGCTAAAGAATTGTTGCGGGCATGAGCAGCCAACCAATCTGACCATAGAGGAGAACCGGTTGAACCCTTAAACGCACGCAACTCGCCATTAGAAAAAGCGGCAACAATCAAGTCTTGATAAGGATCATATGCCGGACTAGCCCCGCCAACCAAAACGGTTTGTTCTTGAGCTGATTTATAACGCCATTCTTCAGCACCTGTTTGTGCGTTTAAAGCAATTAATGTGTTGTCGATTGTCTGAACCAAAACGCGGTCATTAGCGACGGTCGGCGCAATACGAATAGGCATACCGGCATTATAGAACCAAACTTTTTTACCCGTAATCATATCCAAAGCAAACACGCCGCCAAAACCGGTAGTAGCGTAAATCTTACGCTTGTACTCGGCCAAGCCGGCACCTTTAAGCGAAGTTGCTTTATCATCTTTGATTAAGGGTTTAAGTTTTCTCTCCCAAATTTTTTCACCGCTGTCCAATCGATAAGCACTGACATTCGCATCGGCATCAATTGCAAAGACGACTTTATAGGCAATAACGGGAGTTGCAATCAAATAATCTCTTTTAGAGTTTCCGGTACCAAAATTACTATCCCAGAAAGTGGTTAATTTACTTCCTGTTTGTAAATGCTCCATTCTGTGTACGGAATTTCCGCCGCTTTGCGACCAACTTCTGTTAATATGAGGTCTGGGCAAAACAACCTTATATTCGCCCTCTTTATAATCGGGACGAACTTTAGCTTCAGTATTAAGAACGGAAATTCTTTCCCCGTCTAATACCAGTTTGTCTTTAGAAAACATACCACAGGAAGCCAACATCATACACGCGACCAAGGTTGTAGCTTTTGACAATTTATAAGGACGCATTGCCATCTCCTTAAAAGTTTTATTTATTTATGGAATTTAATGCCGAGAGCATATCTTGAACTCTTAATTTTAAGCCGTCGCTTAAATCGGGAGAGTTAAGAATTTCGGTATAGAGAGCCTTAGCTTTTTCAATATTACCTTCACGAATTTCGAGCATAGCCAACATTTCTTTAGCAATATTTTTCCAAGAACTCTCTTCGCTCATTAAAGGAGCAAGTAGTTTTTCTATTTCTTCTCTTGGAGCGGTATCGAGTTTATAGGAAGCCAACTTAACTGCGGTAATATGGCGCATTTTAGGGTTAATGGTTTCATCATTAACGATTTGTTCCAATAAAGCCAAAGCCTCATTATCTTTGCCTTGTTCAAACAGAATATTTGCTTTTTGGATTTCGGCAATATTGCTGTAAATTCCTTTATTTTTTTGCTCAATATCAGCCAAGAGCTTAAGACTTTCCTCATATTTTCCTTGAGCTTGGAGATTAAGAGCGACCGCATAAGCATCGGACCAAGTTTCATTTCTTTTGATTTTCCAAGCCTTAAAAGTTTCAAAACTGACGGCTATTGTCAAAACAACAATGACGGCAATAATGATGTGCAAACCATATGTATCCCAAATTTTTTTGAGTTTATCATTTTGAACGTCTTCGGAAACTTCTCTAAAAAAATTATCAATAGCTCTTGATTCCGCACTTGTTTCTTTCTTTTTCATTTTAATACTCACTTTACCCAAGGTTAAAAGTAACAAATAATTTTTATATATACCTCAAAATACCAACAAGGCAATCTTTTAATCCGATTCGCTGACAATTATTTCCGAACGACTTTATGAATCAAAAAAGTTTTAACCCATTTTAAGTCTTCAATCGGCAATTTTTTGCCAAAAATCATAGTTTTTGAATCAGAAGAAATAGTAACGAAATAACGTTCGGTTGAAGGGTCAAAAGCAACATCAATCGATTCTATGTCGTCTTTGTTGATTTCGCAGTTTTTATGAGAAAAAAGCATAAATTTATGGATAATGATAATTTTATGAGGTTTAATGACAATTTTATCTTTTCGGCATAACAACCAAACCGCCAGAAGAATAAGAGCCATGCCGCCCCCATACAAAATATTTTTCCAAAAAGAATTGGTAATATTTAATCCAAATTCATCAGAAAGCGCAGAACAGAAGATAAATCCGCCTAATAAGATAATTCCAAACCATGTCATAAAATTATAGGCATCCCACACGAACTTTCGAGATTTAATAACGGTTTTATCTTGTTTTCGAACAAGAGCCAAAGAGGGCGGAAGCGGAACGCTGTCATCATATTTATTTTCAATTAAGCCTTTTTTTACCAACTCCTGCAGAGACTTATCCAAATCTTCAACATTTCGGATAACCGTACCTTCATCAGTCATAAACAAAGCCGGTAAATTAAGACCTTTGGCGTAATATTCCCACATACGTCTGATTTTTTTATCACTGGTACTGATATATAAGGGGGCGATTTTATTTTTATTTTTATGGTAGAGCTCAATAATATATTTATTTTTGTTCAAAAAACCGAATTGAAAAAACTCGATTCTGAAACGCACCCCTTCATAATTTTGTAATTTTTCTTTGACATGCTGTTTTTTTCCGAACACGGGGCGATGAATGATTTCCACATTGTCTTTACTTAAGAATATTTTTTTGTATCTAATATAAGAAAAGATAAGAGAAACAACAATCCAAGCACCTAAAGCAATGATGACCCAATCAAACACCCAAGGTTTCATTATGGGGTCAATAAGAACTTGCTCATTTCCTGAAATATCAAAAAAGCTAGGGTTTCCCTTAAAACCGTTAAAAAATTCATAAAGACCCAAGACAACCAGAATTGCGCCAAAGAACAATCCGGGATACAAAATACTCAAAGCAATTCTATCGGATTTTTTGGTCGGAAGATGTTCCAGCTTTAATTCAAAACTGTGGCTAAAATGGTCAGGTGCATTAAATTTCATGTCATTATTCCTTCTATAATAATTATGACGTTTTTATGCTATAATATTTTTTTTAAATAATCATCAATTTTTTTTGAACAAATGATTTAAAGATTCAATTAATATTAACCACTAATAGATTAATGTAAATCCAAATAATAAAAAGCAGAAGGAAAGACTGATGGGAAGTATTGAAATTTTTGCTAATGATTTGTACACGGATATAACGATTTGGGGTTTAGTTTTATTATTTTTCACCTCAATTTATTGCAGTTACAATCTGAATTTAAATCGTGCGATTTGGTATTTATTTGCGGGACTTTTGGTAGAATTAATCGGTTCGTGGTACGGGTATCATATCAGTTATAACGCCTCAGCCGCTACGATAAGTATGTTAGTGTCGGTAGAATTAACGTTTATTTTGATATCTGTAGTATTGTTGGCATTATCTGCATCTGAAATATTAACGGGAAAGGCTCCGGTAATTGCTTATGCTGTAGGGGGCATGGTATTTGGGTTAGCCGCAATAATCTTTTTCTGCTTTATATACCCCGACGGAGATATGATAAACAATATGCGCAAGATTTTCCCGATAGCGGGTTTTGCATATCTGATGGCGAGTTTTTGGTCGCAAGCCTCAGCGCAACAACAAACCGGATATTGGATTGCCGCCTTAACAACGACTGTTACAACCCTGTTTTTATTAATGCGTTTATTTAATATCGGCTATTTTGTAGAGCATACATGGTATATTTCAATTTTTACTTATGTATCATTGATTATGTCTTTAATGATGATAAAGAATGGTTATGCCTATAAAAAGGTTGAAAATCTTGAAAACGAGATAGAAAAATATAACCGTCGATTAGAAGAGATTATCAAATCATCGCCATTCCCGATAGTAATTTCTCGTTTAAGTGATGATAAGATTTTGATGGCGAACGACAATGCGGTAAAATTATTTGGAATTTTGCCCTCGGAATTAGATAGATATCGCCTCAAAGACTTTTTTGCCGATGGCGACAATCGTCAACTTTTAAATGAGCGTTTAGAAAAAGAAAAAGAGGTTCATGATTTTGAGATTTTGGCAAAAGCCATCAATGGAGAAACACCATTTTGGTTATTAACGTCAGCCAACGTAATTGATTATAACTATGATATAGCGTTGTATTGTTCGTTCCAAGACATTACCAGTCGCAAGAATAGGGAAGCGGTTTTAAAGAATCAAGCGACTCGAGATCCGTTAACATCATTATATAACCGACGCTATTTTGAAGACGAGGTAAATCGTCGTATTGCACTAGCTCAGGCGAATCATCAGCAATACAGTGTTTTGATGATTGATGCTGACCACTTTAAGCGAGTTAATGATACTTATGGGCACAAAACGGGAGATAAAGTATTGATTGAATTATCCTCCACGGCCGAAAAATCTCTAAGGCAAGATGATATTGTTGCTCGCTACGGCGGAGAGGAGTTTGTTGTATTTTTGCCGGAACTTTCGGCAGAAGAAGCCAAAGTAGTAGCAGATAGGTTAAGGGAAACAATTTCGAAAATAGTTGTTTATTCCGATCAAGGAGATGAGGTTAGATTTACGGTAAGTATAGGTATTTCTTCATCGGCGATTTCCGATAATATAGATACCTTGATAAAAACCTCGGATGAAGCTTTGTACCGAGCTAAAGAGAGTGGAAGAAACCGCTGTGAAATTTTCACGGTTGAAGATTTGAAAAATTTCAATGCTTCTGTAGAATACAAAGATGAAAGTTCGAATCATCACCCGATTTTTGATAAGGAAAACACGCAAGAAATTTCTCTGCTGGACGGGGTTGATACCAACCACATCGTAGATAGTCAAACACAAATTGAGGAGCAAAAGCAACCACAAGCAAGTCAACCGATACCATCGTCAGTTTCGGGGAGAGAAACGCCTCAAGTACAAACACAACCGACACAAATACAAAATCAAACGATATCTACTGCGCCGACGCAATCTACCCCAGATAACAGCTACCCGATACTCGGAGTAGATAATGACGAGTTCAAATAATAAGTCTTGCGGGATAGAAAGCCTGTGTGGTGGTTGTCCTTTGCGCCATTTGTCGGAGGAAGAATATCAACGCACCAAGACCGAGAAGATAAATTCTATACTGAAAGGTATAAAATTAGAGAGCTTGCCTCTTGCACAGCCAATATTTATCGGTGATGGAGAGAGAAGAAGAGCCACTTTTGCTTTTGACTTTTCTAAGGGGAAAATGGTGCTGGGCTTTAATGCTTATCACAGCAAAGAGGTTATAGATAGTAGTAATTGTTTGTTATTGCGCCCTGAAATTCGCCAAGCTCTGCCCAAACTCAAAAATTTGTTGGCAGATTTGTGTGCCGAACCTTTTGTGAGTAAACAAGGCAAAAAAACAAGTTCCTCAAGGCTGACCAAAGGCGATTTATCAATCACCTTGGCGGATAACGGCTTGGATGTGGTTATCGAACTGCCGCAAATGCCGGAATTAAATCATCGGATGATTATTTCCGAACATCTCTCTTCTTTGTCGGATGTCATTCGTGTTTCTTGGCGGCGTCGGGTTGATGACAAGCCCGAGGTTATAGTTGAAAAATTAGCCCCGCAAATCAAAATCGGCTCAGTTTCGGTTTATATTCCGGCAGGAACATTTTTGCAACCCTCTCGGCAAGGAGAACAAGCTCTCATTTCCCAAGTTTTGGAATATTTGGGCGAGGACAGGGGCAAAATTGCCGACCTTTTTTGCGGTGTCGGTACATTTTCTTATCCTCTTTCAGAATTAAAAGGAAATTCCATAACCGCAATCGATTCTTCGGCAGATTTGCTGGAAGGGTTTCAACGCTCGGTTAATCGGAATATGATTTCCAATATTACGATTAAAGCCAAAAATTTGTTCAAATATCCGTTAGATGAACAAGAGCTGAAAGATTTTGACATCGTTGTCTTTGACCCGCCTCGTGCCGGAGCCAAAGCCCAAGTTGAAAAAATAGCCAATATGAGTTTAGGCGGTCCACATAAAATCATAGCCGTTTCTTGCAATCCCGAAACCTTTGTGAGAGATGCAAATATTTTATTGAACGGCGGGTGGCACTTGCAAAATTTGTGTATGGTTGACCAGTTTATCTATTCTGACCACAGCGAAATAGTTGCGTTGTTTACAAAATAAATAAGAACGTCTATATTAATTCTCAAAGAAGAGGAATAGACCATGTTAAAAAAAATAAGCCTGATTTTATTTGTTTTTTTAACCGGCTGCGAGTACGGCTATATGGATTATGAGACTTGCCCGCGTGTGCAAATTATCCGCGATAATGCCTACCTTACCCAAATTGTCAACTATCGGGAAGAATTTCAAATCAACCTGATAGGCTATGACGGCTATTGCTATTATGACCGTAAGATTGAACAAAACAAGGCTTTGATAAAGCCGATTTTCCAAATCAAACGTTTGCGTCCGAGTGATGAAACGGACGTTCACTTTGCCTTTTATACCGAGACGGTGAAAGGTCCTCCGCAATATATCGGCAAAAAAACGCATTATGCAGCTGTTAGAATACCTGCAGATGCTTTGGAGATAGAATATACCGCGCCGCAGGTTATGGTTTATGTGCCTGAAGAATATAAATACAGTTATGATATTAATATGGGCTTGGTCATTTCGCCCGAAGAGAAGAAATACAATCATCGCACGTTTGATATAGAATATCGTTATTACAACAAATAAAGGAGACGCAAATGATTTTTGGCGAAAACAAAGAGCTGAAAAATATGGCAAACGCGATTCGTTTTTTGAGCGCGGATGCAATTGAAAAATCCAAATCCGGCCACCCCGGAATGCCGTTGGGTATGGCAGATGTTGCCACAGTTTTGTTCTCCAAATTCATCAAAATTGACCCTGAACACCCGCGCTGGTTTGATAGAGACCGTTTTGTCTTGTCTGCAGGTCATGGCTCAATGTTGCTTTATTCTTTGTTTTATTTGTTGGGTTACAAAGATATCACCATTGATGATATTGCCAACTTCCGCCAATTAGGCGCCAAAACCGCAGGACACCCCGAATATGGTCATTTAGCAGGAATTGATATGACCACCGGTCCCTTAGGACAAGGAATTTCCTCAGCGGTGGGAATGGCTTTGGCCGAAAGAATGATAAACGCCCGTTTTGGTGATGATTTATGCAATCACTATACCTATGTTATTAACGGGGACGGGTGCTTAATGGAAGGCATTTCCGAAGAAGCATTGTCTTTAGCCGGACATCTAAAATTAAATAAATTAATTGTTTTGTGGGATAATAACAATATCACGATTGATGGTACGGTTGACAAAGCCAACTCCACCGACCAAATCAAACGTTTTCAGGCTCTTGGCTGGAATACACTGGAAATTGATGGTCATGATTACGGTGAGATTGAAAAAGCCATAGAAAAAGCCCAAAAATCAGACAAACCGACCTTAATTTCCTGCAAAACCAAAATCGGTTTTGGGGCCCCGACCAAATGCGGCACCTCCAAATGCCATGGCTCTCCGCTAGGCGCGGAAGAAGTTGCCGCTATGCGCAAGGCACTTGATTGGTCTTATGACCCGTTTGAAGTCCCTGAGGAAATTCTGTCTTCTTGGCGCGAAGCAGGGTTAAGAAATCGTCAAACCTATCAAAAATGGGAAGAACAAGCCCATACCGCCGGCAAAACTTTTGATGACTTTATTAATGACCGTTTGCCATCGGGTTGGGATGACCATCTCAAAGCTCTGGAAGAAAAAGCCATTGCCGAGCAAACCAAAGTTGCCACCCGCAAAGCCTCTCAAATGTGTTTGGAACAAATCGTACCATATGTTCCGCAAATTATCGGCGGTTCGGCAGATTTGGCAGCCTCAAACCTCACTTTTGTTGATGGCATGAAAACTGTTACCAAAGACGACTATTCCGGAAATAATATTATGTATGGTATTAGAGAACATGCCATGGCTGCTATCATGAACGGCTTGTCGTTGCACGGTGGGGCTATTCCTTACGGCGGAACGTTCTTTGTCTTTTCGGACTATATGCGCCCGTCAATGCGCTTGGCGGCACTTATGGGAATACGCGCGATTTATGTTTTGACACATGATTCCATCGGCGTCGGTGAAGATGGTCCGACCCATCAACCGATAGAACATCTGGCTTCTTATCGCGCAATGCCGAATATTTATACTTTCCGCCCATGCGACGTGGTTGAAACCGCCGAATGCTGGAGAATAGCTATTGAAAGCGAAAAAACTCCGAGCATTTTGGCTCTGTCTCGCCAAAATTTGCCTATGCTCCGCACAGATGCTAAGTTAAACTTAAGTGCGCGCGGTGGATATATTATCTATGGTGAAAAAGACAATCGCCAAGCCACGCTCATTGCCACCGGTTCAGAAGTCTCTCTGGCGGTAGAAGCCGCTCAAGCTCTGGCGCAAGAGGGTATCAAGGTTGCCGTTGTCTCCATGCCTTGTACCGAGTTGTTTGATGCTCAAGACATCAGCTATCAAGAAGAGGTGTTGGGGCAAGCTCCGCGCATAGCCATCGAAGCCGGCTCAAAATTCGGTTGGGAACGCTATGTCGGTCTCAAAGGCGATATTATCGGAATGGATGGCTTTGGCGCCTCCGGTCCGGCAGGAGAATTATATAATTACTTTGGTATCACCAAAGAAGAAATTATCGATTCGGTAAAGAACTTAATTAAAGAGGCCTAATATCATTATTCTAAAAAAAACACCGCTTTAGTGATCTGTCCCCCATAAATTGGACAAATAAAAAAAGTCCCGAGGAGGATTAAGTCAAGAGGGAGAATTAAGCAAATGGCATCGGCGTTGAGCCGGTGTCATTTTGTTTAAGCTCCACTGACAACGTTCATTATTATAATAA
>CASFNK010000006.1 GCA_949295995.1 uncultured Pseudomonadota bacterium
ATATATTGGGATTTTTTAACAATTCTTCTCGTTCTTCGTTTGTAAATTTATGATGTTTCATGCTCTGTCCTTTCCTGTTTTGGTTTAGTATAAAAAATTATCCCGAAAATTGCTATCGCAATCTTCGGGACTTTTTTTTAATGTCCAACTTTCGGGGGACAGATCACCCTTGCGGAGGGTTTTTTTGTAGCTACACGAGGCCAGTAAGAACTCACAACATAAAAAAAGAGTTAGAGTTCGAGACTGAGCGGAGGCGACTGCCAAATGCCATTTTCTAAAAAATTTTTCATTAAACTATTTACAAACATAAAAATTGTGCTAAATATACAAACCAATTTTCTATTATTTTGGATAAAAAATCTGCCTTAGCAGACATTATAATTTATGTTTAATTTAAAAATTTTTTCAAAATGAAAAAGACAACGATTTTAGGAATTGTCGGCGGAACATTGGTTGTAGCCGGCGCGGTAGTAGCTTGGTTTAAACGAGACTACATCAAAGAAACAGCTGCTGAATTGGCCGCTGAAGTAAAAAAGTATCTCGGTAAAGAAAAACCGGAAGAGACAGCAGAGTGAGTTAACAAACGTCTGCTCTTAACACACTAAACCCTGAAACTAACCGTTTCGGGGTTTTTTATATAAACAGAAAACTTTGCTTTTTGTAAAGGAAGTTTGATTGGGAAAGTTGTTAAAAGAAATGAAAATTGGTGGAGCTGAAGGGGATCGAACCCTCGACCTATTGATTGCGAACCAATCGCTCTCCCAACTGAGCTACAGCCCCACGAGTTAACTAAAGGCTTAATCAATAACCTTAAAAAAGTCAATGACTTTATGATTTTAATTACTCAAAGATTTCAAAAAATCTTCTTTAGAAGGAGATTGCGGAAGTTTTTTCATATCAATATAAGAGCAACTTCCTGAATCGATAAAAGGTTGTAGCATTCGATTAGTAATATCGGAATCACCGCTGTTCCAATCTAAATTATCTTCAAAATTTATCATACTTGCTTCTAATGCATCAGTATATTTTTTAGCATCTTCAGCGGTAAACAAGCAATCAAGCGTTGTTACACTTCCTTCTTGAGGTAAATTTTTAATAGCTTCAGGAACGCCGTCAGGATAAATTTTTTGCAAATCTATCGGTTTGTTTTTTATAGTGTAAACATAATGGCACCTATCCCCATCTTTGCCTTGTATGCTCATAATATTATCCATATTAGAGAAGACGAGTGTTTTTTCGTAAGGCAGACAAGCGATTAAGTTATCGCGTAAGTCTTTTGTATAATCGACATTAATAACCTTCATCTGACAAACTCCAGGGTCAGAAATAAGAGATTTGACTGTAGAAGCTAATTGTGCTTTTGCTTCACTAAGAGAAATTTTTTCTTCTTCTCTAAAATCTTGAATGGCTTTTTGGTAAGCGGCTAAATTTTCTTTATCGAAATCGCAACGATTGATAAAATGTCCCATTTGAGAGGTAGAGATGAATTCACACCGACATTTTTCACCAACCCACCCGATAATTTTATATTTAAAATCATAACTTAAGCCACTTGTTTCTTGGCTTTTTTCTTCAATCATCGGGGTACAATCTTTAATATTTCGAATAAAAGTGTCGGACATTCTGACTAAATCAACTTGTCCGTTAAGGTCGGTATTAATTCTGTCTGCTCTTGCAGGTGTAACAAATGCAATCATCAGAAGAAGGGGTAAATAGTTTTTCATGAGCCATCTCCTTTATTGCAATATATTTTATCATTTTAGAGTAAAAAGTTCAATTCTTATTCGTTTTTTTGTGGAAGAGAGAGAATGTAAAAGAAAATTACAAACTATTTGTTGAGAGCTTCAATATTTAACAATTGAGATTTAAGATTTAACCCTCCGGCATATCCGACAAGTTTTCCGTTTGAGCCGATGACTCTGTGGCAAGGAACAAAGATTGGAATAGGATTTTTGTTATTAGCCAAACCAACGGCACGATAAGCATGAGGAGAATTTATTTTTTCAGCAATTTCCTTATAAGACGCAGTTTCCCCATAAGGAATATCCAACAATGCGTGCCAAACTTTTTTTTGAAAGGTTGTTCCGAAAGGGTTAAGAGGGATATCAAAAACTTTTCTTTTTCCGACTAAATATTCTTGTAACTGCCGAAAAGCCTCATTGATGAGTGGTGTTCTTTTCATTATTTCTGGCGTCATAAAGTTTTGTTTTTGAAAACAGACACGAGTAATGTTATTGTTTTCTTCCACAATAAAAATTTCGCCTAAAGCTGTTTGATTAGCCCAAAACAACATTTAGAAAAGATCTAAACCTCTCTCAATTTTAACTCTTTGCTGCTCAAGGATAGTACCCATATTTAATTTACCGCTTCGGAGCATTCCACGAACCTGACAAGCAGCATTTGTATCAGGATTAGCAAACAAATAACTCACTTTAGCTTTTTTGGGAGCACCTTCCAAAATCTGGTGAATACAACCCAAAAATCCGTTAGCCACTAATTCGTATGCCATTTCCTCACTAATACCGCTGGATGCGGCATATTTAACGAGTGCGTTTACGGCATCACTAACGTTATTTGCGTGAATTGTAGATAAAACCAAGTGTCCTGAAGTTGCAGCGCGTAAGGCTTCGCTAGCCACATCGGGAGAACGAATCTCCCCAAGATAAATGTAACGAGGCTTAGAGCGAAGAGCTGATTTAATACCTTCTTCCCATTTACCATCAGGAGGGGTCGTTTGTTTACAAAGTCCGAGCTCGGCCTCAGGCGTAACGTAAACACCGTCTAAAGGCATTTCAATCGGGTCTTCAATAGTGAAAGCATAACCGCCTTTTTTTTGTAGATATTCTTTTAAGAGAGCAGCGATTGTTGTACTTTTACCCGAACCGGTAGCTCCGGCAAGTAAAATTAAACCACTACATCCGGCTAATGAAATTAAATGTTCATAAACGCGGTAAGGTAACCCTAAATCTTTTAAGTTTGGAACAGTTGTTGGCATTTTACGAGCACAATAGTTAACGCCTTCCAAAGCGATTGTCCGCTCCACACGATAATTTCTTCCTTTGTAGTTCAAAAGATAACTACGATTTTCCCCATCGTATGCTTTTTCTAATCCGGCTAAAAATTCATCAAAGTCATCAAAAGTAACAATTTTTAATCCACAATTAGTTCGTCCGCTCCAAATGTAACATTTTTTATCCGGAGTAACATAAACATCGGAAAATTTTACTTCATTTATCGGACCTGAACTATATTTGCAAACGAGAACATCTTCCGTATTCACTTTTGTCTTTTCTGTAATAGTTTTATCTTGAGCGGAAGAATTTGCTTGATTTCCGGTAGTATCTTTTGGAGAGTTAGATTCCGCAGAATGATTATTCTGTGCGGCAGAAGCCCCTGTTTGAGAAGATACTGTATTGGTAGAAGCCGAAGCAGGTTTAACGCCGGTCGCTGATACTTGTTTTAAAAGCTCCTCACTTGAATTTCCTGCAAGTCTAAAATTCATTGTACCCTCACCATAAATTCCATCAAATTTGTAATTAAATTAGAGACAACCCATACAAAATAGTATAAATAATATTTTCTTGAAATAGTGTTAATTTTTTTTGACAAATACAAATTAAAGCATAAATATACGAATAAAATTAAGATATGAGCACAAAAGGCAAAGTCAAAAAATGAGACAATTTTATCCGGTATTTTTACTAATAATTTCAAATATCTTTATGACATTTGCATGGTATGGTCATCTAAAATTTAAGAGTACCTCTCTATGGCTTGTTATTTTAGCCAGTTGGGGCATAGCTTTTTTTGAGTATATATTTCAGGTACCGGCCAATCGTATCGGGCATGATTACTTTAGTGCGCCGCAATTAAAAATAATGCAAGAAGCCATCACCATAACAGTATTTTGCATATTTTCGATTCTATATTTAAAAGAGGACTTACGGTGGAATTATTTGGTTGGTTTTGGCCTAATTTTGTTGTCGGTATTTTTTGTATTTAAAAAGTGGGATTAAAGCCGATAAAAAACAAAGCCCCGCATTTCTGCAGGGCTTTCTTGTAAATGGCGGATAGACAGGGATTCGAACCCTGGATACCCTTTAGGGGTATACACGATTTCCAATCGTGCGCCTTCGACCACTCGGCCATCTATCCACGAACGACACTATTCATACTGTCAAAAGTTGCGTTTGACAAGAGTTTTTTTACTTAATTTCAAAAAAGTCAGTATTTTTTTATTCTTTGGGCCAACCGATAGCCTGAGACACAATCACTTGTTGCTTATCATCAAGTTTGAGTTCTTTTGCTATAGCATCATGGTCAAAATAACCTCTGACGACATTATTTAGCCCTTTATCTGCACAATAAAGTCCGACGTTTTGATAAGCCGAACCGGCATGCATAGCGCTATACATTGGGTTTTCATTGGCTGACACATAAATCAAATCCAAAGCAGCGTCTTTAGCAAATTCTTGCGTAGCCATCAAAGCACGCAAATCTTTGTCGGAAACTTGAATAAGTTTGTGTGCTTTGGCATCATAAAGCCATACCCCGTCATATTTAAGCACATAGACGGATAAATCTTGGCTGTCGCGGGCGGTCGGAATGGTTCGCTTGCCATCCTGGCGATTGACACCAACCGCTGCCCACAGCATATCAGCCAAAGTTTGTTCATTAACGGCGCGTCTGCCGAATTCACGCGCAGTACGTCTTTCCTGCAGGCTTTGCATCAGGGTTTTGCCACCAATCATATTTGGCTTTGGCAAAGGCTGAATGACAGGTTCAGCATTTGCGGATGAAATTCCGAGAGCCAAAACACAAACGGCAACCGTCAATGTTTTTTTATACATGTATAATCTCCTTTTAACTGGGGCTTAATAATCAATAAACTTAATATACTAATCATAATCTTAAAAAATACATAATGATAGAAGGGGATGGGGAGTAATAATATCTTCAATTAATATAAGACCTCGGCTCCTGCCGTTATCTTTTTATGCTTTTGGGACTTCTGTCATCAAAAGACATAGTTTAACCCAGCGGTAATTGCCAAATCTTGATAATCGCTTCCGGCAGTAGCGCGAGCGGTAGCATACAAGCTGAAGAATTTACTGATATCAGCACTTCCACCAATTTCCAGACGAGCAAACGTACCGTCGTCTATTTCAGGAGTATTATCAAGTAAGTTGGTAATTGTAACATCACCACCCGAGACCGAATTAAAGAGAATGCTCGGTCTGATATAGGCTTTAGCATAGCCCTTATCCAGATTCCAGGTTTGTTCAAATTTCACACCTAAATCTGCTTCCAATGATGTGAGGGTATCAAATTCAGCCGATTTACCATAAATATCTTTAGCATCATCATAGCTGATAGATGTAACATTAATAATGGCGCTCGGTTCAATATTAAAACTGTAATTAACATTATAAATGTATCCGGCGGCAAGGCTCAAACCATATTCGGTTGCATCTGTATCTGAAGTAACATTATCTTTTGTTTTAATGTCTGCTTCTTGAATACCGCCATAAACGGTAGCCAATGCCCAAGCATTTTGCCAGTTATAGCGATAGTAAACACCGCCCAAATAGCTGTCGATATCAATATCACTTCCATATCTGGCAAAGAAGTCCTCGGCTTCGCCGTCAAAATCATAATCACCTTGTCGATAAGAGGCAAAAATACCGATTCTATTATTGTTGTTGTTATAAATATCAATTCCTGCCTCACCGCCCATAATATCGGCATCATAATTAATAGAGCCTTCATTGGTAATTGAATGATAAATCGGCATAATCCAGAAATTGTAGTTATTATAAAAGTTTTCAATACCTTTTGAGTAATAGCGATAAGAAGGCGAATGCATAACACGGTTGTCAACCAGATTATTGTTACGCAGGTTGATTTTATTAATCACGTTATAAACCACGCTTCTTGTTTGCTCCAAAGCCGCATGAGGCAACCCCATATAGGCTAAGACTTCAGAATAAACCCCTATTTTTCCGCCGATATTAGCCATACCCATATACCAGTTATTTCCTTCATTATATGTATCCCAAAGGTAAGGGCTGGAATTTACCCTCCAAATGGTAAAGTTTGCGGCAGTAGAAGCGTCATCATTAGGAGCTTCCAAGAACAGAATTTTTTCACTTGTTTTAGCTATGGAAGTAAGTTGAATATTGAGTTCGGAAGTTCCTTTGACATCGCCGTTAACCACCAATTTGTCGGAAATATTATTCTCTGTATCAACTTTTAACGTAATGGATGAATTACTTTGACCGACATAATTTCCGGCAATAGTCGTTGTGTTATCTTTTTCATCGGCCAAACTACCGGCACTGACCATATTTAAGTCGCCGGCATTAACGACCGAACCAAGAATATTTACATTTTCAACTTCGGATGTATCAAGAACTGAACCTTGGTTAATTCTAATTTCGCTGGCTGTGCTGTCCATATTGACATCACCGGCCAAAGATACGTTTGCGGTTCCGTTTTTTCCGCCGATATTGATGCTGTCCCAACCATTAACGGTTGTTGACCCATTTACACCGTCAGAAGAAATCTTGAAACTGCCATCAGCAAAGGTAAGATTTTTACCGGCGGTAGTGGCTTCAAGAGTATTTCCAAAAGCAGCATTTACACCTTTAACAATGACTAAAGATGAAATATTGGCGTCATTGAACAGATTATCATAATCATAAGTTCCGGCTAAAGTAGCATTTTGTGAAATGGCAACCGTTCCATTAAGATTTGTTCCATCAGCCAAAGCTAAATTAGAAGAGCCCAGAGCTTCTAAATTATTTAAACTAGCACCATTTTCAGAGTTCAAAGTACCACCGTTAACAACCGTATCATAAGCATCACCGCCATTTTTAACCAACATTGTGCCGTTTGCGTTAACAGTAGAGTTGAAAACCATGCCACCAGAATTAACATCTAAACCTTGGCTACCACCATTACCGCTTGAGTTAACAATCGTATCCAAAGCCACGCCGTCAACAATCATGGAACTGTTTTCATTTAAGGTGGTGTTAAGCGAATTTCCTCCGGTCTCAATAGTAATATTACCGGAATCATTAGCAATAGTGTTTGAAATTATACCGCCGTTTTGAACTTCAACCAGACCACTATCTTGGATAATGGTATTATTTAATCGACCGTTATCCAGCACATCAAGTTGACTTTCTCCGCCGACAATAATTCCATCTCCGACACCGCTATTAAAGAGAGTATTATAGTGTTTTCCGTAAAGATTAGCATCAACAACGTCGCTATCCGTAGTCAGGTGATAAGACCCTTGGTCATTCACCGTCAAGCCACGAACCGACGCATTTGATTGTGATGCATCAATCAAACCACCCTCGTTGACAACAACAATATCGGCATTAGCACTACCCTCAAGGGTCAAGGTGCCACCGGAATTAATTGTTGTATCTGTAACTATAGAAGCATCTTGGGCGATGATTTCGCCGCCATTATTAACAATAGAGGTTTGAGCTAGGCCACCTCCGGTAACATTCATCACGCCGCCATCAAGAGTGGTTAGGGAAGCGTTTCCTCCGTCATTAACATTAAGAGTCCCCCCGTTAACAGTTGTATTTGTCGCACTTCCGCCTTGATTAACGTTGACGGTTCCATTATTGAGTGTAGTGCTATCCGCCAAGCCGCCGGCATTTATATTCATAACGCCAGTTGAGTTTACTTGGGTAGTATTTGCAACACCACCCGTTTCTACATTTAGAGTACCTGAGTTGATAGTAGTATCATTGACAGTAGAAACCATACCTTCATTTTCACCATCAGGAAGGGGAATAGTGTCTCCACTATCTGTACCATCTCCGCTTGTCGGTTGATCATAACGAACTTCAACGGTTCCGCCATTAATAAGAGTAAGATCTGCCGTTGCACCGCCTTTCACCAGCATAGTACCGCCGGTATTGACTTGTGTTGTCGTGGCAATACCGGTACCGCTAACTTCAAAACCTTGATAAGTATTTTCACCGATTTGGCCACCCGAGGAGTTGACAATTGTGCCGACAGTATTTCCTTCGCTTATCATAGAGCCGGAATTAATGGTTGTTGTTGTTGCGTTACCTCCGTTAGTTACAGTTACAAGGCCTCCTTCAATAGTTGTTTCTTGAGCTTCACCCGAATCATTAATAATAACGTTACCGCCGGTATTAACGGTCGTTTCATTTGCGAGACCGCCGTTATTAATAGTCATCACTCCGGTATCACCGACAGTATTATTATTTGCGATACCAGTATCATTGATAATCATTTCACCGTTATTATCAATTGTCTGAAAATCGCACATATCGCCCGGACAAGAGATGATGACCGGATCAGCGGCAAAGGCTAAAGAATTGCATAAAGCAACGGCTATAAGAAGGCTAAATGAAAAGATAGAAAATTGTTTCGTCATAGTTTAGGCCTTGTTGCATAAGAACTCCGTACTGGAGAACTTGTGGAAGATAAATCGATTTGCCCCGATTCTATCTTTGTAATTATTAACAAAATATTATGCCGATTCTTTTCTTCGCTTCTTCGATTCGTTCAAAGCCTTATCCAGATTCGCATTGAGTCCAATTAAAAAAATTTTTTCGATTCGCTTAAAATAAAAGTTAATTTTTCTCCGAATCGCAAAGCTGTTATCCGAATCGCAAAAAAACACCCTCCGGCAAACCGAAGGGTGTTTTTGAAAACAGCTCTAAAAATTAAGCGTTTTTCTTCAAAGCTTCGCCTAAAGCATCACCAAGGCTGGAACCACTGGAAGATGTAGAAGAATATTCTTCCAAAGCTTTCTTTTCTTCATCAATCTCTAAGGCTTTAACAGACAAGCCGAGCTTGTTGTTTTTCTTATCGACAGAAGTAACTTTAGCTTCCAAAACATCACCTTCTTTGAAGTTTTCAGGATTTTGGTTAGCTTTTTCTTTAGATAAATCAGCTTTTTTAATCATAGCGCTAATGCCGTTAACTTCAACATTAACACCTTTGTCTTCAATGCTGACAACGGTAGCTTTAACAACATCGCCTTTCTTGATTTCTTCTAAAGCGGCGGCAACGTTATTTTCAGATAATTGCTTAATACCGAGGCTGATGCGTTCTTTTTCAACATCAACATCAATAATTTTAGCTTGAATATCTTGCCCTTTAACGTAGTCTTTAACAGCTTCTTCACCGGATTTATCCCAAGAGATATCAGAGAGATGAATCATGCCGTCGATTTCATCAGACAAACCAACAAACAAACCGAATTCGGTAATATTTTTGATTTTGCCTTCAATGATTGAGCCGACCGGATGCTCTTCAACATAAGCAGCCCAAGGATTTGGAGTACATTGTTTGATACCGAGGCTGATACGTCTTTTATCTTGATCCACTTCCAAAACCTTAACTTCAACTTCTTGAGAAGTAGAAACGATTTTACCGGGATGAACATTTTTACGAGTCCAGCTCATTTCGGAAACGTGAACCAAACCTTCGATACCGTCTTCGAGTTCAACGAAAGCGCCGTAATCGGTAATATTAGTAACTTTACCTTTGTAGATTTCGCCGACTTGGAATTTATCGGCAACAGCTTGCCAAGGGTCGCTTTCGAGTTGTTTCATACCCAAAGAGATGCGTTGGTTATCTTCATTGAATTTGATAACTTGAACTTTAACGGTTTGACCAACAGAAAGAACTTCGCTTGGGTGGTTAATACGTTTCCAAGAAATATCGGTAACGTGGAGCAAGCCGTCAACACCGCCCAAATCAATAAATGCACCGTAATCGGTAATATTTTTAACAACACCTTCGAGGATAGAACCTTCTTTTAAGGTATCGATTAATTCAGCGCGAGCTTCAGCTCTGGTTTCTTCCAAAACGACGCGGCGAGAAACAACGATATTTCCTCTAACCTTATCCATTTTCAAGATTTGGAACGGTTGAGAAATACCCATTAACGGAGTAATGTCGCGAATTGGGCGAATATCAATTTGAGAACCCGGCAAGAAAGCGATAGCGCCGTTGAGGTCAACGGTAAATCCGCCTTTAACTCTTCCGAAGATAACACCGTTAACTCTTTCACCGGCGTTAAGAGATTTTTCAAGATCTTGCCAAACTTCTTCACGGCGAGCCTTTTCGCGAGAAAGAACGATTTGACCGTCTTTGTCTTCATAGCGGTCAACATAAACTTCAACTTTGTCGCCGGCTTTGAGTTCAGCGTTTTGACCGAATTCACGCAAAGGAATGCGACCTTCAGATTTAAGACCGACATCAACCAAAGCAAAGTCAGGAGTAACGCGAACGATAGTTCCTTTAACCACGGAACCGGTGAGACCATTTTCACCGAATTGCTCGTTTAAGAGAGCTTCGAAGTTTTCGTTGGTTTCAGGAATTTGGAATTCAGTATTTGTCATATAAAATTTAATTTCAAAAAAATGCCGATTTCTAAATAAAGAAACGGACTTGTGCGAGTTAAATCGATAGGCCATGCGCACCCATAGACCTAAAGTTAGGACATTTATACAATTAAAATTTAAAATTTCAAGTATTTTCTTTGTGTTAAGGCTGATTTTTAGAGCTTATTTTCAATAATTTGTTCAGCTTTTTGCACGACATCTTGAATACTCATGGAAGAAGTATCAAAAATATAAGCGTCTTCAGCAGGTTTCATAGGTGCGGTGGCTCTTTTTGCATCGCGTTCGTCGCGTTCAATCATGTCTTGCAAAACTTTTTCAAAAGGCGTGTCTTTTGCTTTTGCTTTAAGCTCATCAAAACGACGTTTGGCACGCACCTCGGTAGAAGCGGTGATAAAGAATTTAATATCGGCATTAGGGCAAACAACCGTTCCTGTATCTCGTCCGTCATAGATGGCACCGTTTGCGGGAGTTCCGTTTGCAAAAACCGGTTTAAGAGCAAAATCTTGTTGCATTTTAAGGAGAGCAGCGCGTACTTTGGGCTGAGAAGATACGATAGAAGCGGCCACGCCTCCTTCAGAACTTCGAAATTCAGGATTTTGAGAAAGCTCCATCATCTGCGGAAAAGTTAGATTTTTTGCGAGCTCTTCCGCTTTTCTTTCATCGTTAAGGTCGAAGCCGTTTTTTCTCATCAACAAGCCGACGGCGCGGTAAACCATTCCCGTATCAAAATAAGCCAATTTGTATTTTTTGGCCAGTTGAGAGGCAAGGGTTCCTTTTCCGGCAGCGGCCGGACCGTCGATAGTTATAATCATTTGTTATTACCTTAAAGTCTTTACAAAATTTTATCTATTCATTAACATATCTGTTATAAATTAACAGAGATTAAATAGGTTATACAGAGCTTTTAAAGCGAGGAGGATAAATGTCTCAAATAAAGTTTTTATGGGTAGCTTTAGGTCTGGGTATTTTGAGCGGCACGGCTCAAGCACAAGATGCAACATTTCAGGCGGGAGCCACGGCGGAATCAACATTAGACAGTTTGCAAGCATCTACAGGATTAAATGGTTTTGGAGAAACCTACGGCGAACAAATGGCAAGAGAGCAGGATGAGGCAGAAGCAATTGCTCAAGAAGAAAAGGAAAGTCAAGGCTCTGTTTTAGCAACGGTTCCGCAAAACAGCACCATAGATTACAAAGGAATAGCCAATGCGTTTTTTGCAGGGAATCAAAATCCAGATACAGCCGAAGCGGAACAAGAAGCACCTGCAAAGCCGAAAACCTATGAGGACGTCATATTTACGTTGACGGAACCTACCTCGCAAACGGTGCTTGGGATGGGACATACCATAGATTTGAAATTAAGAACTTCATCTAATTTGAAATGGAATTTTGATAAAGAATTCAAATCATTAGAGTTTTTATCGGAAAGAACGGAAGATGGTTTCTTCCATGCAGTATTCAAGGCCAAAGCGCCGGGTCAGGAAACACTTTATTTTGATTGCTTGGATGTAGGCAATCCGACCAATATTCAGGTTTTAGAGACAAAATTGATTGTCGTAAAAGTAGAGTAACGAATTTGGCTTCAAAAGTACGTTTATTTATAAGCACCACGCTTCAACCAGAGCAACTCGTAGAGTTGTCCGAGGCGCAAAGTCATTATTTGAGCAATGTCATGAAGTTAAAAGTTGATGATATATTTTTTGGCTTTGACGGAACGAGCGGTGAATATGAATTACAAATAGTCAAACAAGGAAAAAAACATATTGAAGCCAAAGTAACACAAAAGCGAAGAGATTTTGAATCATCTCCTGATGTCTGGCTGTTATTTGCGCCGGTTAAAAAAGACCAAACAGATTTCATTATTCAAAAAGCGGTAGAATTAGGTGTAAGCGAACTAATTCCGACCATTACGCGTTATACCAACAGCGATAGAACCAAAACCGAAAGATTTGTAGCGCAAAGTATTGAGGCTGCCGAACAATGTCGTAGGCTTGACATTCCGAAAGTTGCTTCTGCCAAACCTTTGTCGGAAATTTTATCAAATTGGGATAGGGGGCGTCATTTATATTATATGGATGAAAGTCGAACCGGAACGCCCGTACGGGAAGCCTTTTCACAAGCTGTTGCGCCGATAGCAATTTTGGTTGGTCCGGAGGGAGGGTTTAGTGAAGAAGAATTAAAACTTCTGCGTCAACTTGATTTTACAACCGGAGTAACTTTAGGACCAAGGATTTTGCGAGCGGAAACAGCGGTTGTTTCAGCTTTGAGCTGCTGGCAGGCACTGAGTGGAGATTGGGTAAACTATAAGGAGCAAAGCTGATGCGTTTTTTAGTAGCAGACGACCATGATTTATTTTTAAAAGGTCTGGAATTTATTTTGAAAGAAAACTATTCGGATATTGAATTGGTTTTTGCGCATAGTTATTCCGATATTTTCCATATTTTGGAAAAAGACCGAAAATTTTCTATTGTAATGACAGATTTAGCCATGCCGGGAGGGAAGTGGTTAGATTCGTTACAACAAATTCATAATTTATTACCGGATACGCCGATAGTTATTTTATCTGCGGTTTTTGACAAAGAAATTGTGCAAAAGACCATAGATTTAGGAGTTTCGGGCTATATACCGAAAACCTCATCGAATATGGTTATAATGAGTGCCATAAATTTAGTTTTGTCGGGAGGCATTTATATTCCGCCGGAACTTTTAAATAGCAAGCTCAAAACCGAAATGAATATAGATATGGGCGAAAATCAAAGTATGGAACAAAATGTGTTGACACCACGCCAGATTGAAGTACTTGAAAAGGTAGCTGAAGGAAAATCCAATAAAATTATAGCATACGAATTAGGTTTGAGTGAGGGAACGGTAAAACTTCATGTTACGGCGATATTAAAAATGCTAAACGTCAACAATCGGACCGGAGCGGTAAGAGAAGCCGAACGACAGGGACTAATAAGTCATGAGTAATATGATTTTGCAAGAATATCAAAAGCAATTGGGTTTCGCCAAAACAGCCGAGCTCTGGAGCATATATAAAACGGAAACGAGGGATGGCTTATACACCAGACTTTCGCGTTGGGTATTGCAATCAGAAAAAGAGTTGTTACAAAACTTTTTTCATTCACGCCAAGCGGGAGGTAAAACTTTTGGTATGGATGAATTTGTCTGTATCTGTAAACAAATGGAAGAGCATCTCCAAGCCGGTGGAGGAATAGAGATTATAAATTCCCGATTATCGCACATAAGCGAATTATTTGAGCAAGAGGCAAAGCAAGTCGAAAGTATTCTAAACAAGAAGGATTCCTAAGATGATAAAACTGATAAGTGATATAGACCAAGAGGAAGTAGAAGAAGATATAATTTCAAGGGAGCCGGCTTTTCAAGCTCCGAAAGAGGTATCCATACCGCTTTACCAGCGTCTGTTTTATTCCAAGCTCTACAATAGTGTAAAATGGAGTTCATTACTTGATAATAATTTGTTGCTCAATATAGCCACATTCGGAACATATTCAAAATTGGTTCGAGCTTGTTGTAATGAAATAGAGATGCATAGTAAAGTTCTGCAATTAGGAGGAACTTTTGGTAATCAACTTGCAGAGTTAGCGGAGAGTGTTGGCTATTATGGGCATTTAGATGTCATAGACGTAAACGGCACCCAGTTAAGTCGTTTGGAGGGCAAATATGAAACGCCATATCCGCAAATGCATTTTATCCGCGCCAATGCAGAAGATGAAATAGAGGGAGAATATGATGCGGTTGTATGTTTTATGCTGTTACATGAACTTCCTATTGCCAGCAAAGCGAAAGTAATTGAAAACGCATTACATTCCATAAAGGAAAACGGCAAAGTGATATTTATAGATTATGCGCAACCTGAATATTGGCATCCGCTAAGATATATTGTGAGAATGTTTAACCGGTTATATCAACCTTTTGCGGAAAAATTATGGGATAGAAGTATTGATACCTTCGCTAAAGACAACTTAGATTATATCTGGCATCGAACCAAATATTTCGGAGGGATGTATCAAAAGGTAGTTGCAGTTAAGCGACCCAAGATGTTTGATGATAGTCCAAGTTATTATGATTTTTTATAAAGCATCAATTTCTTGAGCAATTTGAATGGCGGGGAATAAATTTTTTCCGCCTTTAAATTTTTCACAATTGTTTTGCAAAGGAACAGCATATTCTCCGTCATACAAAGATTTTACGAAGCGTAAATGTTTTGGGGTCAGCCAGTTTTCACCGCAAAAGACAAATACGGGTTTTCCTGTTCCGCAAGATTCACAAGCCATAGAAACGGAATCACCTGTTACCACAATATTATCGGCACAAGCGTAGTAGCCAAGTAGTGGGTTTTCATCCTTACTCCCCCATAAGAAGGTATGAGCCGGAAACTCTTTGAGATAACTCATAATAATTTTTTCGGCCTCATCACCGGTACGTCTGGAATCAGTAACCAAGAGAGAACCGCCGATTCTTTTTTTCAAATTTTTAATTTCTAAAGCTAAAGCCTCAGCATTTTGGAGAGTAAAAGGTTTACCTTTAATACTACCGCCGATAATGACCGCAGTTAAGGGTTTAGGCAGATTTGCAAACACGCTTTCCCATTTTTCACGAGCATCATTTAATACTTTTTGGGATACTTTATGAGGAGAACCGATAGTATAAAAACAATTTCCTTTAGAGTTTTTGTATTTATCATGTTCGGGTAAAAAGATGCGGTCAAATTTCAAAAGGTTAGAGTTTGATACGTCAGGGTGTAAAAGTTGCACAATTTTAGTTTTAGGAGATTTCTTTTTAATCCAAAGAGCAATCGGAGCGGTGCGGCGGCTGGCGGAAATAACGATATCGGGAAAATCAGAATTAATTTGAGCGATGCTTTCTTTTTCCACGCCCAGCAAAGAAGCTCCTTTGAGCAAATTTGGTAAAGCCGCCAACTTAGTATATTTAATTTGTTTTTCTTCAGTTTGATAAATATTTGAATTTAACTCATTGAGCACGCCTTTAATTTGCCCGACGCTACCCATACGATTATCAAGAAGAGCCCAAACACGTTTTTTCATATTTAATAACTCATAAAATAGATTAGCAAAGAATAAGAGTTATGGTAATATAAATAAAAGTAAAAGCAACAAAATTTAGGAGGTTGTTATGCGTAAAATTCTATGTTGTGTAATATTTATGAGTATTTTTTTATTAAATAACGAAGCCTCTGCTCAGTTTAGTGCGCAAAAAGACGCGCAGTATATTGCGACGCTGAAAGCGGTAGTGAATTATAAAATCAACGATGAAGAAATAATAAAAGACATTGAAAGCCTGCGTCAAAACAAATCGTTCAATCAAAAATTACAGAGAATGCTGAATAAATTGCAAAACACGCGCACCAAAAACAATACCAATACGAAAGTTCAGCAAATATTGGAACAAGCCGGACAGGAGATTTATCGTCTGCTTGATTAATAAAGCATTAAGGATAGAATGCTATAATGAAGCCAAAGAATAAATTGAAGAGACCGGGATGGAAAACGCCGAATATTTTCAAGAAAAGATAATGAGCTTGCGACAAAAGTTGCACGCAATGGATGGTTTTGAGCCAATAGAAAACATTTCTGAAAATATTCCGGAACCTACTCAAATAAAATCTGTAATATTCTCAAACAAAGAGAAAGAAGACCATGAAAAATAAGCTAAAAACATTGTTTTTAATTATTCCGTTAGTTATAGGTTGTGCATATATTCCCAAGGAAGATACATCGGTAAAACAGGCTTATGATTCAGACTATGAGCGTTTTTTTCAAAATGTAGTAATTAAAGAGAAAACTCCTTATTCGATAACGTATGAGTATAAAGATGTCCGCATAGATGAGTTGGCATTTTTGGCGTCGCGTTACTGCCAAGAACAAGATGGCAAATATGCATATCTGCATGATACGGTGTTGTATAGGAATTTTTCACGACGCGCGACATTTGATTGCTTAGAGTTGCAAAATTAAGCGGCTCTTCCTATATAGATAAATAAGGAAGGGAGCCAAACAGAAGATGAATAAAAATTTATATCATGTTTTAGGGGTTTCAAAAGAAGCGAGTGATGCCGAAATAAAATCGGCATACCGAAAATTAGCGCGTAAATATCACCCTGATTTGAATAAAGATGACAAATCTGCCGCCGAGAAATTTAAAGAAATTTCTTGTGCTTATGATATTTTAGGCAATGCCGATAAACGTAAGAAATATGATAACGGCGAAATAGATTCGGATGGCAAGCCGACAGGATTTGGAGCCGGTTTTGGTGGAGGCAATTACAATTACACGGGCGGAAATCCATTTGGCAATGGGGGCAATCCGTTTGGTGCGGGCGGATTTAGCGGAGGACAACAAGGAGGCTTTGATTTCTCTTCCATTTTTGGCGAAGACATCTTTTCACAATTCGGAGGAGCGCAACAAGGCGGATTTTCAGGTTATGGGCGTCGCGCGCGTCGAGGGCAAGATATCAACTATACCATGCAGATTGATTTTCTGACAGCGGCTCAAGGAGCGGAAAGAACTGTAAATCTCAATGGCAAAAATATTAATGTCAAAATTCCTTCTGGCACGCAAAACAGACAAACATTACGCCTAAAAGGGCTAGGGGATGTTGGCTACAACGGGGGCGAAAACGGCGATGTTTTAATCACGCTGAATGTTACGCCGCACCCATATTTTACGGCCGATGGTTTGAATATTTTGTTAGAACTTCCGATAACCATGAAAGAAGCGGTTTTAGGGGCAAAGATTACGATTCCGACCATCAGCGGAAAAGTAGCGGTAACCGTTCCGCCTTATTCAACCAGTGGCGAGAAATTGCGCCTAAAAGGCAAAGGAATGAAGACCAAAACGGCGCAAGGTGATGAAATCGTAACATTAAAGATTGTTGCGCCCAAGGCTAAAAATTCGGAGTTGGAAAAAGTGTTATCGTCCCTTGCCGATGAAAATGTAAGGAACTTTTAATGCTTCTTGATGCCTTACGAGACTTTGAATGGCTAAACGAGCCGCTAGATGTAAATTTTGAAGAAACCGGCATGCGGGTTTTAACCCACAATAAGACGGATTTTTGGCAGTCAGCGCATCACCGTGTCGCTAAAGATAACGGACATTTCTTTTATACGCGCCGCTATGATGATTTTAATTTCGTCGTGGGGTGGAAATTTAAAATAGACGGTCGCTTTGACCAATGCGGTATAATGTTGAGGATAGATGAAAAGAATTGGTTTAAGGCCTCAATAATGTACGATGCGCCGCAATACCCGATGATAGGCAGTTGTGTAACCAATAACGGCTATTCTGATTGGGCAAATATTGATATTCCGGCAGACTTAAAGCAAATGTATTACAAAATCAAACGCCATAAGGGAGACTATGTTCTTTCCTATTCTTTTGATGGTCGGAACTTTCGCCAAATGAGAATGTTGCATTTACTGAAAGACCAACCTGAAGTAAAAGTCGGAGCCTTTATTTGCTCTCCGCAACATGAGGGGTTTGAGGCCACTTTGACGCGTATTGAGTTTTTGGAATAAAAAAGGAGGATAAATCCTCCTTTTTGTTATTTAATTTCTTCTTTTGAGTAAACACCAAAGAAATTGCTTCTCGGAACCCAGCCTTCATAAGCCCCAAAGCTAATTAAGCAGAATTGGCTGTTTGCCGGACATTTTTTGATGTTTCCGACCACTTCATCTTCCACTTTTGCAATAACCGGAGAAGTAAAGTCGGGTTTATCATAAACATTGCTTTCGCCCGGCGTTGTCATCTTAATTGTGCGTTTTCCGGAAAGCATGGATTTATGCACCCAAGACTCGGAGCCTTGCCAATCTTTAATTTTGCGCCAAAGCTCAAATTCGGCAACAATTTCAACCGGAGCGCCTTTTTGCATATAGACCCATTCAATCGGATATCTGGCTCCCGGACCGGAACGAGCGTTAATGAGGTTAGAGCGCAAAGACACCATTCTGGGCAGAGCCAAACCGCTTTCGCTTTCGTCTTGTACATCTTGAGCCAGAGCCGGAAAAGCGACCATAACCGCGGCTAATAAACTAAAAAATACAGCTTTCATACAGACCACTCTCACATTTTAATTATTTCTTATTATATTTAGCGTAATCATACTTAAATAAGATGAATAAAACGTAAAGTTTCACAATTTGATAAGGACAAAAACATGGATTTAATCAACATTATTACGGATTTAATCAAGTTTCGCACCGAAACGGGAAATATTCCCGAAATCAAACAATGTTTTGACTATTGCAAAATTTTATTTGCCAAGACGGATGCCAAAGTAGAAATCTTTGAAAAAGAGGGTGTCGCGCCGGTTTTATATATCCGCAATACTGATGGTGATAATTTTGATGTTTTGTGTTTGGGGCACTTGGATGTCGTTCCGGCAACAGATGAAATGTTTACGCCGGTTATTAAAGACGGGCGGATGTATGGACGCGGCACGTTAGATATGAAATCCTTTGCCGCGGTAGCATTTAATTCAATGTTTCATGTCTTGGAAAATAAGCTGAATTTGAAGTTTGGCATTATCTTGTCAAGTGATGAAGAAAAGGGCAGCAAAGGAACGGAAGCTTTCTTAGAGGCTCATAAAGATATTAAAGCAAAAATCGTTTTAGATAATGATGTCGGGGGCAATATTTTAAGTATTGTCAATAAATGCAAAAATCCGGTTTTTGTAAAAATCATTGCCGAGGGAAAAGAAGCGCATGGTTCCACTCCTTGGGAAGGCATAGATGCTAACGAAAAATTATTGCATACATTAAATAATATTCGTGAGATTTATCCTTATTATTCCAAAGAAACCAAAAAGCCGAAAGACACTTGGATTGATACGGTTCACTTTGCCAAAATCGAAGGCGGACAAGTCTCCAACGTCATATCCAACTATGCCGAGGCTTTGCTGGACTTTCGCTTGACGGAGGATTCGACCGTCAAAAATCTGGAAAAGAATTTGAAAAAATGCATGGAAAAAGGCGTTAATTACAAGATTGTCTCTTCCAGTACACCGGTTGTGATGGATCCGAAGAATGAATATATTCAAGCCTATAAAACTTTGGCAGAAGAAGTTCTGGGACAAAAGATGTTTTTTGAACAAATCGGTGGCGCAACGGATTCAAGAGCTTTTGCTGTAAAGGGCTCAATCGTGATTATGAACTCTGGCACGGGTGAGGGCATGCACGCCAATGGCGAATATGTTGAAATCGATTCGGTTCAAAAACTAGCCGAGATTCAAAAACACTTCTTGGATAAATTAGCACTTGAAAAGTAGGTCTTATCAGGCTATAAAACAAGGCAACGTCCCCGTAGCTCATCAGGATAGAGCAACAGTTTCCTAAACTGTGGGTAGGAGGTTCGAGTCCTCTCGGGGACGCCATAGCTTTTCCAAGAGTTTCTTTTTTATACACGAGAGGACTCGAACCGGGAGGCTGGAGGCAAAAATTGCTCAAAGTAATGAGCAATTTTAACGACAGGTGAAGATTTGTTAAATTGCGACTATGCAGTGAGGCATACCAAGCAATTGTTACAAATTAAACTCAGCGAAGTCCTCTTAGGCACGCCATAGCTTTTCCAAGAGTTTCTTTTTTATGTTTGAGGCACAAATGCTTTCCATAAAAGTGCAAATAGCGATATTTTTATATCGAATAGGGATAAGAAAAGTACTTCCATCATCTTATGTTAATCAAATAAAAATTAAAGAAAACCACGACCAATTGGTCGATATAAAGCCTCATAAAAGCTTTTTCTGGGGCGAGAATTTGCAAAACAAAGAGAAAGTTTTTTTTACGTGCAACGGTTTATCAAAAGCTCTGCGAATTAGAGAAGATTTTGCCCGAAAATTATCATTTTAAGATTTATTCGGCATATCGCTCACAAGTCGAACAGCAAGCACTTTGGAATAAGCGTTATCAAGAAATAGCTTCCCAAAATCCAACATTATCAGCGGCTGAGATGGAGCAAAGAACCAGACATTTTTGCGCCAACCCGCAAAGAGGTTTTGGCGGACACCAAACCGGTGGAGCAATAGATATTGGCCTGTGTCGCTCAGATGGCTCGGATTATGCTTTCGGCACCAAGCAATCGGAAGTAAATCAAAAGACGCCCTCTCAAGCCACAAATCTCACCAAAGAAGAAAAACACAATCGCAAAATTTTATTTTCGGTTATGAAACGAGGCGGCTTTGTCAATTATCCGCAAGAATGGTGGCATTTTTCATACGGAGACAGACTCTGGGCAGCCTATAAACACAAAAAATATTGCATATACGGTCAAGCCACAGAAAATTAAATCACATTAATTTTTTGCCTTCTTTTTTGAGTTCTTGAGAACCCAAGGGGTCAAATTGGTAGTAATAAATCATTTCTCTTTGATTGATTCGATTAGCGTCGATTGCCGCTTCAGGCACACCCCAAAGAATAGAAAAAGGCCAAGTAACAAAGTTTAATCCGCCATAAAGCCAGTGAGAGCTATCCGCTCCGTTTCCGGTAGCCAAATAGAAATTTCCGCCCCCAGGGAGAATGTTGAGCGCACCGGCCGCGACCGGATTAGCCGGACGAACAAAATTTCCGGCCAGTTTTTCGATTGTTACGCCTTGGCTTTGCAAATAGCGAATATTAATTTCTTCTTGTCGGGAGAGATTGGTACAACCGCAAAGCAAAATTAGAAAGATAAAAGATATTTTTTGGAACATGATTTCTTTTCTCCAAGGATATAAGTTATAAAAAAGACCACCTCAGAGCAGGTGGTCGGAGAGTTCGAAAATCATATCATCTTAAATGACTCTTTTAGCCTTTAGGGAAACCCTTGGACATACGCTAAAAGCTCCCCGACCCTAAGTCGGGGATATAATTACTAAAAGCCGAAATTCGACTTTGAGTTTACGATGTTATATCCCAACACCGAAGATGATAAGAGCTTTCGACAGCTCCGCACCGAGTGCTAAGCAAAATGAGACATCTCACCTTGCCATGCACCAAAGTATAAAGATTATTTTGCTAAAATCAATTTTTATTTGAGCGAAAATCATTGTCTTTTACCAAAAACAAAAAATCCGAAGAATAAATCTTCGGATTTTAACGTATTTAGCGATATTCTAATCACCGGATTTAATTTTTTCAATCAATTCTTTAACCGACGGAATACCGTTTCGATACAACGGGTCGGTTGCAAAACGATAAACCTGATGTCCGGCAAACAAAAGATTATCTTTGATGCTGCCATTATGTCCGACGTCATACAAAGTTTTGTGAATGCAATAAGATCTTGGGTCAGGAATTTTTCCGGTTGTACCGTTAGCTCTTGACCAAGTAGAGAATTGGCATTGAGACAAACAACCAACACATTCGGCTCTGTCTTTTTGCATTTGCTTCCACTCATCAGGGGTTAAAAAGACAACCGTGCTATCCGGAGTTTCTTTAATTTCGGTATAGCCGACACTAATTTGTCTTTCAGCCTTGCTGACATCTTCAGGTTTGATATAAACGGTTTTAATACTGCTCATCTCTAAGGGGTGAGAAAACTCGTTATCCGCTTCGGCTTTGAAGGCAATTTCACCGTCTTTGCGACGAATTAAATTTTCCAAGAAAGTGTTTTTAACTGCCGAAGAGAAGAACCCCGTTGGGCTAAATTTTTGCAAGATAACGTCGCCTTTTTTCAGTTGCAACATCAACTTTTTCCAAGCATCGCTGACGGGACTTTCTTTGGTAATCATAGGGCGTGTACCGAACTGGAAGGCGATTTTACCAATATCGGGATTATCAATATAATCTTCCCATTCTTTTAACGACCAAACCCCACCGGCTAAAATAATCGGAGTATCTTCCAAACCAAGGTTACGCAAAGTTTTTCTAAGTTCGACCAAGCGTTCATAAGGTCTTTGCGGTTTGTTTGGGTCTTCCGCATTTGACAAGCCGTTATGGCCACCGGCAAGCCATGGGTCTTCATAAACCACGCCGCCCAAAAATTCCTTAAAGTTGGAATAAGCGCGTTTCCACAAAACTTGAAAAGCTCTTGCCGAAGAAACAATCGGATAATAGTAAACCCCGAATTTAGAGGCTAGTTCGCCCAAATGATAAGGCAATCCGGCACCGCAGGTAACGCCATGAATCAAACCCTTAGCTCTTTCCAAAACACCGGTTAAAATCTTTTCGGAATCAGCCATTTCCCAAAGCATATTCATGTGAATACGACCGTTTCCGTTAGAAATCTCGTGTGCGATTTGAGCTTGAGCCACGCCGCCTTTAATGGCATATTCAATCATTTGCTCATGTCTGTCAGCGCGTTTTTTCTGAAAAATTCGTTCAATAACGACCTTTCCGTTTTCATCATAAAAATCGGGACTGACACCGGAGAACGTACCAACGCAATTCTCATGCGCCCAAGCGCCGCAACTACGACCATCACTGGCATTAATACCTTTTCCGCCTTCAATCAGAGGGAAAACCTCTTTACCTGAAATCATAATGGGATTTAACTTAAACAACCTTTTATTCCTTAAAAATTTCACTTTTTTAACTCTATAACACAAAAATTTTATTTTGTGGAGAAAAATCTCAAAACAATTCATTTTTGTGAGAAAAATTTTTGCTTATAAAGCCAAGCTGAAAATTCCCTCGGGTAAATTATTCAAAGAGACCAAAACAATCAAAATGCAAATAAAAGCATAGACCTGTAACATTTGTGTAAGTGCTTTGTTTTGCAATAATGGAAATTTGGGTCCCAAGAGATGTAGTGCGCTGTTAATTCCCAACATAAGAAAAGTCGTAACAATTGCCTGAATACCAAGCCCCATTGCTCGAATATTTTTTTCAACCGGCTCTAACATTGGGTAGAGAAGAGCAAAAAAGAGCAAATAAACCGCAATTCCACCGGCAGCAATCCGATTGAGCTTGTGATTGAGCTGTATTTTTTCGGCTTTATCTTTTTGTAAATGTTCAACCGACAGGGTCGAGATTTCCATTCCTCGAACCATTTGCGGTGTTTGGGCTTGTTTTTTGACGGTATTGAGCGTTCCCCTAAATTTTTCTTCGGCTACGCACAATCCGCACCCTTTTGCCGTAAAATAGAAGTGGTTGGGATTTTTTTTGCAAGGTTTGAGGGTGTGCATTAATCCCCATAAATGCTCTTGCCATTCTTTTGCGGTGGGACGAGCCTCGTCTTTAACAAAAGCTCGCTCGAACAATTCCAAAGTTTTTTTATCAAAATATTCGTGAATAGAGTAAGGGTGGGGTGCTTGATAAGTGTCCGGCCATAATCCGTAAGCATAGTGATATTCTTCGATTCGGTTTTGAATAGTGAGCATTTTCTCATCATTTTTGCGAGGAATTCCGGAGAAAGGATGAATACCGTTATTAAGCAATTTGAAAATAATGACCGCTAAAGCAAATTTATCTTGCTCTTCGCCCATTTCATCACAGCCTAAATCCATTCCTTCGGGGTAGATATACTCTTCACTGACGAACTCAGCTGGATATCGATTATTATTTTCGCCTCTAATAGAAAAGCCGTCGCAATCCACCATAGCCACTGTCATAGTATCTCTATAGACGGATACGTTTGAAGGCTTTAAATCCACAATATAGTGTCCGCATTTGTGCATTGCGGCCACCATTGCCGCAACATTATATGCGGCAAATACGCGGTAAGCATATTTTTCGGGCAAACCCAATTTGGAGCGAATTGCTTTTTGCATAAGGTGGTCTAAGGAGACCGCCTCACTCATGTTAATCATTGGCATAAGGTAACCGACGCAAAACCCGTTTTCGTCTTCCAAAATAGCGTCAGGCCAAGCAATTTGAACGCGTTCCAAGCCGTTTTCATCTTTGGTTATTCTTGGAAAATTTGGACGGTTTAGAAGCATTGCCTCTAATTTTTTGCGGTTTGTAGAGCTTTTGTTGCGGTTGTGAAAGATTTTAGCCACGCTTCCGGGATGTGAAGCATCTAAATAAATTTTTCCGGCGGCACCACCTTTATTAATAAGCTCGCCGAGTTGAACTTTCTCAAAATGACCGTCTCCGTAAATGGCGTTATAAATCAAAGAACTATCACTATCCATTACAGTTTCACCCACAATAAAGTTTTATCATCGGAGTTGAGCTTGCGAGCCTTGGCATTATTGAGTGTATTTTCCAAGGCTTTTTTGGCTTTTCGTTTATTGGTAGCGTTACTCAAAAAGGTATCAATCGGCACAATAAAATTTTTCTCAATATGGCTGTAGTCTTTCGAAAAAGAAAAATTCGTGAGACCATCGCTCATCAAAAACAGGGTGTGCGCCTTGTCAAAACTGGTAAAACGAAGACTATCTTTCCAATCATCCATGGTATAAAAATAGGTTTCGCAAGAAAAATGACCGTTTTCTGGGCGAGAAGCTGTAAAATGCTCAAAATTATCCTGATGAAAAGCTAAAGCCGCTCCGTCTCCGATATGAAAAAACAATCCCTTATTTCTACAATAAATAACCCCCACCAGAGTTGCGGCAAAATCTACAAGTCCGGCTTCGTTTTTAGTCTTGTTAAGACGATGCCTGAGCAATTTATTCCGTGCAATCATAATTGCTTTAACAACGGCTTCTTTCGCATTGCTGAAATCAGCATTAGGGAGCAAGTCTGTTAGGGTATTGCAAATGACTTTTGCACCGATTTTCCCGTATTTTGAAGAGCCTGCGCCGTCAGACACCACAGCCACAAAATTTTTGCCCTCAAGGCTATACTTACAGTAATCTTGGCAAGGCATATTTTTAGCCGTATGCATAGGTCCCGTCAAACTTGTAGCCAAAACACGAATGTTAGTTGTCTTCATCCCAATCTCCGGTGTCTTCCAACAAGTCTGGAACATTCGGAGCGGCCTTGGAAATACAAGACACACTTCTGCTGAGCCACAAGAAAAATTCGGTAAATTTTAATCCGGTTAGGCGTTTAGGAGCCATTAAAGAAAATTTAGCTAATTTTTCCAAGTTAGCACCTTGGGTTCCGACGGCATGAATCACAACTTTTTTATTTTGTTGTGCATAGCGGCATTTTTCAGCCACAATTTCCCAATCATAATCAGTAGGCTCGCCATCGCTGATTAAGAATATCCAAGGTCTTTTAGAGGTAATACCGCAACTATCATAAAGACATTTTTGCTCTTCAATTTTTTGCAAAGCGAGTTCCATAGCTTTACCAAGAGGCGTTAGACCGCCGGCTTCCATGGTAGGTGCGGTAAAATTCATGGCATCAATCCAATCTGATGAAATGACGGCTTCATCTTTTCCGAAAGCCTTAATAATCAAGAGTTGCACGCGAGAGCTGGCGTCAATATCCTCTTTGAGTTCTTTTTCGAGAGCTTTTAGACCGGCATTAAGTTGCTTAATCGGCTCGCCGCGCATGGAACCCGAACAGTCCAAAACCAGTACGCAAGGTGTACGTTCATTTGCATTATCTGCAAACTCAACGTAAGGAATCATCTCATCAACAAATTGATTATCATCAGCCATAATATAACTCCTTTTTAAGAACGGGGATATTTATGCGGATATCCACTTCCCTCAAAAGGTTCTGGGTTAGATACTTTACCGCAACCGCTCAGCTGTAATACAAAAAAGGCCAAGAGTAAAATAGAGATTAATTTGCAAAAATTTTTCATTTTTTAACCTTTTTGTTGTCAAATAAGAAATTATATAAATATATACTCTCAAACAAAGTGAAATACAAAAACTAAAACTCAGTTATTAATAGGCAGATGGCAAAAAAGTTACTATATATAATTTTTTCTGTTTTTGCTCTGAGCGGTTGGGGTAATCCCGAACCGGTCAACATCTACCCTGAGCCGAGAGCATTGCCGGATAGAGAGATGTACCACTACACCGAAGATGGCGAAGCCTACAAATTATCGGATTTTGCGGAACAATTTGTAATCGCCAATTTTTGGTCCAGACATTGTAGCCCCTGTATAAGAGAGCTTGATGATTTAAATGAGTTTAGTAAAAAAGTGAGCGAAAACGGGATTAAGGTTGTGATTATATCCCCAGCAAGTGAGTGGACGGGAATAGAAGAACAACAAAAATTTTTGGAACGTTTTCATGCTCAAGATTTAGATTTTTATGTTGATAAAAAAGGCGATTTGTCAGCCGATTTAGGAATTTTCACATCACCCAATACGGTATTGGTCAATAAAGGCAAAGAAATCGGACGAATTCGCGGCGCTGCCGATTGGGATGATGATGACGTGATAGAATATATTTACAAAATCAAAGCACAACAAAACAAGAAAGAAGATTAAATGACTGAAAAAATATATATCAGTTGGGAAGAATTTCACCAACACGCCAAGCAATTAGCCGTAAAATTAAAGGACAGCGGTCAATGGAATAAAATAGTTGCGGTGAGTCGCGGAGGTTTATTGCCGGCAGGAATTTTGGCTTATGAATTGGATATCCGCAATGTTGAAGTAGTAAATATGAGTTCCTATGACGGCGATAAGCAGCGTTCTCAAAGCGACATAGATATCAAAAGTTTTGTAGGAGAGGTAGATGAGCATACCCTTGTGATTGATGATTTATCCGACACGGGCAATACCTTTCGTCTCTTGAGACAAGAATTTCCTAAAGCTCATTTTGCCGCTGTTTATGCAAAGTCAAAAGGAAAAGTATTGGTTGATTTTTATGTATCAGAAATGCCCGATAAATGGATAGTATTTCCTTGGGATTTATAAAATAAGCTCCGTTAAGGAGCTTATTTTATGGCTATAATTCAGGGAAAATATTTTTTCCTCGACTCATACGCGTCATTTGCGTTTCAATAGAAGTCCCTAAATTGAGTTTACCTCCTTTAATAATACCACGAACTTGGTCGCCCTTAGTTGAATCTGGATTAGCAAACAAATAACTGACCAAGGGTTTTTTCTCTTTAACACCAATGAGTGTTTGATGCAAAACGCCGAGCATACCGCGAGAAAATAAGTCGTAAGCGAGTTCTTCGCTCATGGATGTAGATGAAGCATACTTAACCACTGAGTTAATGGCATCAGTAATATTATTGGCGTGAATAGTTGATAAAACTAAGTGTCCGGAGGTAGCTGCACGTAAAACTTCACTTGCTGTATCTGGCGTACGAATCTCACCAACCAAAATAAAACGAGGTTTAGAACGCAAAGCTGATTTCAAGCCTTCACCCCACATTCCGTTTGGCGGAAGAGTTTGTTTACAGAGACCCAAACCACCGGCGATGGAATGATAAACACCATCTAAAGGCATTTCAGTCGGATCTTCGATTGTGTAAGCAAAGCCACCTTCCATAGTTAAAAATTCTTTTAACAAACTGGAAATGGTTGTCGTTTTACCGGCCCCCGTTGGTCCGCCACAAAGGATTAATCCGGAAGCATTGCTAAGAGATAATAAATATTTTGTTAATTCAGTAGGATATCCTAAACTGCTAAAAGGAGGAACTTGTTTAGGCATTTTACGTGCGCAATATTGTATTCCGTAAATAGAAACAGTTCTTTCAACACGATAAAAGACGTTATCAAAAACGATAGAATAACTGGGATTTGAACCGTCCCAAGATTGTTCAAGTAATTCAAAAAAATCTGCAAAATCGTCAGCTTTTAAAACTTCCAAACCATTAGGTGTAACATTATCGGGAATATAAGCTACTTTTTCTGGAGTTATATAAATATCTGAAAATAAAACTTCACTGAGTTTAACCATTATGCCCTCTTAAATCAACGGAACTTCTTAAAACTATAATCGACAGTTTATCATAAAAAAGAATAATATTTGTTTAATCTTTTATGACAAATTTTGATTATTCAAAGCTCCAAGCCACGATATTTTTACTACCGCAAAATTTAGCCGCTTCCGTCTTTGTAACGGGAAGAGGATTTTTTCCGCCCCAAGTAAAATCAAATCTTTGCCCATCTGTCAAAATAACCATTTGTAAAAGGGTAAGATTTTCTCGCTCATTGAGTTTAAAAGCCGCCATTGCTGTGCATTCTTTTTTAGAAAGCTCAGGAAATGTAATCATAAAATTTCGACTTCCTGGCATAGCAATATTCCCGTCAATATCTTGTCCGATAATGACAGGTTTTCCGAAAGCGTTAGAAAGTTTTCCTTCCTGAAGCATATCTGAGGCATATAAGTTATTTTTAATAACACTGTCAGTACTCAATCCCCAATATCCAGGTTTTGTTTGATAGAACAAACGAATATTATTAGCTACTTGAGCAAGCTGCACGGCGGCAAGATTAATTTCCGGATTTGGTCTGATAACCCATGCCAAAATACCGACCAACACAGCCGTAATTACAGTTGTAAGAATAATTATTTTTTGCCCCAGTTTTGCAAAAAGCGAACTGGATAATAATTTCTGCTTATAAACAGAAAAGTATTGCTTAAATTTTTCCATAATTTTATCCCATAGCACTCGTAATTTGGTCTTGCATATCAAATACGCCCATAACGGCCCAAGCAATAATACCACCGACAGAAAGTAATGCAATCATATTTAAAATACTGGCTTTTTGTTCAATAATGTACACCGATTCTTCCAGCCATTCATTAGCTAATTTATCCATGGCCTCTTCAAAATTATCAAGTTCGGAATAAACTTTGAGGTCGGCAATAATTTCACGATCAGGAAATTCCAAACCTGTTTTTTCGAGAGCTTGCCCAAGGTTATCACCGTTATTTACAAAAATGAGAGTTTTATCGATTCTTTCTCTTAAGTAAGGGTTAGCATCACGTCTTAGAGCTTGTAATGAAGTTGAAACCGGTGTTCCGCTTTTAACTAAAGCCGACATAGCCAACAACCAACTGATACCGGTAAAAACTTTATATAAAGACCAAGGAGGTAAACTATCGAAGAAAGAGCGAATAAAGCCGGTCCAAATACCGATTGTCGCGTAAATAACAAGCATTGTAACCGGCAAAGAAGCAAAAGCAACTTGCCAATAAGTTCTAATCCAATCAGAAACATCGACAAGAGTTTTTGCGCTACCGCGCCAACGTACGTTAGGAGCGGCATCTTGCATTGGCGGCACCATATAAGCACCGATACCGTATAAAATCAAAACGGCCATAAACATCAAGAAGGATGGATAAGCAATAGCGCCGACAATCGGACGAACCATTTTGGTAGTACCTTCGGTTACTTTAATAAGGTTAAGAAGAGCACTTTCCAAGTTTGAAACATCGCCTGTAGAAAGCATCAGTCTTTCTCTTGCCGGAGCCCAACCTTTCAAGGCTTCAGCGAAAGTTAAACCGTTTTGCAGAGACTTAGACCAAGCGGCAATTGCAATAGCAATTGGTTCACTAGGATTTTTACCACCGTTACTGGCACCGTCATACAAAAGGTCCAAAGCATCCATTAATGAAAATCGGTTAGACATTAAGGATGCAATTTTACGATACATTTTAAGTCTTGTTTTGTTAGACATTTTAGTAATGAGCTTAGCATATTGAATTTCAATAGCGCCGACTTTTTTCATAGCTCTTGTGAGTGCGTCTGAATGTTTTTTTTCTTCTTGAGCCATAATAACCTCCTAATACGAAGGACGCTGGTCAAGCAATCCGCACCAACGCTCAACTTCATCTAAATCAATGTAACCTTTTAACATACGTTCAATAGCGGCATCCCGAAGAGGTCTGCCATTTAAATCACTAGTCCAATAATCGATAGCTTTTCTGGTTTCCCCAGCAATCATTAATTCTAGGAATACGGCATCAGGCAATATAATTTCAGGGACACTCATACGACCTTTGATACCTTTATTATCACAAAATTTACATCCGGGACCGCGAACGAAAGTATTTTCGACCCCAAAATCGCCCAAAGCAACACGTAATCTTTTAACCGCCGGATCATTGAGTCTTTCTTTAACGGAAACACGACAGTGAGGACAAAGTTTTCTGAATAAACGTTGAGAAATTAAACCTTTTACGAGTTCTGGATCTGCCAGCATATAAGGTTGAATACCCATGTCTCGTAAACGAGTAATAATAGCTGGAGCGCTGTTTGCGTGCAAAGTTGTCCAAACGCCGTGTCCGGAAAGAGCCCCTTTGAAGGTAAGTTCTGCCGTAGCCAAAGCACGTGTTTCACCCACCATCATAACGTCAGGGTCAGAGCGCAAAGCGGCCGAAAGAGCTTTTGTGAACATTTCGGCTTTTTCTTCTTCACTATTGGCATTTGTTACGGGCATTTGTCTAGCGCCGGGGATTGGGTATTCGGGAGGGTCTTCCACGGTAATGAGATTAATCTCGTAATTTTTTTCTTGCAGGAGTTTAATCATATTGCGCTGTAAGGTTGTTGATTTACCCGAACCGGTAGGTCCGGCAATGACACTCAAACCTGTAGGCACGGCACGTAACCGATAGAATAGATTTTCTTCATATTCACCAAAACCGAGTGCTTGCAAATCACCACTTCCGTCAGGGTTTTCATCAGCGTAAAGCAAACGCATAACCAAATATTGAGAACCAAAAGCAATCGGATTAAATTGTAAACGAATAGCCAACACGTTATGAGGCAACATGAGTTTACCTTTAGAACCGCGCAAAGGAGTTGAACCTAATTTTTGAGCTCCTTGGAATTCGTTTTGAGCATAGTTTGAATCGGAAATATCCGAAGAAGCAAAAGCGGCGCGGACAAAAGATTCCCCCCAATCTTTATTATATTCCATAACGGTTTGCATCATTCCGTTTACGCGAAACATAATTTGCGTACTATCCGCCACAACAACGTGTACGTCAGACACCTTCATAGCCGCTGCACGAGCAACAACATTAACGAAGTCCTTCTGCATCTGCAGTTGGTCTAAATCTTCATCTCCTTCAATATTAGAAAGAGGTTGAGCCCGTTCTCCGTAAGCATAAATTGCGTTAATTTCATTTTGACTGACATAGGTTGGTTTACTTATATTTAAGTGTTTTTTCCGAGCCAAAACTTCAAAGCTCAAAACACGTCCGTCAAATTTATGGGATTCGACTACCAAGAAACGCCCATCAGCAAACAAAGCTAACAGACGTCTTGTGTCATCATTAATAACCAGAGAAGAACCGGGCAAGGTTAGTAACTTATTACCATTACTAAACACATCTTCAATAATATTGTACTTTTTTTGCCCATCAGCCTCAGAGGCTCCGATAACTTGTCCTGAGCCTCGACTGCTGTCATCGACAGTCTCTTCTGTTTTTTCCTCTTCAGCCATATTAATATTTACCTGACGAACATACCTGAACGTAAGCTAGGTAAACCTTGATTTGCGCTTAATGCGGGTAAAGCCTCTGTTTTTCCTGACTTTTTAGGTAAAGGAGTTACACCTGATTTAAAGTTTGGATTAACAGATTTAGGTTCTCTATCCAAAATACCGCCGGCTGCAAAATAGAGATATTCTTTTTTTCCGTCTTTTGAAGCCGTTAAATAAGTCTGAGATATTTCATCTACGGTATGACCTGTTTGTAGTACGGTTCCTTTTTGAACTAAGAACGAAGACCCGCTTTTATTAATGAGTTTAGCCGATAATTCACCGCCTTTCCCGCGAATTTCCATAATAGCATACTCATCAGAAATTTTTTGACTCTTATTTTCATTTTTTTCATTATTTTCAGATAAAGATGCAAAGGGATTTGTTTTATCCTTTCCAGCTACATTAACATCAACTCGAGCTTGCTTTTCAGCTTCCAAACGAGATTTCAAAATAGAAATTTGCGTCTGCATATTTGTTAATTCACGACTATAATTTTTCTTAGCTGTTTCTGCAGCTTCAGAAGCTTTTACAGCCAGTTGCAATAAGTAGTTTAATTTTAATTTTAGGTTATTAACTAATTTAGAATGATCTTCTTCGATTTTAGCCATTTCGTCATATAAGTTCATATTATTATCAATCCATTTTTGGTTTGTAGCCAACATTTCCTCTTTATAGGCTTTAATAATATTTTCCTGACGTAATTTTTCATAAATTAGATTAAGTTCTCTCAGCTTTTGCTCTTCGATAAGGAGTTTTCTTTGTTGTTCTTGCTCCCATTCAGCTTTTTTACGTTCTTTTTCTTCTTTTTGAGCTTTTGCGTCATCAATAGATTTTTGTCTTGCCGCTTTTAGGGCTTCAATTTCATTTTTGACTTTTTCTCTGCGCAGTTCAAGGCTAAGCAAACTTGTCTGCTTTTCCAAATCAGACATTTGATTAAACAAATCATTGTCTATTTGGGACAAAATAGCTTCTCCGAAGTTATTACTTTCGGGCGTAGTAGCTTGTTGTTTTAACAATTGTAACTGTTGAAATTTAGAAGCATTATCATTTAGTTGCTTATTTTCAGCTTTATCACCAGAATTTTTAGCTGGAAGCAATTTATCATTAGCTAATGTTTTAGGTGCTGAAGGCGCAGACTTTGCTCCTAAAGGCTTAAGAACGGGTTTAGACGCGTCATCTTTCTCAGGATTTGTTTGGGGTAACTTCAAATCTTGGACTGAAGGAACATTATTTTCCGTATTATCCAAAGGAATAACGCCTGGCACATTACTTTCCGTATTATCCAAAGGAATAACGCCTGGCACATTACTTTCCGTATTATCTAAAGGAATAATATCAGGAACATTATTTTCAATATTTCCGCTGTTTCCATTTAGAGAAGGTGGGGTTAATAAAGCATCGGCATTAGAAGTTTCCTTGAGAGAAATTTCATCAGGAATTAAAGGAACAACTGTCGGTGCAGTTTGTTCGGCATCTAAAGGGAGTACAGCCCATGCTACCTGATTAGGAGATAATCCAAGAATCAGAGCCATAACTGCAAAGCATAATTTGTAATTTATATTATAAGACATAGATTGCTCCTTCGTAATGCCATTGCTTAGAATTTACATCATATTTAATACTATTAATCTCAAGTCCTGAAAATTTTATTAATAAATCATTCCAAACAGCCGGATTTTGAAAAGATTTAAATTGGAATTTAATTGAACGATACACATTTTTTCTGGGAGAAGTGTAAGAAAATGATTGCAAAGCAATATCTTGACCAATTGCTTGGAACATATTATTAAGCACATTTTTCAAATCTACCCCCATATATTGAGGAGGAGAAGAAATAATATCTATTTTGTTAAAAGGCACAGAAACAATCACAGTATTTCCGTCATCAGAAATAGATTTACCAGAAAAATTTATACCAGATTTATTTAGAGCTTTATCAATCCAGCTAATACGCCCCACCTCTCTTTTCCAAGAAGTTGTGATAGAAGAATCGCTGCAAGAAAGACCGCCGATTTTCCATCCGGGAGGAAGAATATGAGTTAGAGCATCTACCCCCATTTTACATTGAAGCATAACTTCAGAAGGATTTTTAAGTTTTTCCCAAGGTTTAATTTCAGGAGGTTGTTCCACGGGTTTAACAACTTTAGGTCGAACGGGAGCTATGATTGGTCTCTTCGGAGGCGATAAAAAGATACTGGTAACAATGCTGTACAAGAGCCATAAACCGACAATAGCGGACACAGCGACAACAGCAAATAACTTAGAACCGCGTAGAGCTTTAATTTTTTGAAGTTTATTTTTCGTCCCTCTTTGCAAGAGTTTTGCTAAATCGGGATATTCAGTTTCTTCAATTTCCCACTCTGGAGGTGCAATTTTGCGCCCCCAGTCAGGAACAGCCAACATGGACATAAATTGGTTTTTAGCATCTTCTTCTTTTAGGAAGAGCATATCGCCATCTGAAAGGATAATATCATTACGTACGCAAGTGTACCACCATCCTTCTTTCACCTTGAATACACCGACAAAAGAAGAACGATCGGAAAGAGCCGTTGATAAAGAAACGGCAGCAGCTAACGTACCATTTTTATATCCTTCTTGGGAAACACAAATACCGAACTGAGGAGCTTTACCTGGTTTGATACAAAAAAGGTCAGCCCCTTCTAATACGCCGCCGGCGGTTTCTTCTACTTCCGTATAAGGATCATCTTTATTCTGTAAAGGCTGCCAAAACAAACTTGTAGCGTAAGTAATCCCTTCCAGAGAAAACTCCGTAGCCCACGAACGATTAACATTCGTGTCAAAATCTTGTTCTTGAAATTTAGCATCTTCCAGAACCATTTTAATAATTCCTTATTCTTTCATTCTCGATTCGGGTGATAATGGGGATTCCAAGACCACAGGAGTCAAAATAATAACCAAGAGGCTTCTTACTTTTCCAGCTTTAGCTGTACCGCCCAATAATGAATTTTCAGCGGAGCCGACACCTGATTTTTCGGTCGTATTTTCAACTCTTTCATATCCGGTTAAGACCAATGATTGTCCTGATTTCATTGCTACTTCTTGAGTAAAGCCGCGAGATTCTATGACCGGATTTTGAATATATTGTCCCCCTCCCGCACTTGTTTCACCGTCAGCTCTGTCATCCAAACTGACTTTTTCCAAAGAAATTAAATCAGATAGTGTCAAGTTGAACATCAACATCAAACGACCATGTTCCAAAATTCTCGGTAAAACGTCCATAGTAAAACCTGTTTCAATCTCTTCAGTTTCGGTAGAAACGTCGTAGTAACTTGCATCACCGCCGCTGTTTGTTTTGGTGATTTCAGAAATATAGTTTTGGGTCTTAACTACTTGAATCGGAGCAGGTTTATTATTTAATGTTGTAACTGTACCGCTTGTAATTAAATTGGTCGTAGCTTGAGTTGATAGAGCTTGTAAAGAAGCGTCTATCGAAACATTTCCGGGCAAGAGAGTCATAGTTAAGTTTTTGGTAACGTCTTGACCCAACCCGCCGGCAATACTTGATAACCCGACAGATTCACCGGTATGATCTTTCCAAATAGCAGACAAATCAAGACCATATTGATCACTATCATCAATACTAACTTGCAAAACTTTTATACTGATAGCGACTTGTCGAGATAAACGGACATTTTGTTCATTTATAAATTTTGCAATTTTCTTAATATCGTTCGGTGTAGCAGTAACCGAAATAGTACCATTTGAGGGATCCATGGTATATTTAGAATCTTTATCTAACATATTTTTAATAGAGGTTTCGATATTTTTCCAAAAATCCATTTTTGCACCGCTGGTCAATGAAATTTGTGAAGAACCGCCGGAACCTTGAGATGAACCACCGACATTGACCGAAACTTGAGGAGAAGTCGGCAAGCTATACAGAACAAAGGTTCTTGTTTGGTATTTGTAAAAATATATTTCTTTTCGGTCATATTTCCACCAAATACCAAAACGAGATCCGATTTCATTTAACAAACCGCTTAAAGGCCCTTGATAAGAAACAAGCATTTTGCTTGGGTCAGTCCAATCGACATTAATAGAAGCGGCATCAGGTTTATTTTTTGCCGCATTAGATAATACGTCTTTTTCCAAATGTGTTGCATAACTAACGCGCAGCCCGGTAATTTTGTTAATCATATCACCGATTTCATATAAAGTAATCGGACGATTACTAATTAAAGTGATACCGTCTTTCCCTTCCAGATATGCGGGAATTGGCTGTCCGTCATATTCAACCTGACTTGTATCGCCGAGCCAAATATCATTTTTAACACGAACAACATCGTCGTTAAGTACTTTGTCAGGAATTTTAGCGACTTCTTTTAATTTAGTAGTAGCTTCGACCTCGCGCTCAACCGTTGTATCCATTTTGGTTGATAAAGAACAAGAGCCGGCAATCACAAGTAATAATGCGCCTAAGCTGTATTTAGTAATTTTATTCATAAGCATTCTCATCCTCCATGGTCTCAACAACTAAGACGCGGTTTCCTTTATAAAAAGTAGCAATCGGAGCAGGTGTTGCGCGAGCAAAAGCTCTGATAAGCGCAGCACTGACATCTGCAAAACGACCTCTAAACATTGCTCCGGCAGTTAAAGTATAATTACGATTTGAGTTCCAAATTAATCTCCATCCGGCTCTTTCACTCCATTCTGTCAAAAGGGCCTTAAGAGTTTGTCCTTCTTCTGCGAGCCAATCTTCAACAGGGTCTTCTGCGTTATATTCGGAACCAGCGTTTGAAGAGTTTCCTGATGTTTCACTAATTTCTTGTTCATAATCGATAACTTCACTCTCTACTGTTGGAGGAACGGCAGCCGAAATATTGCTTCCGGCGCCGCCGTCAACAATATTTTGATCTCTTGGAGTTCTCTCTCCGTATTCTTTATAATCGGCAGCAACTTCTGTATAATTAACAAATTCACTGTCTTGAAGAGAACCATTCGGCTGCAAAACATTATTTGCATCAGTACAAACTCTATTACCGTTTTCATCACATTCAACGGTTTCAGGGGGTATATGAACAGGATGGTATAAGGTGCCTAAACATCCTGAGGTAAGAAATAATCCCAATAATCCGGTAATTAACCGAAGCTTTATGCGCATAATTTTAATTCCTAAGCTATGTTTTGTCATTTTTTACCTATAATACATATTGAAAAATAAATAATCAAGCGTAAGGCTCAACTTATTACCAAGGCTACCATGCCTTATAATAGTCTTGCCAATCATTATCTTCCACTATGCCTCCGTTTGAGTTGTTAATCCGAACTGTTCTTATAATAAAAGAATTAGGCTCTCTGGTTGTAAAAACAGTATTAACTTTGCTAAAGTCAACACCGTTACTGGCCAAAATATTATTAAGAAGGTTAAGTCTTTTTTGCTGTAATTCGTAAGAACTGCTTCCATCGATACGAATTTCTAAGCCGGCATTTTTGTCTTCGTTAATTTTATTGGCAAAGGCTTGTAGCCATTTTAAAGTAACGCCGGAAATTTCAGCTCTGTTTGGCTGAAAAGCCAAACGAATTTCGGTTGGTAATATTTTGCCGATATTTTCATTCTTTTTAGGCTTCTTTTTAAGCCTGTCCAAAAAATTATCCCGATTTTCTTCTGTTTCTTTATTTGTAGTGTCGGAAGTTTTCTTGAAAATTGAAGTTAAACTTTGTAATAAGCCTTTATTGTTGTCTTCATTCTTCTCGGAAGAGTTTTTCTCTTTTGGAGAGCTATTTTTATCGACGGTACCGTAAGCTAAATTTTCTTGTTCTGTTACCTTTTTCTCCAATTCCTTATTTTGAGTAGAAGACACCAACTGAGGGGTTAGGTTGGGGTCATTTAAAATTTCTTCAGGAATGGGAATAAGCAAATTATCAACGGTTTCCGAGACTAATTTTATGCTGTCATGGGTGTTTTTTGTTTCAGTATCGTCTCTTAAAACTTTTTTCAAATTTTCTTTGTCGGCAGATTTGTAAAACTGTTCATCTTTGATTTTCCCATTGGGGATATATCCTTTTCCTTTAGCTGCAATCCATTTATTTGTGGCTTTGTTGTTTTTTTCAGCCATTGTTTGCCATTGGTCTGAATCATTTTGAGAAGATTCATCTAAAGAATTCTCGGATAATTTTTGTTCCATACTGTGAATAGACACTTTGCTGTTCAACATTGCGAGTTTGTCCTCTTCAGGAGAAGATGTAACCTTTGCTTTTTCGAGAGAAGACAAATAGTCGTTGCTTTCCAGGGGAATCAGCAAGTTTTTTGGTTCATTTACCGAGACTTCAGAATTTTTGTTAAATAAAACTTCTTTTTGAATTTGATTGTCGGGATTAATTTTGGCTTCTGCTACTTTGAAAGCGGGAGGAAGAACGTCTTCATTTTGATTTATGTTTTTATTAGAAGCATCTTCGGAGACATCAGGAACCATAGCAATAACATGACTTTCCTCTTCTACAGAGGGTAAGACTTTATCTTTTTGAACGGGAATAATATTTTGAGGATTGTCGTCTATTTTGACGTCTTGCGCAGAGTTTTCAGAGGAGTTTTGGATAATTTTCTGCACATTTTTAGCATTAGGGCGTAAAATTTGCACATTTGCTTGTAAAGGTTTGTTTACAAATGTTTCCTCATTTATTTGTTCATAAAAAATATCTTCATCAGATTCATTAACGAAGCTGGTATCAGGCTTATGGGAAATGATTTCCTGATAATTTTGAGCGATTTTTTGAGGCTGAACTGTAGTTTCGTGTTTAAGGCCATCAGTTTTATCAAGGGTTACAGCTGAAGCAGTTTCAGGCTCTCCTACGTCAAATTCAATATCATTTTCAGCAAAAGTAAGAGGGATTAAATCTTTTTGTTTTTCACTGGAAATGGGTTCTGAAGATTTTTTTTCAGGGTTAATGGTCTTATCATCTGTCATGTCATTAGATAGAGTAAGAGGAACAGATAAAGCAATCTTTTTTATGGGAATTGATTTGGTGGGGGATGTGTCGTTATTCATATCTTTGAAGAACAAAGAAATATTTTTGTTAGGAATAACAATATTGTTTTCGGGATTTTTTTGTATGCTAAACACTCCCTTGCCTGCCCAAACAAAAGCAAACAAAGAGAAAGTAAAGCTGTAAACAAAAGTTTTTAGGCCTGATTTTCCCATAAAATAAAACCCCTCTAACCCTTTGATAATTCAATATGCGACTCTTGGCAAGGCAGATATAAAATTATGCACAAAACCAAAGAAAAAAATGTCGATAAAAATAAATACGCGGTAAAGGATAAAAAAAATAAGACTATTCTGTTAGAGAAAAATTTACTTTTTAGCATTAAAAATAAGATGTTTAGATATGTTTAGTTCTGTGAATTTTTTGTTACAGGAAAATATATCCAGTAAAAACAAAGGATTATAGTTTTTTGGGGGCTGCTCTTTCTTCTGGTCAAAAAGCCAAAAATTAGCTATCCTAAAAGAGTATAAGAAGTTTTGCGATTAATTTAAGGAGAAAGAAAATGCGATTTATAAAAAAGAACATTTTAACTCTGTGCTGTTTAACATTATTTATGGCATTGGGTTTTGGAGGAGAAGCATTGGCTCAAGCAACGGGAAGTTCCATTATGGGTGATGCGCAAACAAAAGTGAGAGAAGTATTCACTAGTGTTAAAACCATTACCTTTATTTTAGGCGGCTTCGGTTTGGTTGGTATTGCTTACTCAGCCATTATAGGTAAAGTAAACTGGAAATGGTTTGCCGGTCTGGCTGTTGGTTTGGCAATTTTGGCATCAGCAGGTGCAATTGTTGAATATGCAACAGGTTCGTCAGACTCAGGCTTAGACACATCATTTAAATAATTCTCATAAAGAAGAGAATATATTGAATAGAAACAAGGGGAGGAAAAGATGGAAAACTTACAACAACATAAGCAACCGCAATTCTTCCCTTTTGTTTCTATAATTGCAAAAATAAAACAATATTTGCCAAAAAAAGAGGATAGGATAATGTTGTGCGTAAAATTAAAGAAATTTCTTATTCTTTCAGTAATGATGTTTGCTGTTTCTTCAATTTTATTTGCAACAAACTCTTATGCTGAAGATGGAGCATTATTTAGCGACTTAACCAATAAAGGTTTGGAAATTTTCGGCGGTATGAGAGAAATAATCTATGCCGTATCAGGTTTTGGTGTAGTAGCCATAGCGGTTGGCGGTTTCTTCGGAACCATGAACTGGAAATGGTTGGTTGCAATTATAATAGGACTATTTGTAATAGCTTCGACGGCAGGAATAATAAATTATATGGTTGATAGTGAAGTTATTACGGATGAGATGATTACCAATAGTTTGGTAGATGCAAAATAGTTAAATATAAAGTTTAACTAAAACAGAGGAGGTTATTATGAAATACTGGTCTAAATTAGTAAAAGAAGCAAAATACCTGCTTTGTTTTGGTTTATTTATGAGTATATCATCTGTTAGTCAAGCATTGGCTGCGGATTGTAATCCGCTATGTCCGAATGGTTGCAATCCGGACGGCACTTGTGTAGTTATAGCACCGACCGTAGAAGAAGAAGAATCTAATGCCAGAGAAGAAATAGAAAACTGGGTAGGTATGGATGAAGATTTAAAAAATTCCATAGCGAAGAATCAAGCACGATATGCGGCAACCGGAGGAAATGAAGATGCTCAAAAAATCTACGATGAGCAGCAAAAATTAAAAGACCAACAAAAAAGCAACCAATCAATTCGCGATAGTAATGTATCGAGCATAGAGCAAGAGCGAGATGCGCAAAAGGCACAAAACAATCAGAAAGTAACGGATGCTCAAAATGCGACACAACAAGCGCAAAATGCGTATGCCGAAGCTCAAAAGCAACTTCAATCAGCAAAGACGACTGAAGAAATGAAGGCGGCCAATGAAGCCTTAAAACAAGCCAAAGAGAATTTAGAAAAAGCAGAAGATGCGCAGAAAGATGTAGAAAAGGATGTAAAAAAAGCCAACAAGGAATTGGATAAACAAGCCGAAAAGCAAATTGATGCGATGGATAAATCCTTGAAGGAACAGCAAAAAGCGGCTGAAAAAGAACAAAAAGCGCAAAAGAAAGCAATAGAAAAAGAGATAGATCAAGCAGAAGATGATTTAAAAGATGCGAATAAAAAAATAGAAAAATTGGAAAAGAAATGCGCCAAAGGAAAGTGTGATGATGAAGATTTAGCTGATTTAGCGGCAGCGAGAGCAGCAGCAGAAAGTGCACAAACGGCATTGGATGCGGCAAACCAAAAAGCAACAGCGTTTAATGCGGAAGATGATGATGTTGCAGCGCAAAATTATATAGAAGGAAGAGATGCAGAAATAGATGATTTGATTGCACAAGAAAATGCTATAGAAACAGCAGCCAATGCGGATGAAGAGTTGGCGGATGCAATGAAAGACATAGAGTCAGCTCAATCTGCAGCTCCCAAAATGTGTAGTGAGGTTGAGGGAAATATTTTCCTATTGATTGCCTGCAAAGCAATGATAACTTTAGCAGACTTACGCGTAATAGCATACATTATATCGGGTTTTGGTATGATAGCATTAGCGTATGCGGCAATATTTGGAAAAATGAATTTCAAGCATTTAGCCAACATTGGTATAGGCTTATTTCTGTTGTCAATGATGACACCGTTTATTGAATATTTTACGACCGGTCAAAGCGGAAGTTTGAAATTTGGAAAATATTTACCTGCAGGCTTTACAGATATTCAGGGAAGCGACGGTTCTGTAGTTAATTGTGAGGGGTCAATGTGTGACCAAATGCTTCCGGAATTAGTTGTTACGGGAGAAAAACAAAAATGGTCTCTAAAAGATTTGAAAGGTTCAATTCAAGCAGGAATCAACGCCGTTAAAAATGTCAACGATATGTATAAAACGGCCAAATACACGGTAGAAAATGTTTCAAGTCAAATATCCAATATGAAATCGCAAATAGCTTCAAGCGGTGGAGGTTTGGATGGAATTATCAGTGCTGCCGGAGCTATTGCCAATACGGCAGGAAACGTTGCCTACTCGACTCAAAACTTGGCAAATAATTTGGCAACTAACGCCGGAGAACTTTCAAGCAACATTCAAGATGCCGGTTCAACCAATGCTGCCCGTGAAAGCAGAGCGCAATTAGAAGCAGATACAAAAGAATTAGAAAAGAAGTGCGCATCAGGTAGCTGTAGTCAAACGGAAAAAGAATATTTAAAAGTAATGCAGCAACAAGTTGAAGACAACAAAACATCTGTAAACAAGTGGTTGGAAGATGATGGCAAAGGTGGCGGTGCGACGATTCTTTCTGGCATTAACAAAACCGAAAATATTGTCAGCAATGCAGCAGATTCTGTAAGAAAAACAACAGATGCCGCAAAGACCGGACAATCAATCGGAGGAGATGGTGCTTTAGGTGCTATTTTGGGTGTAGGATTTGGTGTCGGAACCGGTGTTGTTGAAGGGGTAAATACTGTAGAGAAAGCGGAAGAAACCGGAGCGTTTGATTTCCGAAGTGAAGAAACCAAACGAGAGGAAAAAGCTAAAGCAGAGCAAGAAGCGTTCCAAAAAACCGCGGGTTATGTTAAGAGTGAAACCAAAAAAGGGGACACTACGATTCAAAACTTAGGCGATGGTAGTATTAAAACTATTAACGATAAAACAGGTACAACGACGGTTATTAATACAGATGGTACGACAACTGTTACCAGTAAAGATGGTACTACGATTGTCAAAAATAAAGATGGTTCGAAAGTTGTGACCGATAATCAAGGCAATAAAATAACTTATAATTCAAAAGGAGAAAAGGTAAGTACCGAGTTGGTAAATCCATATAATCGCCCGACGGCTGAAAGTATTCAGGAATCTTTAACAAAGAGTACTGAAAAGACATCTCAACCGACAGAAGAAAAAACAGTAACAAAAGAGGAAGAAAAAAAGGAAGAAGAAAAGACACAAACAGTAAGTGAAGCAGACAAAGATAAATTAAAACAACAATGTGCAGCTTTTACGGGGGATTATATAGCGCTTAAAGGCAAATGTGAAGCATGTCTCAGTAAAACAACCGCGGCTGAAATAAATAGTTGTATGCAAGCGGTAACAAAAGAATCAAAAGAAATATACCAATGCAATGATTCAAAATTTAAACAAACATGCTTTGATACGGGAGAACCTAAAGAAGCTTGTGCAAAATGTAATTATGAAAAAAGACAACAAGAAAAAGCGGCGGCAGAAGCTGCGCAGGAGTTAACAGACAAACAAAAAGAAGCGCAATGTCAAAATAAGTGTCAAATAGCATTAAAAACACGACAAGCTCAATGTTTATCTGATTGCAAGACACTGTTAGCTTCAGCAAAGACTAAAACAGAAGTCAACCAAAAAATGAGTGAGTTTTCTAAGAGCTTTTATGTCAAATATAATAAAGAATAAAAAAATAAGGCACCGCAAGGTGCCTTATTTTTTATGCGAGTCAAAGCTGTTAACAGAAAATTCATAAAAAAAAGTTATGCTGAAAGGAGACAAGGTCATATATTGATTCTCAAAAAATGATTGTTGTTAAATAAAGTCTTTGTATTGAAACAAAATCAGAAAGGGCTAGAATCATACAAAAGGAAAAACAATGAGGGAAATGATATTAAAAGCGGTAGCTAATCCCCCCAAAATATTATGGGGCCCGTTTTTGCCAACGATGCTTAATCTTGGCATACAATTTCCTTTTATGTTTATGTGCTTGGGAGTATTCCAAACAAACCCTTTAATATTTATGATAACAATAGTTCTTGGCCATGCTTTTGTGATATATTTGGGGAATAAAGAACCTCATATATCTTCAATGATACAAGCATTTGGTCAAACACGTCGAATAAGTAACAACCTCTATAAAGAAAAGGGGAATAAATTTGCGCCCTGATTTTGATTTTTTTACAATCTTTGTACAAGGATTGTCGAGTATAGAAGTAATTGTAGCCGTAATTGGATTTATTTCAGCAGCGGCATTTGCCGGTCTATGGGCAACAAAATTAGGCCGTATAATTTTACCGCAACCGCAAGAATCCCGAGTTGTGGATTTTTTGCCGTTTAATAAATTAATGGCAGATGGTATAACAATTCGTTGTTATAATGGATCTTTTGCTCGAGTTTTTCGAGTAGAGGGGGTTGATTTATCATTTGTTACCGAAGAGAAAAGTTTATCTATGATGGAGGCGCGCAAATCATGGATAGATTCAATGTCGGATATGCAGATAATTTGCCGCGTTTTAACTTTGCGCGAACGAATTTCAATGGAAGAAGATACCGGAGATTTTGGGAATCAGCTTTTGGAACAAATCTCTATGACGTGGCGCAATAATTTGGATAGAGTATATAGTAATAAGCACTATATTATATTGTCCGTTGCAGACCGTCCGGATGCGTTGAAAGACTTAAACTATGCATCACAATCACTTTTAGCGACCTTAAATGACTATGGTGTAAAACCGATGTTTGAGACGGAAGACAGTGCGGCCACGGATAGTCCATTATATGTTTTTTCAAAAATATGCAGTCCTGTATCCAAGCCATTACCAAAGGTTAGGGGCGCAACGGGCTACCAATTGAATGAACTATTAACGTCTGACCATATACATTTTACCGGAGAAAACGGAATTATAAAATTTTTCTCAGGAGATAAAGAGCTTTATGAAATTGTAATGGGAATACGCACCTCGGGAGATTATATGGACGAGAGTATGATAGCCTCGCTCCTGGCAATAGATTGCGAATTAACACTATTGCATAACATCAAGCCGATGTTTAAGCCGCAAGCAAGGGCATTACTGATGCAGCAACAAAGAATGGCTACAGCCACCAGTTTTTCTCCCGATGTTGTCAGCCAATATTCGGAAGCCTTGTCAGCCATAGAAGATAGCGATGCGGATTATCAATCTTTAACCGAATATGCCATGGACATTATTATTCGTGGTGAGAGTATGGAAGAAATTAACTTTGGAGAAAGTGAAGTCCAGAGAATTTGTAGATTATTCAGTGTAACACCGGTTCGCGAAGGCTGGGTAGCACAAGCCGCATTTTTTAATCAATTCCCGACGTATGACGTCTATCCCCGCACTTATCGTTATTTATCAAGGGTTGTCGCCATGGCAATATCGTTTGATAAGCCCTCGGAAGGCTTACCAAAGAGTGATTGGGGACCGGGAGCAATTTCAATTTTCAGAACCACCTCGGGTTCGGCCTATCGATTCCAATTTCACGTATCTACAGAAGATTCTGCGGTTGCGCACTGTTGTATTATAGGACCGACCGGACAAGGTAAAACGACCTTGCTGACGTTTTTGGCAGGACAGGCCATGCGCCATCATGATTTAAAGGTATTTTTCTTTGACCGCCACCGCGGTGCGGAAATTTTTACCCGTGCAGTACAAGGAGCATACGTAGGTTTTGACGGAGATGAAAAGAATGTATCATTAAATCCGTTTGACTGTAAGAATACGCCAAACAACAGAGCCTTTTTGAGAAGGTGGTTAAAGTCCATTACGATGGTAGATGATGCGTTATCGGAAAAAGAAATAGGTCGCGCGGTTACTACATCATTTGATTATTTAAAGCCTGAAGAACGGATATTAAAGAATCTCTACAAGAGTTGTTTTTCACCGACGGGTAATATGCGTCGAGAATTATATCGTTGGATAAATCCGGACCAATACGGCAATATTTTTAATGCTGAGAATGATAGTTTGGATTTAGCCAGTAAAAGATTTATGGCATTTGATTTTACGCATATTTTTGAAGATGAAACCTTAGCACCGGCGGTAATCAGTTATATTATGCATCGTATTATGTCAGAAACGGGAGATACGGGCGTTCCCTCATTGATTATGATAGATGAAACGGCGCCGATGTTAAAGCACCCGATGTTTAGAGATTACTTTATAATTGGACTTCAAGAAGGACGTAAAAAGCGCCAAGCATATTTATGTGCCTTCCAACAACCGAATATTATTGATAAATTGGGCGTCGGCGAGGTAATCCGTGGACAATGTCAAACGGTAATTTTCTTCCGCAACCCACAAGCCATGCCGGAAGACTATGCGAACTGGAATTTAACGCAACGAGAAGTTGATTTTATTTTTGGTAAAAGTTATCGCGATTTTCCTTATGCTATTTTACTTTCTCGTCCGGCGACTGGTGAATCGGTTATTTTGGATGTTGACTTGAGTGGTTTGGGACCATATTTGAAGTTGTATAACTCAGGCAGAAAGAATGTATTGTTGGTAGAAGAGCTGATAAAAGAATATGGCGAAGAAAACTTTGTTACAAAATATTTAAATATTGCGTAATAAGCACAATAGTCATTTATAAATGGCGGAAAATTTGGTATTATAGATAATATACGGTTACTTGTCGTATGGAGGTTATGATGAAGATGATACAACGCAAACAAATGATATCTCTTTTAGGGATAGCGATGGTTATGTCCATAACCTCTGGCGCACAAGCTCAATGGCCGACATTGGATATTGCAGCCATAAAGGAAGGTATATCTTCAAAAATAGAATTGGTAAAACAATCCAAAATTGTTACGGAAACGACGCAGCTTGCCGGTAAAATGAATACGACAATAGGCGATGCCAAAGGGTCTATGTCAAAATTTGCAGGGGATAATCTGCAAAAGGCCAAAGAGCAAGCAGAAAAATTACAAAAAGAAAAAGAACGTTTAGAAGAAAACAAGAAGAAGTTGGATAAGGCCAGAGAGAAAGCCCAAAAAGCTAAGGAACAATATGAAAAAGCGCAGAAAGCGATGGCAGAAGCAAAAGAAACCATCAATGAAGCCAAAGAAACGGTAAATGAAGCCAAATCAAAAGTAGATGAAGCGAAAGCAATTGCCAATGATGTAAAATCACAAGTTGAGGATGCTAAACAAACTGTTAATGAAGCAAAAGAAACAGTAAATGATGCGAAGTCTCTAGCGCAAGATAAAGTTTCTTCTGTACAAAATCAGGTTGACAATGTTCGTTCAGATGTAAATGCGGCAACAGGCAACAATAGTACCAATCAGGATACCTTTGTAGAAGATTATGTTGCTAATTACGAAGCTGGAATTAATTCAGACGCCAAGGTATATGAAACAGTTCAACCGCAATCTGTATCGGAAGTAAATGTTTTAACACCGCAAGCGGCAAATAGTACAATAACGCCTCAAGGAGTGTCAGCAGAGGTTCTGCCGATAAATCAAGATTCAGTAGAGCCGATATCGCAAGAAATGACGGATATGGGAGCTTCGGCTATACCTTCAGAAATGAGTACCGAAACGACACCTCAAAATGCAGTAACTAATAAAAGTTTCCGCAAACCTTTTGCAATAAAAGCCAAAGTGAAGGATGAAAATGCCATAAGTTCTGACCAGAGTGTAACGGAAACTTCGACAACGACTAAAGCTGGTATACCCGCCATAAGTTCGGCTAAGCGTGTACAGGCAACCCCGACAACGGTTGAGGGAGAAACGTCTGCTGTAAGCTCGACTAAGCGTGCAAAGGCAATCCCGGCAACGGCTAAAGCTGGCACATCGGTTGTAAGCTCGACCCAGAGCCAGGTTACAAAATCAGTAATCCCCCAAGCCGATACATCAACTGTTTCAACCGGAACGGTTTCTTCATCCAAAGGTTTCCGCCAAAGAGCAATTATCAAAAATGACACCACTTTAGATAAGGGCGCAAGTTTAGAAATAATGAAATCTACGAAGATAGCTTCATATAAATCTTCTCAAACCTTAATGTTTGGTGCGGAAGATTATATTCCGGACGGAGTTGTTCATAATGGTGTATATGAGGAAACAATAATTCCGCCAACTTTAGTAGAGTACTGTAGTATCGGAGTTGACAAACTTAATGATCCAACTGTTATGGAAGAATGTTTGAAAAAACTCATTCGCCACATGTCGGATTCTGATAGCCAAGTAGCAGCCGAAGGTAAAAGAATTTGCAATAAAATCGTTGCGGAAACCACGATAGCAATGGTATCAGAAAGTATGCAAATGAAAAACATTGCCGCTAATTCAAAAGAGCAAGTCAGTGATAAATTTGATGAACAGGCAGGTAGTGCCTCTACAACTCGTGATGATAGTGCCATCTTGGCTCAATCAAACAAGATAAATCAAAATTCACTTAATCAAGGTGTAACCATGTCTGCTGGACAATTAGTGCAGACAGTAATTAGTCAATTATGTGGTTTGACAGCAGAGAGTCTTGGCGAAGAATCCGAAGAAGGAGAAGAATAATGTTGAAGAGGCTGAGATTTTTTCTGTTCATTTTAGGTTTTTTCCTACCTCGTCAGGCTTGCGCGGATATAGAAGCGCCGCAAACCGTAATTGGAACCATAAAAACAGGTATAGAGGAAGCGCGAGCCGTTCAAGAAGAATTAAATAGCCTACAAGAAGAAATTCGTTCAGCAGCAGAAGGAATTTCGGGTCCGATAAAAGATGCTGTCAACACAGTAAATGATGTAAAAAATGATGTAGAAAGTAATATTGAAGCCGCACAGGAAAAAATGGATGCCGCTAAAAATATTACAAATGATCCTGAAGGTTCTTTAAGTACGATGGGCAGTCAAATGCCTGGATTTGCTGCTAAAATTGATAGTAATGATTCAGAGGAATTAAAAAAGGCCGTTCAGAAAAACTACTTTATGCAACGTCCGAAAACAAGTACCACAAACACTTCATCAGACGAAAAGGCATCATCTTCAGAAAGTACGAGTGAAACAGATACTACAGATTTAGTAGCTTTACATCAGGCTCAAGAAGAAAAAATGAATGAGATACAGCGTGAAAATTTTGCTAATTTATATTCAGCAGCTTTTACCATAAGGTCAAACCTAGCAAAAGAGGAAAGCGAAGATAAAGATAAAGAAAATACACGGGATATTATTCAAAGCACAACAGAAAAATCAAAGGAAATGGCTGAACGCTACAATAAAATAATGCTTATGCAATCCATGCTTTTTGAGTTTAACACAACCCAACAAGCGCGACAATTTAGTTATGCCGAGGAGGATGAAGATGAATAAGATAGTTTTTGTCCTCAGTTTTGTCTTTGGAATAATGTTTAGTTTTCCGAGCCAAGCAGGAATTAAATTTGATATTTCACACACGGCAAATAAAGCGGTGGAAACAGTAAGCGGTTGGGCTGAGCAAGCACAAAAACTGATAGAAGAATCGACAACAATTCAAACCATGATAGCGTATGGTAAAGGCGCCATCGAAACAGCAAAATGGTTAAAAGAGCAAGCCGATATGGTTAAAGATACGGTGAATCAAACCACGGGTGCCATAAACGACGTAAAAAACACGGCAACTTCTGCAGTGGGAGATGTTACGAGTGAGGTTGGCGGTACAGTAGGAGATGTTACCGGTGCAGCTTCAGGTACAATAGGTTCAGCAGCAGGGGGCGCATTATCCACTGCGTCATCAGTAGCAGGTAACACACAGTCCGCACAACAATTGCTCAGTCTAAAAAATGAAAAGGCTTCATTAGAATCAGAATATAATACCGGAGTGGAGACCCGTAAGACCGAATATGAGGGACAAATCAAATCTTATCAGGATAATAATGCTGTATATCAACAGCAAATAGCAGAAGATCCTTCGCAAAAAGAAACATTGGAAGATAAAATTGCCGCTAATAATGAGGCAATCCAAAAACTCCAAGCTGAATATGAAGCAAATGAGGAAAAAGAAAAAACCGCTTATCAAGAACAAGTAGCAAATATAGATAAGCAAATACAAACTGTTCAATCCGCTGCGGCAGAAGAAAGTTTAAGCCTGGCCAAAGATGGGCTTAACGCTGCCAAATCTATGTTTGGAGATAAGAGTCAATCTTCGGCAGAACTCAACAAAACAATAGCCAATAATTTTATACCCGAAAAAGAGCAGCTTACCACTGAAAATATGAAAAAAGTTGAAGACTATCGCCAAAAAACCAAAACGGCAGACATCCTGCGAGCCTACTCAATAGCATTGCAAATACGTGCGAATAGGGGAGAAAATACCGAAAAAGCCGATGATACGGCTTCTGATGTTTCAGCAATGGATGGCTCTAGTGCGGCTATAGCTTTAGATACGCAATTAAAAGTTCAAAATATGAAATCATTGTTGGATTATACGAAGTTATTAGTCCAAGAGATGAAAATGAAAAGTGCTTCGGATTTAGCTAACATCAAAGCAGGGAAGCTCAATAATCCTAATAAAGATGTAACGCAATTTAATTTGGACGATTACAAATATGAGAAACCGAGCTTTTTCAGCAAAGACAATTTAACAGAAATGGCAGGCAAAGCCAAAGAAGGACTAAGCACAGCACAAGAAGGTTTATCAGCAGCCAAGTCAGCAACAAGTGAATTAGGTATAGGAAACTAAAGGAGTAAAAGAATGATTAAACTAGTAAAAATAATTGCTCTTTCTTCTTTGTTCGTTGGAATATCGAATGTATCAAGTTATGGTTTTCTCCTTCCTCCCGGACCTGTAACCCCGACGGTTGATGCTCCGACAGATGTAACATTTGGTTTAAAAAATGTAGGTTCGACGGCTCAAAATGTTGCAGCGCAGGCTCAAACCTACGCAAATAATGCAACCTCAGCGGTTAAAGCGGCTAAAAAAGAGTATATGAGCAAATTTACAGGTTGGATGGGCGGTCTGTTTCAAAAAAAAGAAAAACAAGATATGCCAGGTTCAAAAACCATTGAGGAAACAAAAATAGCCGATATTTATGATGCAGATTCTGTAAAACAAGCGTTATACCAATTATTTTTAGCTTATCCTGTAGATTGTAACAAGGGAGCCGATGAATATGACCAATGTCGAGCTTACGAGGCTAAGGCACAAGAATTTTACGAAGATACTGTTATTGAAATTTACACATCGTCTCGACTTTTAGAAACAGAATTAGAAACTCTAACCACTGAGGTAGATAACCTTTCAACAACGTTTGCAGGGGGAAGTTCTGGAGCTGACGGAGCCGAGAGCGGGGATGATGAAAACGGTGCATGGAAAAACGCTTTCAATGCGTATGAAACGATGGATAGTATTTTAAAAATCACCCAAGAAGTATTAGCCATGAAAGTTCAATATGAAGCGGCTTTATTATTACATAACCAAGTTACGCCGGCGGATTATGTCAGCAAAAAAGAAAGAAAAGCTAAAGAAAAAGCAGCACAAGAAGCTCAAACATCATACAATACGGAGTACGAACACTTAAAATTTGCTTCTACGGGTGTAATTTCACACCGAGACACATTAATGTTTGGTCAGTTAGGCTTAATTACCCAAGCTGATGTAAAACTAAATTCAACCCAAACTGTCGCAGATACGTTAGACGAAGAAGAGGATGATGAAGAATACATATACAATCCGTCTTTATATGGAAATGTAACATTTGAAGAAGCAACAAAACCGAATATAGATTCACCTTTTGCCGGTAATGAAGAAAAAATTAAGGAACTGGATAAAATCACTCCGATATATGAAAAAGCACAAGAAGCTTTAATGGTTCATAATTTAATGCAATCGCTGGATAGTTACCAAGAGATATTTAAGAGCTATCATCAATATCAAAGATTGCACCAAAAATCAGTAGAAGCAGTTGCCGATGCGGATCAATGCGTCATACAATATTTAAGTCGTCGATATTCCTCACCGGAAACAATTTGGAAAGGAGATATGCCTGATGCCGCAGTTAATGATTATGATGCGCGCCAGGGAATTTCGGGTTGGGCGATTAAAGCGTTTGAATTGGCCAAATCAGAAGAAAGCACACCGGTAAATGCGGAAGATTTGGGAACAATAGAGATTAATACGAATGTTGATATAAATGATGTAAACGGTTTTCAGTCCATTCAAAAAGAGTTGGAGCAAAAAAATAACAGTGGATTAGCCAATCCGAGCCAAACGGAAGAAGTTGAAAAAGCAACTCGTGAATCGCAAATGATATCCTTTAATATAGGCTCAGAAGCAGCACAGTTATTGGTGGAGGATCAATATAAAACTTCTCCTCAATGGGGAAGACCAAATGTTAAATTTCCGATATGGAATGACCAAATTGGTTTTTATAATCAATACATCAGCGGAAAATATGCAAATATCAAAGAGTATTTACAACAATATGATGTAAGTACGGTAATAGTAGATATAGCGTATCCGTTAAATGACATATTAACGGAAGATGAGGAAGAAAGAGCCAATAACCGAGCAGGACTTGACAGCCTTTCGGCGCAACTTCAAAAGGAAGGTATAGGTACAGATCCGGCCTCAGTATTGGAAGAGTTGGAAAAGAACCGAGATGAATTATTGGCACAAGCACTAAACAGTAAGAATTTGCGAGTTCAAAGTTTAGAGAGTCGCAAAAAAAGCATACAATCGCAAATAGATAAGACAACAGAGTTACTTTCAGGTTATTCTGAGCAATTAAATACGGCACAAGAAAATAAACTAAAAGCTCAAGCCGGGGTTAATACACAAGAAAAACAATTACAATATCAAGAAGAGCGTCGAGGAGATTTAGAAGATAATATTATCAAGCAAGGAGATGTAGAATATACAACCGAAACGTATGAGGTTAGTCCTGAAACCACAAAACAAGTATATTCAACCCAATATCAAGAAAACACAGAACAAAAAATGCTTTTTGATACTGGTTCGGTTGTTTCGGAATACAAAGATAACGTAAATAAATTAAACTATACAGCAAAACAGAATTTAGAATCTTCAAGTGTTACAAGTAATCCAGATGGCTCACTGAGTCTATATCCGGAAGATAACGCCACGGTTGAAGTCCCGACAAATACGGAAAAGAAAACACTGTTTCGCCGTCGTCCGTTTAGCGATAATGGAGAGTATGCTCCAAGTAGCTTGCCCAAATATAGTTTAAGTCATACATTATATTTTGGAGCTCAATATAATACATTTAATTATGACCAAGAAAAAGCCAAATTAGATGCGGAACTGGATTCAAAAATAGTTGAAACGTCGGAATATGAGACATTGGAAAGAAAGGATGTTGCAGAAGAGCAAGTACAAGAAGCTCAGCAAGCAGAATATACGCAAACCAACGAAACAGAAAAAGAAGTGATTAATTTAGAAGATACCGGAGGAATGGCCTTAGCCAAAGAAGAAATAAACAGGTATCAGCAAGAAGTTTCCAAGAATGATGAACTTTCGACACAGCTCAAAACGCAAGTTGACAGCAAAGATAAAGAATTAGAAGTTCTCAATAAGCAATTGGAGGAAGTTGAATCGGAAATATCAAAGGAAGAACAAAATTATATTTCGCAAGTTCAGCAAATAGAACAGGCATATAATCAAAAGTTAGAAGAAGCCAAGAAGTACATAGAGCAAAAACGCCGAGCAAAAGCGACATTAGACTTAGTATCGTATTATCAGGAAAAAATAGGTCTTCCCGTAGCTGGTGAAGACGGTATAATTCCGCCATTTAGTTTGCTTAGTATATTGCGCACGGCCAGTGGTTTAACAGAAAATACGAGAAGCTATGCAATACAATTGGTTTCCGATGCTCAAAAATCGATAATGAATTTGGGAGATGAAATGTATGTTGGTTCTTATGGTGATAAAATTTTAAGCATACACCAAGATTTGATGACAAAATTAAAATCCTTGCCAATAGAAGGATTAAAAAGTTTTTCATCATCAGTTGGAGCATACGCGCAAACGGCATCAATTATTAAACCATTGACCTCAATGTTCCAAAAAATGTTGATAGAGCAATCATGTATAGATGATGTTTGTATGCAAGAAGATACGGAGTATTTTGTTGGCTCGTACGGAAAAGAGCGAGATTTCATGGCTCCCAAGAATTCACTCAAAGAATATTTACCGCCATTAAGAGAGGTCGTACATTTTGATGATGTCGATTATGATAATGTAGAGAAAACCGATAAAGGAGGAATAAGCAAAGAGGGGTTGCTTAACAGTGGAGGAAAATTCCCAGGAATATGGAAATTGATATTAAAAGATAAGGCCTTTGTAGATAAAGATATTGATTTAAAGACCTTACTTTCCGAAGGAGGAGAGACGGCAACCTTTATGAGGGGAGGACGCTATCCGTGTCGTTTAGATGATAGAATAATAGATGTAAATAATGCATCAGGCTACTTTACCGTATATACCGAGAAAGCTCTTTCTGAAGAAGCTACGGATGAGGAACGGGCATATCGACCGGCAGGAATGTACCAATTACCGGAATGCAACGAAATTACGGTAGAAGATAATGGAGAAATTTTTGATAAACTCTATATTACCGTTACGGATAAAATAGAAGATGTAAGTGGCTCGGCATACGGTACTATTTTTCAAGCCTATTCAGGTACGCGTACTCACAGCGAATTAGGAACTTTGTTAAAAGCGACGGATTCGGGCTTATACTATAATGATGCCCCCAACACGGTATTTAAGCGATTGGAGAAGATGTCGGAAGAGAAGCAAGATAGTTCATCTTATACGGCTAATATGCAAGACATTATTTATGAAAAAACATTTTTAGATCACAACCAAATTGGAAATTTCCTAAGTTTTGTAGAGCAAGAAATCAGCTATCGCCAAGCAGTAGAAGAGCTGAAATTAAGTGTAGATGAAGCCAAAGCAGATTTATTTGAACAGTTTGAAAAAATAGGTTTTGTTCCGAGAGCTGATTATGATTTGGCCAATCAAGAAGATTATGACTTAACGAAGGATACATTAAATCGTTATAAAAATTCATTGATTAACGAAGGGCAACAACAACTGGAAAAAGTAAATGTCCAGAATAATGATGTAGTTGAAGAACGAGTTGAGAAAATTAAGAATATATTTACAGCTTTGCGCAAAGATAAAGAAGCATATATATCATTAAATGACACGACGGATTCCGGTTCTGATTTGGATGAGAGAATAAAAACAGAAGAAGTAAATCATCAAGTTACCTCTGAATATAAGAAGAAAGCAGACGAGGAGTTTGAAAAACAGATAAAATCGTATCCGATACCGTTCCGTGCAGCATATTAACGGCAAGAGGACAAGATGGACGATAGAAATCCACAGTTAGAAGGCACAAAGATTCTGGCATTGACGGATTCCAATGGTCAAATCCATGAATTTATAAGTGAAACGGAGCAAGAAAAAGAAGGCTTTAAATTAAAATATTATATGTGGCTGTCTCGTCTTTTTATATTTTTTGCCATAATATCGCTTTTAATTTTTATGAGTTTTTCTTTAGCGTTATTTAAATTAGCGCCGCAAGTTTCAGTAGAGCCGTTTTTAATTATCAATCAAGACACGTCGGATGGCATTGTTAGAGCGGAAGCCATCACCAATCGGATGGCATCTAAAAATAAATTGATGGAAATTTTTGTCGCTCAATATGTGATATTGCGCAATACCATAATAGATGACGAACAAGAAATGCAGGTTCGTTGGTATGGAGGTGGTATGCTAAATTTTTTATCGGCACCGAGAGTATATAATGAATTTGAGCAATACCGAGAGAGTATATGGGGTCGAATGCGGCAGGATGGCATAGTTAGAGAAGTAGAGATAATTTCCATAGGAAAGCAAGGCGGAGAGCGGAGTCCGGTTTGGAAAGTAGATTTTAAAACGTACGAACTTTCAAAGAATGCGATGGATAAACAAACGCGCGCAAGAATAATGACGGTAAAATATTGGACGGCATCTGTTACGGCATTTTTCATTCCTGGACGAGAATTTACGGGATTAAGATTGATTAATCCGATAGGATTTACGGTTACGCGCTATTCGCAAGCAGAAGTCGAAATATTATAGCTTGTTGATAAGTTGGGGATTTTCGCAAGACGATATTAGACTTTTAATGAAAAAGAGTATAATTTCATAACATCTATAAGAGTACTCGAATAATATAGATAAGGAAAATAAGAGATGTCAAAAAAGATAATTATGCTTTTTGTAATAATGTTGCTGTCATCTTGCGGCATTTTTGGTTCGTATTATGAAGCAGAGCCAGTAGGAGTAGGAAAAGGCGTAGATGAACTGAAACTTTCTCCTTGTGCCTGCATGCAAGTAGAACTTCCGAAAAATCTTCCGGATTGGTTTGTTGAAACAATTTAGGAAAACCGATGGATAATCGTCTGGAAGGAAATAACGCGCAGCAACGGCTTATTGGGCGGCAGGCACAACCGCAGCAAACGGTTAGGTCTCGCACCACGGAAGATGTTTTTGTTGCCAATGTTGGAGAGAAAAGGTATTTATGGACGGCTCGTGCTTTTGCTGTCATTACGGCAATAAGTTTATGCTGTAATATAGTTCTGTTTTTGGCAATAGTTCAGGTAATGCCGTTATTTCGCATAGAACCGTTTTTATTGACATTTCAGGCGAAGGGTGAACAAGTTTATAACATAGTTCCGGTAAGAGGAAATCTAGCGGATGAAAAGGCAATAACGGAAGTTTTTGTGAGGGAGTATGTCTTGCAAAGGAGTTCGTTTGACCGAGATATTCCGGAAATGGAGGCGCGTTGGATGCCGGGAGGTCCGATACAAGAAATGTCATCTCCCGCAGTATATCAAGAATTTTTAAATAAAACGGCTAAAAGGGCGATAGAATTGATAAGAGCCAAGAGTTTACAAAGGAATGTTCGTATATTAACTGTTAACGAATTGGGACAAGGGCTCTGGCAAGTTGAATATGAAACGCAAGATATGTACCCGGATTCAGTTAAACCAGAAATAAATTATTGGACGGCATCACTTCGTGTCAGTTATGTAAGAAAGAGAGTTAAATACGGAGAGCGGTTGAATAATCCGGTAGGATTTACGGTAGATAGGTATTCTTTGTCATTAAATAGGGTTCAATAGGAAGATTAAGGTATTAAAAAATGATTTTGAAAGTTGGCAAATTTTTAATAATAGGAGCGATTGCGATAATAATGAGTCGCAATGTTTATGCGCAAGCCACAATGGGAAGTTTAGATCAAAATGCCGACCAAAGTCAGGGACAATATATGCCGATGAATTTAGGTTATGCCGGTTTTAATTCTTTGGGAATGACACAGGCGGCCTGGTTAGATCCGCTCCAAAATCTGGGAGAAGGACAAAGCAAGCCGGCATATTCCAAATATTATTGGTCTCCGGATTTGATATTACCGATACGCCTTCGTGAAGGAATGATAACTTTGCTTAATTTTCCGGATTGGGAATTAATTGAAGATATGTACATAGGAGACAATGCGACATTTGATGGTCAAATATCTGGTCCAAATACGATTTTATTATATCCGCGCAAAGGGGCAAATGTCGGGGTGGATACCAATATCATTATTTTTGGACGTTCAGGGAACAAATATGTTTTTTATGTAAAGAGCGAAGGAGTAAATACGGAGCGATTGACGAATTCCATCATTGATATTGATGTGATTGACGGTCCTTCCGGCTCAAGAGGGGCCGGTCTGGCAGGAGGAAGTGTAGGAGGAGGCTCGGGAGTTAATGCTTCAACTTATAAAGCCAATAATTCTCATTCGGCAGATTCTCTTTTTACAAAAAGTTTCCAACGAAGCGATTGGATAAAAGAAATCCCTGTTGACCCGAGTAAATTTCGTTTTGATATAGAAGTTTATGTTCCCAATCCGGATGATGTGGTTATTGCACCGGAAAGAGTATGGAGAGATGATATTTTCACCTATATTGATTTTGGTGAAAAGGCCTTAAATATGACACAACGTCCGATAGTTACGCTAATTGTAGAAAGAATAGAGGTTCCGGTAGGGTTTAGAACCAAGGGTCCAAATAATCGTCTGATAATAGTAGAAGGTATAGGTGATATGGTTTTACGGAACGGCAAGCGAATAGTTTGTTTAAAGATGCGTCGTTCAGATGATGCCGGATTAGAAAATGCGACTTATGCAACGGATTTTGAGGATTCTACATGGGATGTTCCGCAACCTATTCCTGGAGGCACAATGCGTCCGACCGGAGGAACGGGTAGTAATAGTGAATTTAATTCTTCGGCAAACGGAATGCCTGGTCAATATGACATTCAGGTCGGACAAAGCGAGATAGTTGTTCCTCGCTATGGGAATAATATGGCAAACGGCGGCAATAGCAATGGAGTAACAATAGGTTTCCAACCACCTAATGACGGATATGATTATTCAAAAATGCAACATATAAAGAATAATAACCAATATTCGGGTACAGTTAGCCCGCAAGGAGGAAATAAGAGCGGGTATGGTTTCGGATCAGGATTTGTAGGTGCGGATAGCTCGAATATTTCAATAGAGTTGGGAACGGATGCTAATGTCTCAAATCTTGAAAATTTGTGGAGTGAGCTTTCTAAAAAATATCCGGATGTATTGAGTCGCTATGAGCCGTTTTTCTCAGTAGATGCGCCGGCGGATGGACAGGGGAAAGAACTGTTTCACTTGCGTGTTGGACCGGTTAAAAGTTTAGAATCAGGAGACAACGTCTGTAGTCGTTTAGGACGTAACGGGGTATTTTGTAGCGTAGTAAGGACGCAATGAGCAAAGAAGTACTAACACATTCGGAAAGTTACATAAAAAAAACCAACCGCATAATTTTTGTGGTTGGTCTTACCTCTTTTGTAATTTTTGTATTAGGAGTAATGCTTTTATTGCAAAGTGGTCCTGTTGAGAATGAATATACGGAACCAGTATTTACGACCAATGATGATGCGTTAAATATAAGTATGGATACGGGACCAAGCAACAATATAGAGTTTGGCGTTTTAGAAGATGGCGAACCCCCGATAACAACAACACCCAATCCAGTACAAATGGGTCAAGTTGTTTTAGGAACAGATGCAAAGAATGTTTTAACCATAGGAACCAACGCAAAAGCGGCAATAAAAATTGTATCGGTGCAGCTTGCGGAGCCGCCGTTTGATGGCTTTACGTTTAAGGATGATTGTACGGACAAAGAATTACGAGGTCATGAAACTTGTGATATTACGATGGGTTGGACGCCGATTGTTCCTGGAAATGTTCAAAATAACTTCATAATCACCTGGCATGAATCGAATTTAACGACGGCCAATGCAAAATCAGCAAAAGTTCCGGTCGAAGGTAACGCGATACGCAAAGAAGATTGTAATTTTTGTGAACAAGTTCCGACCGACAGCGCTAAAACGAGTAGCGGACAAGAAGCAAAGGGTCTTCACACAAGGAACGCAATAGGACCTAATGGTGAAATAATAGGTACGATAGATGAAGAAGGCTATGTTAGAGATGCCAACGGCAATATCATAGGAAGAGCCAATTCAGCCGGAATGATAGTAGATGAAAACGGCAATGTAATAGGCGTAGGAGAAAATCGACGTTTGGTATATGATGCCAACGGTAATGTTATTGGCTACGTCAACCCGGATGGGAGTGTCGTTGACTTGAATGGCAATGTCATTGGCAGAGTACTACCTGATGGCACGGTTGTAGATATGGATGGTAATGTTATAGGAAAAGCTGTAGATGCAGGTTTTGTCTATGATGAAAATGGCAATATCATAGGACGAGTATTGCCTGACGGCACGGTTGTAGATATGAATGGGAATGTAATCGGTCGCCTAAATGAGAAGGGAGAAGTAGTAGATGCCAACGGCAACATAATTGGTCGAGTAAGCAAACAAGGTCGTGTAGCCGTAGATGAAAAAGGTAATGTTATAGGCGTTGTGATGCCGGATGGTACGGTTGTTGATAAAAACGGAAATATAGTCGGTCAAGTTGACGAAAATGGCAAAGTTGTTGGTAAAAATGTATTGGGCAATGCTGGTGGTTCAGCAACTTTGGCATATGATAAGAATGGGAAAGTAATAGGTTTTGTTGATGCCAACGGAAATGTTATAGATGAAAATGGCAATATCATAGGAAAAAAAGATGCCAATGGAAATATAGTAGATGAAAACGGCAATATTATCGGGAAATCAGCCACAGTTGCGCAAAGACGTTTGGCGTATGATAAAGACGGTAATGTAATCGGTTATGTAGATGAAAACGGAAATGTTGTTGATTTTAATGGCAATATCATAGGTAAGGTACTACCTGATGGTACGATAGTTGATGCCGAAGGAAATGTTATAGGTCGAGCAGCCAATGTTCCAGGACGAAGACTTGTTTATGATAAAGACGGCAATGTGATAGGCTATGTTGATGAAGATGGTAATGTACGGGATGCTAATGGAAATATTATAGGTCGGGTATTACCGGACGGAACGGTTGTTGATAATAACGGCAATGTCATAGGAAAAGTTGCCGATATGAATATCGGTGCGCAAAGACGGCTGGCTTACGACAAAGACGGCAATATCATAGGTTATATTGATGAAAATGGAAATGTCGTTGATTTTAACGGTAATATCATAGGAAAAATGCTTGATGACGGGACATTGGTTGATTTAGAAGGAAATGTTATAGGAAAAGCCGGAGAAGTAGTTAATCTTGTTTTGGATAAAGACGGCAAAGTTATAGGTTATGTTGATGCCAATGGAAAAGTGTTTGATTTAAAAGGCAATGAAATAGGCTATGTAGATGAAAACGGCAATATAGTGAGTTCCCAAGATAAAACTCTAGGTGCATTGGTTCAAACCCGAATGATACCGATTACGCCCAAGGGAACGGTTTTGGGAAAATTAAATAATGATGGTACGGTAGTAAAAGACAGCAAAATTGTTGGTAGAGTTTTAGCCAATGGTTTGGTTCGAGATCCTGCAGGTTCAGAAGTTGTTGCAAAATTAGTAAGGGGAGGATTGGTTGTCGGTTACGGATGTAAAAATATCGGTTATTTAGATTCTGACGGGAAGATAAAAAAAGGTAATACGGAAACAAAATTAAAGCCACTTCCGGACGGCTTAATAGTAGATGCAGAAAATAATTATGTCGGAGAAGTCATAAGAACGGGAAAAGTATTTGATAATAATTGTACCTATATAGGAGATGTTGGGACGGATGGGACGGTTCGCACATCAGAAGGAGTTTACATTGGTTGTGTCAATCCAGACGGAACGGTTCTGAGTGAGAAGGGAGAAGTTATAGGCAGTGTTGTTCGCAATGGAGTTGCTTTAGCTTATGATGGAGAATATTTAGGGCAAGTTTCCGCAGATGGTCTGGTTATAGCACTTTCACAGCTTCCTGTAGGTTGCGTAGGTATTTACGGAGATGTGTTCAATAAAGACGGAGCCTATATCGGTCGAGTTTTAGAGCAGACGAATGCTTATGATTTACATGGAAATTTTTTGAATTTGGTAGGACCCAATGGTCGAATAGCCATCAGTGGTCAGTCTGATGCCAAACTTTATGCCAATAATTTGGTAGCAAACGACCGCAACGAGATTATAGGTGTGTTAATGGATGAAAAATCAACCATAATTTCACCAGAAGGTAACTTTAAGGGGCGTCTTTTTCCTAACGGAGAAATTTACGATTCCAAGGGGAGTGCAATAGGTCATCTTCATGGAGATGGAATGAATTTTTATAATTCAGCAATAGGAAACACGGTCAAAAAAGGATTTGTTTCAGATTTTGAGGGGAAAACAATAGGGCAAGTTACGTATGACGGGCAAGTTATAACGCGCTTTGGTGAAAATTTAGGTCGAATTGACGCAAAAGGGAATTTTATAGATAATAAGGGAGTTTATCGAGGCAGCGTAATTTCCAGAGGAAGTGCCATAGGTTATGACGGGTCATTTTTAGGCTATTCTACAACAGACGGAACGGTTATCAGCATGGAAGGAAACAAAGTCGGAATGACAAGTTCTGATGGAAAAGTTGTTGATATAAAAGGTACGGTAATTGGAGAAGTAATTCCCGAAAACATAGTTGTTGATATTTGGGGCAACTACAAAGGTCGAGTAAATTCGGTCGGAGACGTAATCGATTTGAAAGATGAAGTAATAACAGCGGTTCTTCCAGGTGGTTCGACGGATAAAAATTTAAGTTTGTTACGCCGAGGAACGGTAATAGATTTTGGAGGAAACACGATAGGAGCAGTTTTACCGAATGGTCAAGTTATAGATAAAGAAAACGTTGTTATAGGACGAGTATTATCGGATGGAAATGTAATCAGCGCGTCAGGAAAATTAATAGGGGAAGTTGTTCATGGCGATATAGTTATTGATAACTCGGATAAAGTAGTAGGCTATGTAAATTTTGATGGTAAAATCAGAGACAAAGAAGGTAGCCTTATCGGTCGCGCTATTTCTGGTGATTTGGCAATAGATACCAATGATAATATTATTGGAAAAATTTATAAAATAGGAGCCACGATTTTAGGAAATGACGGAAACTATGTTGGTCGTTTAAGTGCGGAAGGTATAGTTCAAGACAGAGAAGGCAAAAATGTAGGTTATCTTAAAAATAACGGTTCATACATAAATTTGGATAAGAAAGTTGCAGGCTACGCTTTGCAGGAAGTAGCAAAGAACCGGAGGAACTGAGTTGGGACTGGGAAAAACAAAAAATAAATACTGTGCCAGGACACTAAAGTTTATTAATATTCTGTTTGGAATATTAATATTTAGCTTTAATGCACAAGCTCAAGAGATTACGGCGGTTGATTTTAACGGGGATTTGATAGGAAAAGTAATTCCCGATGGTAAAGTAGTTAGTTTTGATAACCAACTTATCGGCAATGTAACGGCAGATAGTTTGATATTAAATTTCGACGGAGAAATCATCGGAGGAGTTATTCCTCAAGGTATAGCGATTGGCAATGATAATAAGCCGTTAGGTAAAGTCAATAACGATGGATCCGTTCGTCTTCCATCTGGAAAAATAATAGCTAAAGTATTGCCGAACGGTTTAGTTTTGGATGAGTATTTTAATGTTATTGGCTCAGTTTTGTTTCCGGGGCTTGTTTATTCTGATGACGGGAAAACAGTGGGACGTTTAACCGGAGATGGCTTATATACCAATTTGCAAGGACAAGCGATAGGTTTTGTATCTCCGGATGGCTATGCATACCGCAAAGTTGGACAAGATTATATTTTAGATGGACGTCTGATTTCTTCCAAAATGGTAGTATCGTTACGAGGTGAATTTATCGGCAGTGTAGCCCCTGGAGGAAATGTTACAAATTTTGAAGCACAAACCATAGGCTATGTCAAAGCCAATGGTTTTGTGTATGATAAGGATAATCAAATTATCGGTAGTATAGTTCGTTCAGGCTATGCTTTGGATAATTCTGGTAAATATTTAGGTTTTGTAACCTATAACGGCGAAGTTGTTGACAAGAACAATATAGTCGGACGAGTTCAGGCAGATGAAAATATTATCAACGAACAGGGCGACATAATAGGCTCGGTTGTAGATTTTTCAGCGACGGCAACGGATTTAAATGGTAAATATTTAGGTCGAGTTGTTCCGCAAGGAAAAGTAAGAAAGACGAAAGAAGATATTGGCCAAGTCGGGAACAGAGGTGTAATTTTGTCTTCAGACGGAACGCTGATAGGTAAGATTATCAAAACCGGTCCTGTATTTGACTATCGAGGCAGTCTGAAAGGTCATGCCTCAAAGAATGGTTCAATAGTAACCATGGAAGGAACTCCGGCAGGTTATATAATGGACAATATGGCTTATGAAAATACCGGACGAGCCATAGGTGCAACTATGAAAAATCTGTTAGCAATTAGTTCGAATAATAGCCCGCTGGGAGTTGTAGGAATCAGCGGTTCGGTAATGGATGGAGAAGAAAAAAAATATATGTCTCCGTTTGGGTATCTTTTCTCAGCAGATGGGAAAGTAGTAGGGGTAGGCTTAAGTTTATCTTCCGTATATAACATTACGGGAACTCCGGTAGCTCAAATAATGCCTAACGGACAGCTAACCAATAAAAATGTTCAGTCATTGGGAAAATTAACCCAATCAGGATTTAATATAGATGAGCGAAATTTAATAATCGGAAAAAATCTCGATAATGGATATTTTGTAGATTCCCAAGGGAATTCAATCGGATTATTAAATAACAGTAATCTTGTGCAGAAGCGAGATGGCAGCATTTTGGGTAAATATATTCCAGACGGTTCGGTTGTTGCATCGCAAGATAATACCTCAGTAAATATGATGCCACAGCAAGGAACGGGACGAACAGCTTCACTGGCGATGTCTTTTAATGGTCGTTTAGTTGGCTATGCCAACAATTTAGGAATAGTCAAAGATTTTGGCGGTTCAAATCTAGGAAAAATCACGTCAGAAGCAATTTTGCTAGATAATACTGGTTCAGCCATAGGCGGTGTAATAGACTATGAAACGGCCATAGACGATAAATGCTCTTTTTTAGGAGTTATCACCTCACGCGGAGAAGTTAGGAACTATCGAGAAACGGTTATGGGGCGTTCCTTGCTGAATGGGCAAGTTATATCGGAAAATGGGAGCTATATAGGTTACAGTGTTAAGCCGACGGCAGTAATAGATTATAATGGTAATGTGATAGGAACAGTATCAAGCAATGGACAAGTTTTAAATTATAATAATAACATTTTAGGATGTATAGATAAACGCGGTTTTCTAAAAAGCGATGAAGGTATTTCCCTGGCTCATACTATAGAATATTATCCTGTTATGAGCTTTAACGGCGTAATTTTAGGTCGCAGTGTTTTAGATGGTCAAGTAGTTAATTCAGAAAACCAATTTATAGGATATACACAAGCTAACGGCAATGTTAATTCCAAAACGGGCTCGCCAATCGGACATTTATTAAAATACCGCTATGCCTTTAGTTTGGCCAATAAATATATAGGTAGAATCACCGGTGATGGAAATGTTATAGATGGTTCCGGCAATAATATAGGAAAAATTGATTTTGAAGGGAATGTTATAAAAGACAATTACAAAATTGGTTATGCGCTTTATGACTTTTATATTTACGATAATGATTTTGAGGTTATAGGCGTTATCCAAAAAGACGGTAATGTTCTGTCTTTTGTGAATCAGAATTTAGGTCATTTAAGCAGAGGTTTTCTGCTTGATAAAAATGATGAGGTAAAAGGCAGAGGGAATAGGGATTTTTATATAAGAGACGATTCCAACCGTATTTTGGGAGAATTAACTCTAAAGGGAGAGTTAAAAGATATAAACAACAATATATTAGGCACGATTACTAAAAACGGCAATATTATAGATTCCAATGGGCGTGTAGTAGCAGTTGCAAAACCGTTACAATATTATGGAGAGATAGTAGAAAGAGAAAAGGTATTTGACGTAAATGGCAATCTATTAGGCTATGTGAATGCAGACGGAACTGTAACTGATGACAAAGGCAATATAATCGGTTCGGTACAAAATGGAAAAGTTGTAGATGCAAAGGGTAATGAAATCGGAGAATTGGCAAGTACGAAGATTGCCTATGATGCAAATGGAAATGTAATAGGAAAAGTTCTTCCTGACGGCAGTGTTATAGACGGTTCGGGTAAAATAATAGGCAAAGTAGGAACAAACGGAGCAATCGTGGATGCCAATGGAAATACGATAGGTTCAATAATAACACCGGAAGCGACAACAGAAAAACCGGATTGGTATAAAAGTCCGAGCGCGTTACCGGAAATAGGACTTTCACCGGAAGAAGAAAAAATGACTGAGAAATATCGTCGATCATTAGGGATAGCGTTAACACCGGACGGCGAATATTTGGGCGATATTATGGAAGACGGAAGTGTTGTTAACAAGGAAGGAAAAGTTGTCGGACACCGTATGCCGGATGGTCTTGTAATAGATGATGAAGGGGCACTGATAGGAATTGAAGAAGCGGCATCACCGTCCGCAACGGCAAAACAAGATATGTTTATTCCGGCCGGAACATTTGGTCGAGGCGGAGCTTATGGAACAGGAACCGGACCAAGTGGCAATTTAGGTCCCGGAGGAGGTTTTGGTCCTGGAGAGAGGTATGATCCGCAAAGAGCTATGGCACTAGATGCAGCACAACAAGAACGGCGGAGCAATATGCAGGTTGGAAAAATCAGTAGCAATATAAGTGCGGATGAGTTTGACGGAATGCAAAAGAATTGGGATGCAGAAGGAATTTCAAAAGCGATATCTTCATGGCGAGTTGACTTGAGTGAGATGATATTTGCCGACAAACCGATACCGGCAGTAATAGCACGTTCAATAGATAGTAATAATCCGACGCCTGTTACAGCATTTGTCGAAAGAAATATTTATGCCGAGGAAGGTCGAAAAATAATAATTCCTGCGGGAAGCCGAATAATGGGAACATTGGGAAGTTTAACGGGAACAACCGAGACCACATCGCAATCAGCCAAAGTACAAATTACATGGGAAAGATTAATCCGACCCGATGGTTCACTGTTTGTCTTTAGCGGAGTAACCGGAGACGCACAAGGTCGAGGAGGTGCTTTGGGTTATTTGGATCAACAACTGTTTAAGAAATATACATTGCCGATTATGACCACGGCATTGACCAGTTATACTTCTTATATAATGGCAGACGATGATGATTCTGACAGCGGATCTTTGGCCGAAACACCAAAACAACAAGCAGCTAATGATGCCCGTCAAAATTTCTTAGATCAAATGAACCAAGTGTTTGAACAAATATTGTCAGATAAAACCAATATTCGTCCGCTTACTTATGTCCCGGCAGGAACGCGGATTATTGTTTATCCGAATGTTGATTTATGGATGAGGACAAGGGAGCGCAACCCGAAAGTTGATCCAGGAAAGAGAAAGTCAAATATTTTAATTAATTCTGCAGAAGTAGCAACAGAGAGAGAAAAGAACCGTCGCGATGCTCCTGTTGGAGGAAATGTAGTTTACCAGTCGCAAGGTCCTAACATGGAAATCCAAAGTCGTTCACCGGCATTGTTAAATGAGGCGGATACGCAGAAGAATAATCAAACAACAAGCAATCCGCCACTGATATCCAGTACTTCTACCGGAGCCACACCTCCGCCGCCACCGTCTTTTGCAACCTCGAGTACACCTGGAGCGGCAACAACAGGAGGCAACACGCAAAATACGGATAGCAGCGTTCCGCAACTGTTTTAAGGGAGTAAGAAGATGAGTTTTAAGGTATTAGAATCAGTTTTACGCCCTTTAGCCTATTGGTATAACCAAGAAAACATAGAGGAAGTGGCCATTAATCGCTCAGGGCAAGTTTGGCTTCGTTTACGAGGGAAACGAGCCTATCCTTGGGTGATGTATAAAGATGAGAAGCTGACCAAAGAATATCTAACAGATTTGCTATATATCATAGCGAATACTTATGAATTGCCCTTTGACCCGGTTCAAGGTACGCCGGTTGTTTATGCAACGATACCCGGAGATCACCGTTTTTCAGCGATTTGCGGTCGAAATGTGATGTATGATCAAGATGATTTAACCGGGGGCGTAGCTTTAACGATACGTGTTCATAGTGATGATGTGGCCTTTGGCTTGCAAGACTACGGATTAAAACAAGGTGAAACCTTACATAAAATCAATCCGTTGAAAGATATACAAGACCCGGAAGATCCGTATGAAAGACTTTTATTGAGCATAAAACGAGGGGATCATATATTGGTATCGGGAGCAACAGCGACCGGTAAGACTACTTTTTTGAATAACTTATTAAAAATTCTGGATATTCATAAAAGAATTATCACGATAGAAGATACCAGAGAGCTTTTAGTTCCTCACCCCAACCGTGTTCATGTTGTAATGTCTCGTACCGAACAAACCAACGAGTTTGATTATTCAAAGATTATTGACTTAGTCGTACGTTTTACGCCGGATGCCATTATCGGGGGTGAGATTTCAACCAACAATGCGGGAGCTTTATGGGAGCTGATGGGATCAGGACATGATAACTGTTTAGCAACCATTCACGCCGAGAGTTCAGAGGCTGCCTATGAAGCCTTTGTTGACCGTATTTTGCACAGCTATCCGACAATTGACCGCGAGAAGACCATTAAAGAAATGCATCGTAAATTAAGAGTAGTGCAAATTAATCGTGATGGAAACCTTCGTGCCGTTACGGAAGTTACATAAAAAAGAGGGCATAAAGCCCTCTTTTTTATTGTAACAAGAAAACTACCGGCTAGGCCGGTAGTTCCGGAGAGCTTATAGCTTTACAGATAAAAAACTCCTTTGCTAAAGTAAGTTAGACGGTTTGGCACAAGTCTAACAAAAGCAAAGGAGTTTTTTTATGAAC
>CASFNK010000007.1 GCA_949295995.1 uncultured Pseudomonadota bacterium
TTCATAAAAAAACTCCTTTGCTTTTGTTAGACTTGTGCCAAACCGTCTAACTTACTTTAGCAAAGGAGTTTTTTATCTGTAAAGCTATAAGCTCTCCGGAACTACCGGCCTAGCCGGTAGTTTTCTTGTTACAAAAAAAGCTCCGAACCGAGATTCGGAGCTTTTTTTGAACCATAAAAGAAAACATTATTTCTTTTTTGCAGTCTTAGTCGTTTTTTGTTTTTTATCTGCCAGAGCAATTTTCAAGACTTCAGAAACTTCTGAAACCGGAATAATCTTCATTCCTTTTTTAACATTATCGGGAATTTCGACCAAGTCTTTTTCATTTTCTTTAGGAATAATCACGGTTTTGATACCACCGCGCAAAGCCGATAATAATTTTTCTTTTAAGCCGCCGATGGGCAAGACCCTACCCTGCAAAGTGATTTCACCAGTCATGGCCACATCTTTACGCACGGGCGTCTTAGTCAGAACGGATACCAGAGTCGTGTACATGGCAATACCGGCTGATGGTCCGTCTTTAGGCGTTGCCCCTTCGGGAACGTGAACGTGAATATCGGTTTTTTCAAAGATTTCGGGATCGATGCCTAAATCTTTAGAATGCGAACGAACAACGGAATAAGCCGTTTCGATAGATTCCTTCATCACATCACCGAGTTTACCGGTTTGGGTAATTTTACCTTTACCTGGCATATCCACCGCTTCAATAAAGAGAATGTCGCCACCCACTTCGGTCCAAGCCAAACCGGTGGTAACCCCGATATGGTCTTTTTCTTCAGCCTCGCCAAAACTAAAGCGTTTAACACCTAAATACTTATCCAAGTTTTTAGAAGTAACCTCAATCTTTTTAGTTTTGCCTTTTGCGAGTAAAATTTCTTTTACGGCCTTACGAGCGATTGTTGCAATTTCTCGTTCCAAATTACGCACACCGGCTTCCCGCGTATAATAACGAATAATATCACGGATAGCATCCTCATTAATTTTGAGTTCCGATTCTTTTACGGCGTTTTCCTCAAAACTTTTGGGAATCAGATGACGTTTAGCGATTTCGACTTTTTCATCTTCGGTATAGCCCGACAAGCGAATAATCTCCATACGATCCAACAACGGACGCGGCATATCAAGAGAGTTCGCCGTTGTAACAAACATCACATCCGACAAATCATAATCGACTTCCAAATAGTGGTCGTTAAAGGTTGCGTTTTGCTCAGGGTCCAACACCTCCAAAAGTGCGGAACTTGGGTCGCCTCTCCAGTCATTGCCGAGCTTATCAATTTCATCCAGCAAGAACAAAGGATTCGACGTACCGGCTTTTTTCATACCTTTAATAATCTTACCGGGCATAGAACCGATATAAGTGCGTCTGTGCCCCCTGATTTCAGCCTCATCACGCATACCACCCAAAGACGCGCGAACAAAATTGCGTCCGGTAGCTTTGGCGATAGAACGCCCTAAAGAGGTTTTACCAACGCCCGGAGGTCCGACCAAGCACAAAATCGGTCCTTTAATTTTATCGGCTCTGGCTTGCACCGCCAAATATTCGACAATACGTTCTTTAACCTTATCCAAGCCATAATGGTCTTTCTCCAAAATCTCCATGGCTTTTGAGATGTCTTTATTGATTTTAGAGCGTTTTTTCCAAGGAATATCGAGCATCCAGTCCAAATAATTACGAATAACCGTAGCCTCAGAGGACATGGCACTCATATTTTTCAGCTTTTTAACTTCGGCAATGGCTTTGTCTTTAGCTTCTTTGGAGAGCTTGGTCTTCTCGATTTTTTTCATATATTCATCGATTTCGGTTTCTTCATCATTATCACCGAGCTCTTTTTGAATGGCTTTCATCTGCTCATTGAGATAATATTCTTTTTGGCTTTTTTCCATTTGCTTTTTGACGCGAGTCTTAATCTTGTTTTCGACCTCGAGCAAAGTAACTTCCGCATTCATAAATTCTAAGATTTTTTCAAATCTTTCTTTGAGTGTCCGTCCTTCCAACAAAGCCTGTTTATCGGCAATTTTAAGAGCCAAATGCGATGCAATAGTATCGGCTAATTTACAGTTATCATCAATCTGGTTAACCGAGACCAAAACTTCCGGCGGAATTTTTTTAGAGAGTTTGACATAGTCTTCAAACTGAGACAAAACAGCACGAACAAGAGCCTCCAGCTCCACATCATTTTCATCTTTATCGGGCAAAATTTCGGCCTGAACTTCCATAAACAGCGGGTTATCCAAAAACTTGGAAACTTTCACTCTCTCCATACCCTCAATCAGCACCTTAACGGTTCCGTCGGGAAGTTTTAACATCTGCAAAACCGTGCCCAGAGTCCCGACATGGTAAACATCATCTTCGGACGGATCTTCTGTTGCCGCTATCTTTTGTGTAATAAGGACGATATTTTGATCTTTATCCACGACCTCTTGCAAAGCATTGATAGATTTTTCGCGCCCGACAAACAAAGGCACAATCATTTTCGGATAGACCACGATATCGCGCAAGGGCAACACGGGATAAGTGCTTTTTTTCACAGCCATTTTATCATAAACCTCTATTAGTGTTATACCTAAATAATATAGGAAAGCATTTCATATTCGACAACGCTTTCAGCCAAAACATATACAAGGTTTGGCATATTTAAGAATTATCGGCAACGATTAAAAGCGTTAATCCACAAAGACTTTTAGAGATTGAGGGAATAGAGTATTTTATGCACAAAACTTATGAATAAAGTCATCATAGTTGTTTTAAAATAAAAAATATCATATAAGATAGTTAAGAAAAATTAAGAAAGATGTGGAGAAAATTGATGCCCGCGTTAAATCACTCTAACCTGTCGGGAGATAAAATCAGCGTTGATGTTTCGGTTACCTTGGGGGAAGCCACGCTTCGCGTACAACAACTCTTAAAACTGGGTCGCGGCGCAGTTGTTGAACTGGACCGAAATGTAAACGACTATGTAGATATTTATGCCAACAACGTACTCATCGGTCATGGCGAAGTTGTGATTACCGAAAATGAAACGATTGGCATTTCCGTAACCGACATTGTCAGAAAAGAATAAAGATTAAGCAAATGCCCTTAAGAAAAAGATTAAAAAAATTTCTGAAATCTTGGCTGCAATCCCCATCTGTCCTAAACATCATCAGCACACTATTTTATCATTACGCCCTACTTGTTGGCAAAACCACCAAATGGGAAATAAATGGTCAAAAAAGAATGAATGATATATGGGATAAAGAAGGAAGTTTCATCTTCATTGGTTGGCACGGTCGCGCCATGATGTTACCCTATTTTTGGAATAAGAAGCACCCGATGAACGCACTTGTCTCCCTGCACCATGATGGTCGCATCATAGCCGGTTTGTTAGAAAAATTCGGAATGAAAACCATTGGCGGTTCCTCGACCGAAAATTCCAAATCCGCGGCAATTGACTTAATGCGTTCTCTTAAAAGAGGAGAAGCGATTGCCATAATTCCCGACGGCCCCAAAGGACCGAGTATGACTTTAGGCAAATCGGCTCTCTATTTTGCCCAAAAGACCGGCAAACCGATTATCGGTGCCACATACAGCGTAAAAGGTTCGAAGATTCTTAGCAAAAGTTGGGATTCAATGCTCTTGCCGCCTTTGTTTTCCAAAGGTATTTACGCCACGACCGAAGCCTTTTACATTCCTAAAAACGCTCAAGAAGAAGAAATCGAAAAGATTCGCCACAATATTGAGGCGCAACTTAACCGCCTCACTTGGGATGCGGATAAATCATTAGGATTACCCGCAATTCCGCAAGGCAAAAAAGCCAAAAAACGTTATTCCACACAAGACATGGAGAATTCTACAAATGTTCACTAATTTTTACAATGCGCTTATCACGGTTCTTTATCCCCTTGCAATCAAGCCTCTGATAATTAATAAACGTAAGAAAAACGGCAAAGAAGATTTAGCGCGATTTAATGAGCGTATGGGCATAGCCTCACAACCGCGACCGCAAGGACGACTTATTTGGTTGCACGGAGCCTCTGTCGGCGAGTCTGTTTCCATGCTTCCGTTAATTCACAAATTATTGGAATTAGCACCGGACATCAATGTAATGGTAACAACCGGCACCATCACTTCGGCAGAAGTTATGACCAAAAGATTGCCTCAACGTGCTTTTCACCAGTATTTTCCGATAGACACCCCAAAATTTGCTCAAAATTTCATTAAACACTGGCAACCAAATTTGGTTTTGTGGTTTGAATCAGAACTTTGGCCGGGAATGTTATCCACCATAAAAAAAGCTCAAATTCCTTTGGTTTTGGTAAACGGACGTATATCAGATCACTCATTTAAAAATTGGAAAAAATTTTCTTTCATCAGCAAAGAATTATTAAGTTGCTTTAATCTTTGTCTCGGACAATCCGAACTAGATGCAAAACGCCTAAAAGAACTAGGCGCGAAAGACGCCCTATGCCTTGGCAATTTAAAATTTGCCGGACTTCCGCTTCCCATCGATGAGAAAAAAGAACAAGAGATTGCATCGCAAATTGGTTCACGTCCGGTATGGGCAGTGAGTTCCACGCATGAAGATGAGGAATATCAAATTGGATGTTTCTTAAAAGAATTGGAAAAAGAAGTCCCCAATCTGTTAACTATTATTGCGCCACGCCACCCCAAGAGAGGAGAAGAAATAAAAGCACGCCTGCAAAACGAATGTCATCTCGATACAGCACTTCGCTCAGCAGGCGAACCAATCACCCCCGAAACAGAAGTTTACATTGCTGATACCATTGGCGAATTAGGCTTATGGTACAAACTCTGCCCGATAGTCTTTATTGGAGGCTCACTCATTCCTCATGGCGGGCAAAACTTTATGGAACCGGCGCGTATGCAAGATGCTGTTTTGGTTGGTCCCCACATGCACAATTTCAAAGAAGCCATGGCGCATGCACTTCAAGCTCAAGGCGTTATCCAAGTAAAAGATGCACAAGAATTGCATACAGAAGTTGCCAAACTTTTAAGCGATAAACAATATCTTGCTCAAAAAGCACAACTTGCCTACGACTGGGCTATGAGCGAAGCCAAAGTTTTAGATGGCATAGTAAACAGCATCAAAGGATATTTGAACCAATGAAAACGCCTTTCTTTTGGCAACAAAAAAATGCGATGGCGCGCATACTTTATCCTTTGGGAAAGCTCTACGCCCTAGCCACCAGATTAAACTTAAAATTTCATACCCCGCAAAAGGTAACTGTTCCCGTTATTTGCATTGGCAATTTAACGGCTGGCGGCAGCGGTAAAACGCCCACTGCACTATCAATAGCGGCAATGTTGCAAAAGATAGGCTATCACCCGTTTTTTGTTTCTCGCGGCTATGGCGGCAAGCTAAAAAATGTTTTAGTGGACATTAACACGCACACACCCGAACAAGTAGGAGATGAACCCTTACTCTTGGCTCGCCAAGCACCGGTTATTGTTAATCCCGACCGTTTTCAAGGCGCACAAACCGCCATTTTCCATGGAGCCGATATCATCATTATGGATGATGGTTTTCAAAACCCCAAGCTCTATAAAGACCTCTCTTTTTTGGTTTTTGATGGCATGGTCGGTTATGGCAACGGCTATTGCGTTCCGGCTGGTCCCTTACGTGAAGATTTATCTCAAGGAATAAGAAGGGCGCAAGCCATGATAATTATCGGGGAAGATAAAAAGAACTTAAAATCACAAATTTCCTTACCGACATTTATGGGTAAAATCGCCCCTCAAAGACCGCAAATTTCTTCAAAAAAAGTCATTGCCTTTGCTGGTATCGGACGTCCTGAAAAATTCTATCAATCTCTTAAAGAATTAAGATTTGAAATTGCCGAAACGATTGATTTCCCCGATCATCATTTTTACACCACTCAAGAATTGGAAAACTTAATTCAAAAAGCCCAAGAAAAAAATTGTGCATTAATAACCACCACTAAAGACTTTGTAAAAATTCCGCAAAAATTACAAGCAAATTTTCATGTTTTAGAAATTACAATTGAGTGGCAAGATAAAAAAGCCTTACAAGAATTTATTACTCAAAAATTATTAACCCGCAAAGACTAAAGCATCTTTGCGGGCTAAGAGACGCACAAAAAATTCAATTAAGCAAAAATTTCTTGCGGTGTATAGTTTCCAAAGGCAAAACTCTGAGCGGTAATATAACGATATCCTTTATCCAAAGCATTAATTTTAGCAATATCGGCTTCATCAAGTTTCACGGCAATTGCCGCTAAATTTTCTTTTAGGCGCTCCTCTCTGACAGATTTAGGAATAACCACCACGCCGCGAGAAATTTGCCAAGCCAAAACCACTTGCGCCGGAGTAACATTTAATCTTTTACTGATTTCTACAATTTGCGGATGAGAGAGCAAATCAGGTTCATCGGCACCATGTTGAGAGCCTAGTGGTGAATAAGCGGTCAAGGCAATCATATTTTTCTTACAAAATTCAAGTAAAGCATCTTGTTGTAAAAAAGGATGACATTCCACTTGATTAACGGCAGGAATAATTTCCGCTTGTTGAATGAGGAGTGATAAATTTTTGGGTCCGAAATTAGACACACCCAAAGAACGAACCAAACCCTGTTTAGCGGCTTTTTCCATTTCCGCCCAAGTAAAATCAATCGGCACATCTTTTAGAGTTTCCATATCTTTATCGCTATGAGGCATTAAAGTTCCTTTTTTCTGAGCGACCGGCCAATGAATTAAATACAAATCCAAATACTCAAGTTGCAAGTCATTTAATGTTTGTTTGAGAGCCGGCAACACATCGGCAGGATTATGAGAATCATTCCACAATTTTGAAGTAACAAAGAGTTCACTTCTTTTAATATCACCTTCATTTATGGCATCATGAATTGCTTGCCCGATTTCTTTTTCATTTCCGTAAATATGAGCACAATCAATATGGCGATAACCAAGTTTAATCGCCCAACGCACCGCCTGATAAACTTCCCCCGGATTAGACTTCCAAGTTCCGAGCCCAATAACAGGCATTTCATAATCATTATTTAATTTTACGCTATTCATCAGTATCTCCTATAAAAACAATCAAGAACACAATAAATATAATCCGCAAAAAAGGAGATAAAAGATTATCCCCTTATAAAAAAATAAGGATGGATTTTTTGCGCCATTTCTCTACAATCTGGTAAACTAACCAAAAGAGAAAACAATGAACATTCAAATACAAACAATACCGGTCTTATATACCAAATTAGAACACTACGTTGCCAATACCGCAAACTTGCAATATTCCACACCTGACGCAGCTTGCTTTGATATTTGCGCAGCTATTTCTCAGCCTGTGCAAATTCGCCCCGGCGAAAGATTTAAATGTCCGACCGGCATAAAAATCGCTCCGCCCGCACCTTTTTGGTGCCGCATAAATGGTCGTAGCGGCTTAGCTGCCAATCATGGCATTATCCCGATAGGAGGAATAATAGATACCGACTACCGAGGTGAAATTATGGTAATACTGTTAAATACCAATCCGCAAGGAGGAGAAGTTTACACCATTTCTCCGGGCGATAAAATTGCCCAAGGAGAATTTCCCTTTCCCTACAAAGCCGAGTTTAAAGAAATCAGTATGGAGGAATTTGAAAAACTAAGTACTTATCGTGGTGAAAACGGCTTTGGTTCTTCTGGTAAATAAGTCAAAAAAAATCCCCTTTGAAATCTTCAAAGGGGATTTTTCTATTTTAAGCAGATTTACTTTCGCTTACTTCTTTTTTCACATATTCCGGCTCTTTACCATCATTAATCACATCTTCATTGATAATGATTTCACCAATATCTTTCTTATCCGGAATATCATACATAATCTGTAAGAGATTTTCTTCCATAATGGCGCGCAAACCACGAGCACCTGTTTTGCGTTCAATAGCTTTCTTAGCAATTGCGCGCAAAGCCTCATCGGTAATGGTTAGTTTAACCCCTTCCATATCAAACAAAGCCTCATATTGCTTAACCAGAGCATTTTTCGGTTCGGTTAAGACCTTAACTAAGGCATCTTCGTTCAAATCATCTAAAGTAGCAATAATCGGCAAGCGTCCGATAAATTCAGGGATTAGACCATATTTAAGCAAATCTTCCGGCTGAACATCTTTCAAAATTTCGCCAATTCCCTTATCATCGGGGCTAGCAACTTTTGCACCGAAACCGATAGAAGATTCGTTACCTCTGCGCGCCACGATTTTTTCAAGTCCGGCAAAAGCACCGCCGCAAATAAACAAAATATTTGTGGTATCAACATGCAAAAATTCTTGTTGCGGGTGCTTACGCCCGCCTTGAGGCGGAACATTGGCAACCGTACCTTCAATAATCTTCAAAAGAGCTTGTTGTACCCCCTCACCCGATACATCACGCGTAATGGACGGACCATCGGTTTTACGGGTAATTTTATCAATTTCATCAATATAAACGATACCGCGTTGTGCTTTTTCAATATCATAGTTAGCGGCTTGTACCAGCTTCAAAATGATATTTTCAACGTCCTCACCGACATATCCGGCCTCTGTCAAGGTTGTGGCATCAGAAATCGCAAACGGCACATCCAAAATTTTTGCCAAAGTCTGAGCAAGCAAAGTCTTACCGCTACCGGTTGAGCCGATAAGAATAACATTTGACTTGGCAATTTCGACGTCTTTGTTATTTTTTTCAGCATTATTTAAGCGCTTATAGTGGTTATAAACGGCCACGGACAAAACCTTCTTAGCCTCGTCTTGACCGATAACATATTGGTCCAAAAATTCTTTAATTTTGGATGGGGTCGGCAATTTTTCATGCGGAATACCGGCTTCAGCTTTGCGCTCTTCTTCCAACTCGTCGGCAACGATATTGATACAAACCTCAATACATTCATCGCAAATATAAACGCCTCTTCCGGCAACCAATTTTTTTACTTCTGCCTGACTTTTTCCGCAAAAGGAACAATGGAGCATTTCGCCGTTATCTTTTTCATCACTCATGTTTTTATCCTACATATCATTACGAGAGGTTACAATATGGTCAATAAGACCAAACTTCAAGGCTTCTTGTGGGGTCATAAAGTTATCTCTGTCCATAGCTTTTTCAATCACCGAGAGTTTTTGTCCCGTATTATCGGCATAGATTTGATTCAAACGCTTACGCATATCCAAAATCAACTTAGCCTGAATTTCAATATCCGTAGCCTGCCCTTTAGCCCCACCGGAGGGTTGGTGAATCATAATTTGAGAGTTAGGCAAAGAATAACGTTTTCCTTTTGTACCGCCGGCAAGCAAGAAAGAACCCATGGAGCAGGCCTGACCGATACAAATGGTAGCCACATCACAGCTAATGTATTTCATGGTATCATACATAGCCATACCCGAAGTAATCACACCACCGGGAGAATTAATATATAAAGAAATATCTTTCTTTGGATTTTCCGATTCCAAAAACAAGAGCTGAGCACACACCAAAGAAGAAACTTCATCATTAACCTCACCGGTTAAGAAAATGATTCTTTCTTTAAGCAAACGGGAATAAATATCAAAAGAGCGCTCTCCCTTAGATGTTTGCTCAATCACCATAGGAACAAGCGTATTGTTATAAATTTCAAAAGGACTTCTCTCAGTCATTGTTTTTTCCTTATCCGATAAACATACAGATTACAAACTTATACAAAGTTACATCAATATAATCAACAAATTATTAATAAGCAGATATGAAAAAAAATAAATATCACAAAAAACAATAACTTTATATATGAGGTATTTAGCCAAAATAAAATCTTTATTTTAAAAATATTTGACATAATATAAATAATATGCTAAGTTATAAGAAGACAAGGTTCAGTTATAACGGAGTGTATTATGAGAAAGCAGCTTGCGATAGGATTATCGATGCTTACGCTTACCGGTATGGGCGGCGTAAGTGAAAATAGTTTTGTTTCTGTAGAAGGGCAA
>CASFNK010000008.1 GCA_949295995.1 uncultured Pseudomonadota bacterium
CGGCCGTTAAACCTTTCCACGCCCATGGTACTTTGTCTTAAGACACGGGAGAGTAGGTAGCTGCCAGATCTTCTAACCGCATCCCTTCTTATTTACGTTGTTCCCTTTTCTAAAGCACCCCCTCAAGGGTGCTTTTTTCGTGTGCCTCATATATGATGGGAAAAACAATTTAACGGTTTTTTATAATGTTGCAAATCAAAAAAATTAGAGTATAAATATTGTCATACATTTATTATTAACCTTATTAAATTGTTTGATTATGCAAAAAGAAGTTAAAGAAGTTTGGGATTTGATGCAAATGACGAATGTAACCATTGCAGACTTGCAAGAGTATTGCCTCAACCTTGGTATAAGTGAAAAATTTCCGTTAAAAATATTTTATACGGATAAAACGCAATCGGATGATGTTGACTATTACCAAGAACGCGAAACGAGTTATCCCGTAGGCGTTGTGATTGATAATACGGTATATACGTTTCCGCGTTATGTTGATAATCGATTTTGCAGCGATGCGGAAACTTATTGCCAAAAACGGATGGGACGCAATATGAAGGGCACCTTGCCGACCCGAAAACAGCTGGAAGTTTTGCAAGCAAATTTGGAAAAATATGAGAACATATCAGCATTTTTGGCTTATCCGAAGCTATCGGAATGTTTCGAACTTTGCTTTGCTATTGCGCATTCTCAAAATAGTCAGAATACACAATATATGTATGATTTTGACAAAGGAGAAGAAATTGCTACAGATAGATTTAGTTTAGTCCTTCCGGTGATTAATCTCTAAAATCCCGTTATTAACAAAAACACCCGTAATCTTGCGGATTACAGGTGTTTTTTTATGATTATATCATTTACCAGCCGTATCCCATGCCCTCGAGCCACTCGACGATATTAAACTCTTTTGCTCCGATTTCTTCTTTGTAGTCAAATCTACCCCTCGCCAATACCTCCTCTGCCGGCGTTGTAGAACTGCGGAATATGACTAATGTGAGCCTTTCTATATTTGTCTTTGAATTGTGTAAGACATATTCATTGACAGCGGCAAAAATAGCGCGAGCCGATTGTTCTTGCGTCAAATATCCGATAATGCCTGTACCAAGCTCTGGCATTGCAATTGTCTTTATTCCTTGCTTCTCAGCTTCAGACAACAGCCTGACCACAGCCTCAAAGACCACACGGAATTGTTCATTCTTTTCGGCATTAACCGTTGCTACGTGAGCTAATTTGATGTTTTTCAGTCCGGATTCCGTAATCATAATTTGCCCGGAAGTAAGCGGATTTTGTTGTACGGCTTCATGATAAATATTCAAACCATGACGCATGCCGCAATCAGAAATAGCCGCACCAACACCACCATAAGAGGCACAATCATTAAATTCGGGGACGACGATACAATCAGCTTTTTCAACAGCAATGTTACCTCTTTTGATGGTAACTTTAATATTTCCAATTTTCATAATAAGATAAAATTTAGAAAGTTAAACATAATGATAATGAGTTGAATTTTTTGTAACATAATGAGCCAAATTTTTCAAGCCTTTTAGACGACAATTTTATTGCCTTTAGCCAGAAAATGATATAGATTTACAACAAATTTTTCAAAATTATGTTTAATTATTTAAATCTTAAGCCTTATGGGAACAGTTTTATTATTTTTTGTAACATTGTTTGCAGTTCCGTTTGCTTTAACGCTGCTTTATAACGGATATGTAAAATTTTTGCTTTGGCGGTGTAAACTTGTTTATGATGGAAAAGCCGGTTTGTGGGCTTTGCCTTTTTGGGCTGTTATAAGCGGATTTATGCTGTATTGGCGAATAAAGAAAAAAGGCTTTGATGAGCTCTATAAAAACTATATTGATTTGAGGGAGTGGATTTTTTGCCAATACCAAGATGGGAATTATATTCATCTCAGTATGGCAAGAGATTTAGCCTTTGAGGAAATTTGCCGTCGCTATTTTGCCAAGAAGCCAATTCATGCTTGTTGAATTTATAGACTGCCGAGAACCAAGGCAGTCTTTTTTTTATACCCGCAACAAATAATGCAGTAAGCATCGCGGAGATAGGGTACAAGCGCTCGTGTAGTCAATTATTGCGATCAAACGCGCGGCGTTTGCGACAGATAATGCAGTAAGCATCACGGCGATAGGGCACGAATGCCCATGTAGTCAATTCATGCGGTCAAGCGTGCCACGCTTGCCACAAATGATGCAGTAAGCAACGCGAAGATAAGGCACAAACGCCCATGTAGTCAATTTTAGGGATTAAACGTCCCACGTTTATGCGGTCAAGCGTGCCACGCTTGTTTGGTCTTGATATTTTAATAATATTCGTATATCAAGGGAAAGACAAAATATAAGGAGTAACAATGAACCTGTTTGACATATTTCTCTTAGCCTTGGCTTTGTCCTTAGATGCGTTTATCCTCTCATTTTCTTATGGATTGGTGTTACGCCCGCATAAATTGGAAAACGGGCTGAAATTAGGAGTTTCAACAGGTTTCTTCCAGTTTGCCATGCCGTTGATAGGCTGGGGCGCCGCCAAAAGTGTAAATCAATATATTGAGTTTTTAGACCATTGGATTGCTTTTTTTGTATTTTTGGCATTAGGAATTAATGTTCTTTCTTCGGCACTGGAGAAAGGGCAAAATGATAAAACGCAAAAACTCGAAAACAAGCTCTCATTCAAGGTATTGCTGATGATAGGTATTGCCACCAGCATTGATGCTCTTGTTACGGGAGCCACCATATTTTTTATGAAAACACCGATACTGTTTTCTTCCGTAATTATTGGTATCACTACTTTTTGCTGTTCGTTTATCGGTTATGCCTTATGTAGAATTTTTAAAAATCTCTCCACCAAATATATGGAGTTTGTTGCCGGAATAATCCTAATCGCTTTAGGGTGCAAGGTTTTGTTTGAGCATTTGTCTGCATAAAAACACTAGACAAAAAAGATTTTTGGATTATGATGCCTCTCAAAGAGTGATTATTATATTTGTATTGTTAAACTTAAAACTTTTTTGAGATGAAAACAAATTGTTACATTGCGGTGTTTTTTGTTATCTGCGTTTTAATGATGTTTTGGGATGTTCGATTTATCTTTCCCATCATCTTAATTGTGATTTTAGGGCTGATTGGCGAGTATAACGCGCGCCCAGGCAAAAAGTCGGTAAAAAAGAGCCGGCAAGTGTTGGATGATTTTTTGAACAGTGTTGAGGATTTAAATAACCCCTACATGGTTAGAAAAGAGCTGGAAAAATACACTGTGCGCAAGCTGTGCTATTTATATGATGGTTTGAAGCGAGAAATTTACCACATGCAAGGCAGCGACTTTTTGATGTCTCTGCGGGAAGAGGAGCTCCAAGATCAAATGCGGCGTGAATATGAAAAAGTCCGCGACATGGTCTATGAGAGAATACCGACCAAGTACCAAAAAGAAGACTAAAGCAAATCTCACAAAAACACAAAGGAGCTTTTTATAGCTCCTTTTTTAGTGCTTAAATTTAGGTTTTAGCGGATTTTTGCGTAAATGCAGATACATCTTAAATCGCCGCAAACATCGTCGATTGCTGATTGTCCGCTTCAAAAAACCTTGTCCTGATGTGGCTTTTTGAAAAACTTCGGTAAAATGATAACTTTCTCCGCTATCAAGAGCAAGGAGCCATTTGGCAGGCATAGAGCTGACCAATTCGCAAGATTTTTTTTGCAATCGCCAAATTTGGTTATTTTGCGGTGTTGGGGAAATGATGTCCATATTGCTGAAAGCCGCCAATTCACGAACGTTGTTAATTACAAATTGCGGTGTATGCGTTGGAATAAACTTTGCCCAAGGTACGAGTAGGTGCAAATATTCCATGTCTCCCCAAAAGCCATGCCCAAAACCTTGCAACTCAGGAATCTCGTTTACGCTTACAAATTGGATGTTATGGGTGTTTAATTGCCCTTTGAGGGGGTTAAAAAATGTTTTGGCGGTAATGATACCAAAACAGTTGTATCTTGAAGCGTCAAAGGCGTTAGAAACATGATTATAGGTTCCGATTACGACATAATTGTTATCTAAAGTCGCAATTTCCTCTCGGTCGTGGGTATAAATCACCTTGATTCGCCCTTTTGCCATCTGGTTAAAATCAATGCCGTATTTTTGAATCAAATTAAGATAGCTGTAAAAATCCGGGTTTCCAAAAAAGACGACATTCTTTTTGAGCTTAAGTGCCGCCAAAAAAGCAATAATATACATTTCAGGGTGCGTCGGATACACCGGTAAAAAGATTTTGGGCTTGTTGTGTTTTTTCAAAATCTGTACGAGCTTTTTATAAGTTGTTACTTCCTTAATTGCAAAACCGTCATCATAAATACCGTAAAAATCGGCAACAATATAATTAATTTCGCCCGATAAGTCTTTAATCCGTTTCAAATCGGTAGGTTTGCGAAAGAAGGTTGATTGGTCGATTTTCATATCTCCGGTATGATAGACGACAGCGTTTTTAGATTTTATGATAAACCCGAAACTATCAAAACAAGTATGGCTGGAGCTGATGACTTCTACCTCCATTGAGCCGATTTTGATTTTATCTCCGGACCTGATTTCAATTTGAGCGGGGCGGCGGGTTTTAGGAATTTGAAAGAGATTATACAAATCCTCCAAAATCATAAAAGTATATTTTCCGGCATAGAGATTAGGTAAGGTATATCCTGCCTTTAGATAATGGATAATGCCGTTTAAATGGTCAGGGTGAGAATGGGTAAGGAAAATAGCTTTTGCGCAATCTGGAGTCTTTCCCAGTAAATGCCGAATATCGGGAACGGCCGCTACTGAATTTTTGATATTAAAGGCTTGAAAATTATCAAACTTGCCTAAATCCACAATAATGGTGGTAGGCTCCAATTTATTGTTTTTAAGTTGCTGAAGGTCGGTATACCGATAGCAGTGCCCGCTGATTTGGTCAATATTATTACCTCCAAGCGGCTGCCAGTATAAACCGACCTTATGAATAGATTGTATCATCATTTTGGCTCTTTCCAAGCCAAGTTAGCAAGATGATTAGTTGCTTGCAATGACTTTGTTGCGTCTATACTCAGCTAATTTAGCTTCTCTCCACGCATTAGCGTCAATACGAGCCATTTCTCTTTGAGCGTTACGTGTTTTCACATTAGCCGTTCTGATGGCTTTAGTGTTTTTACGAGATTCGTTCAAAGCAGTTTTCTGCGCTTCAATCCGTTCACCAAACAAACGATCTTCTCTGTCTTGATAAGCGGTTTTAACCATCTCGTAAGCGGAAACGATTTTCTTTTTATATCTCAGAGCCTTACGAGGGGTGGTTGAATGATAAGCCATAGCGGCTTGTAACCAATCTTTATTATTTCTTTTATAGAGTTTGGTTAAATATTGAGCGGCATACTCAACATTTTTTTGTGGGTCTAACGCATCTTCAATGCTGTCAAAAGCATCGCCATGGTAAGAAAGGTTAATCTGCATACAGCCGACATCAATGCTTTTTACGCCTTGAGCCTGAAGTTTTTTAATGGCGCGGACGGCTTCTGCTTTAGTTTTAAAAAATTGACCTTTACCTTGAGCGTTAATCGTCCAAGGCCAAGCAAGAGATTGCTGAGCTTCTTCGTTCCAACGACCGGTTTCGACGCTGGAAATAGTGGTAAGAAGGTGTTTTTTGATGTTATATTGTTTTTCAAATTTTTGTGTGGCTTGCATACAAACATAAGTATCGTCAACAAAACGTTGAGCCGCCTTCACCTGAACCGGCTGAAGCAACATCAGCAAGATAACAAAAAACATTAAAATTTTTGACACGAAATTTCGCATCCCTCTGTTCCCTCAAAACGGCCACAAACATCCCTATGCAACAAATATGCCAATTTCAGTTTGTGTTAAGCCTGATAAAATTTAAAGTTTTGAGGTTGGTTGTTCAAATACAAACTCCTGATATACTCTCAAAAAAACTTAAGTATAATCATCAGCTTATAACTCAAAACAGCGATAAAATTAAGAAAAGCAATGCCTTTCATTCGCTGAAGTCAAGGAGGGTTATAACACAATTATTTTTTAAAATCCAGTAAAAAGTTGCCTAAGGCAAGAATTGCCTGCGAAATGTTATCGCTAAGTATTGAAAATGCGTCATTTTTTTTATACACACGTTCATTCATATAAAGCCCGCGATTAATCTCCATTTGCATGGTATAGATTCCTTTTCGGGGTTGGCAGTAGTTAAAAGTGATAAAAGCACCGGAATAAGGGCAGTTATCAGCTACATTATAGCCTTTTTTTACCAAAGCGTCTTTAAAAACAGCGTGCATATCTGGCGGACAACTTTGCTCAAACAGCGTGCCGAGACAAAAGTCAATTTTATTGGTATCTTGCATGAGGGAGCAAATTTCTGAGGGCATTGAGTGGCAGTCCAAAACCATACAAAAGCCGAATTTTTTTATAACTTTATCAATGAGTTGCTGGAGTTTTTTGTGATAAACGTCATAAACGTTTTTAAAGCGCTCTTGTACCTCATTATAGTTAAGGAGGCCATCGTAAATATTATGGTTTTTAGCGGTGATTCTATGAATTACGCCCAACCCGACGCGGCACCTCCGACCACCGACATTAGTATCGGCTTGCGGATGATTGTAAAACATCGTAGGGTCGAGTTCGATTTTATCGCGATTGACATCAACAAACACACGGGAAATATTCATTGCCACCATAGGGATTCCGGCATTAGAGGCGGGAATAATCAACTCATCCACAAAGGAGTCTTCATTACATCTCAGCTCTTCGGGAGAAAATTTGGTCTGTGCCAAAAATTCCTCAGGAAACACGCTTCCTTTATGCGGAACGGATAAAACCATAGGAAACTTAATATCTTTGGTGTTAAACTCATCAAAGATTTTGAGTTTTGAATAATCGACTGAAAAATCAATAATTTTATCCGACAAGATATTTCCTTTCTCTTTAGCAAAAGATAAAAGTGTGCGTTTGCAAAGAATAGTATAATGAGAAAAGATTAACTTTTTAATAATTTGACCAATAGAAAAAATAAAAAAATGCAAGAAAACTAAAATTTTGCTTGATTTGTAAAAACAATTATTGTATCAAACAAGAGTTCGATGGGTGTGTAGCTCAGGTGGTTAGAGCGCTACGTTGACATCGTAGAGGTCACAAGTTCGAGTCTTGTCACTCCCACCAATTCCACAAAGGCTTTCAGAAGATTCGCTTCCGAAAGCCTTTTGTTTTAGGTAACATATAGGTAACAAAATTTATTTATTGAATAAATAAATTTTTATCGTATAGTATAATAAAAACTGAGAATGCTATGACTGATATAATATCTTTTCCACCTAAATTATCTAAATTATCTCATGCAAAATTAGCTCAATTAAGTAGTGAAGAATTTGCCAATATAAGAGAAAGTATAAAAAAAAGAAATAGAAGACATCTCCATAAGAATAAGATTCATTCTGTTGATAGAAAATTAATACTAAAAAAATATCCAAATAAAAGAATAGAGCATATTCCTTTATTGAGGTCTCAGATGGCTAGATTGTATGATGAGGCTAAACCATCTGAAATTCTAGATTTCTTTAATTCACAAAGGGGAGAGAAATGGAAAAGGGGATATAAAAGGAAGAAACTGCAAAATCGTATTACAATACAGCACTTTTCTTTTATTGATTATCCTAATGAAACATTAGATTTGTTTTATAAGTTTGCAGAATATGAACCTAAAATATTAGAAGCCTTTGCTGATTTTGTTGATGATAGAATATATGATATTGCTCCATATTTATTATGGGGAATTGTAAAGAAAGATATGTATCCGTATATTCGAGGAGGGAAAATTAGCAATAGAGTTTCTAATGTTATAAAAGGTTTAGATTTAGATAAATTCATGGATATGAGGCTACCTAATGCGGATGATAGGAATGTGATAGCCTTGCCTCCAATTATGAAACCTAGAAGAACATTAGTTGAAAATCAAAATGTAACAACATTAGACGTAAGCGCCACACGACTTGTAGAAAAGATAAATGAATGGCTTATACAGCTAGACCCTCCAATGGCGCTAAGTGATGAAGGGTGTGTGAACGTCACATCCTTTACTATTGAAATTTTAGAAAATGCTCAAAGACATAGCGTAAAAGGAGAAGAAGGAAATTGGTATATGACTTCATTTATGGAGTATAGAGATGGAAAATACTTTTGTAGCCTTTCCTTTATAAATACAGGTATGCCAATTTATGAATCTATTTTATCGACAACCAATGATTCTGTAAAACAAGAATTAGACGCATATATTAAAATGCACAAGAATATATCATCAAACATATTGGCTACGGTTTATGCTTTGCAAGATGGTTCTACTAGAGAGAACTACAAAGATAGCAGAGGTGGAATAGGTATGTTAAGGATGGTAAAATTTATTAATGAAATAGGAGATACCAGCATCTCGGAAGATAAACCTCAGATAGCTATAATTTCAGGAAATGTTTGTATTAAGTTTTCTGATAAATATGGAAATGCAGTAAAATTAAGCAATAATAAAAACTATCAATGGTTTAATTTAAAACAAGATAGAACAATTGAACCAGACAAAAAATACGCTTACTTGTTGCATAAAGCATTTCCTGGAACTATAATAACAACAAGATTCATGCTAGATGCAGAATCTTTACAAAAAAAGGTAAAAAACAATGACGGTAATTAATCTAGAGATATTAACACAGGAAAGGACAACAGTTCTCGGAAGTAAGGTTAAGGGAGCTGATGCTAGGGAAAAATTTAATTTGGATGAACTTGATAAAAACGCAGAAAGTATAGATGTCATTATTCCTGATTATATAGTAACATTTACACCATCATTTTTTTTGGGGTTGTTTTCTAAAAGTTTAGATACGCTAGGTGAGGATGGTTTTTTTCGCAAGTACCATTTTAAAAGTACAAGAGAAATTATACAAAAACAAATTTTATCTGGTGTAGAAGATTGGAAATGCGCAAGATGATAAAGTTGTTTTTTCTGTTCTTACTTTTAGTATTAGCCGCATGTGTTCCTGTTCTGGCAAGCCTTTTATCTTTACCGGAAGCTTATATTAAATGTATAAACAATATAGATTGGATTGCTTGGTATGCCGCTTTATTAAGTTTGTATGGATTTTATGAAAAATATCAAAAACGGAATAAGGATTTTGGCTATATGATTTATGTAAGCTCTCTAGTAAACCAATTAGAGAAAATGGATGAAGTTATTGTTAATATTGATATTCTTCAAAAAATGACAATTAATGAAGGATTGGATAAAAGAACTCAAAAGGTAGAACAGATTCAAGAAAGTGCAACCTCCGTATTTAGTATGATAGCTAGTAAATTAGGAAATGTGGACCAACACTTTAAAAGTTCACATAAAAAAACATTTAATGAAGATATTGAAGAGAACATATATCCTAAATTTTCACATCTACTTCAAAACATAAAACAAACTTCGCAGAATCAAGAAAATTTCAAGAAATCCGCTCAAATGCTGCACAATAGCATAGTAAAAGAAAAAGAAAAATTAGTGCAAATAATTCAAAAAATTCACGATAAATGTTAACAGTAAAAAGTTGATATTGATTCATTATTTTGTGGATTGACTTAATCTTTTTATCTACAAATAACTGTGATTTTTTTTCTTATTTATCTAAATCAAGTTCATCTTTCATTATTCTTTTAGCTTTTGCTGTAATGAATAAGCCTCTCAATTTATCTAAAACAGCTTCAATAATGGTTGTATTGTCTTTACCGACGCATTCGCTGGGGTCTTTTTTGATGGCCTCTAGCAATACTTCTTCCATTTTATCAGAGGCTTTGAAATCGTATGCGCTATTTTTGAAAGCAACATAAGTTTCCATTACTTTTTGTTTGTGGTTATAGAGTTCAAAAAGCTTATCTCTTGTATTAATTTTTCTTTGGAAAAACCAAGCTAGCCAAATCATAGGAATAGTTATAACTAAATCTTTGTATGTATCTTGATTATCGCCAAATACAACGATAAAATAAGAAAATGTTAAAAAAAGAAGAGAAAAAATAAATCCAGCATATAAAAAGAAGCCATTATGAAACACTCTTTTAAAAATCCATAAAAGCCAATAGTATATATTAGCGGGGTAGCGAACATAAAAACGTTTGGAGCGACTAAATTTCATTTTGGGTTTGGGAGCACAATATCGATTTTTGGCTTCAAGATATTGTTTTCCTAATTCGACAGTTGATATATCGCTCATCATATCTTGAGCATCAGCTTCCAATTTACTTAATTTTTTTTCTAAATCATCAACCTTTTTGATATTGTCAGTGATACTGCTATTTCTACCGCTTATTTCCATAAGCTTTCTAAATTTGTCGTCAATTTCAAACAGTTTTTCTTCTGCTCTCTTTTCATACAGGCGTGGACGTTCCATTAACCTCTGTAGTTGATGTTCAAGACTCTCTATTCTTTCTGCTATATATCGTTCAGGAAAAGATGTATCAATATTTTCGAGCTTCATATATTTTGAGTGAAGTCTAGAAAAATTAAGCATGAGGGCTTTTCTTTTACTCTGCGTTAAGTGCTCCAAAATATAAGATTCCAGTCCTTTATATCGGTATATATCTTCAGAAGTTATGGCTTTAGCTCTGTTAATAAAGTCTCGAAATTCAATTAATTGATGAGCTTGGTATTCTTCTGCATATTCTAGAAGTATATTAATTTTTTTTATTATATACTCTTGATTTCTTAGTAGTTTTTCTTCTATCTCAGGCATCATATTATATCTCCAAGCCGATTACTTTAAGCGTTTCTTTGATTGCAGTTTGTAGGTAATTGGATTCCTCAATCATACCTTTATTCTAATTTTCGGGATTAGAAAGTCGCTGTAATCCTACTCCAACTAGCCTTTCAGTCGCAAAGGATATATTTTCTTTTTTTATCCTCTGCCCACAACTCATTGTTTATATTGGTTAATAAAACTAAACAAATAATATGGAAAGTAAACCAAAGAGTCAAAAATAATATCAAAGTATCCCCTCTTTTTACCGCTTTAAATATCTTTTTTTTAGCTCGACTTATCTTTTCATTTTTATCTAAAAATAGCTTGCATTGTCGTGTAGTTATGGCTACTCTTATAACGAAACAAATGATGATTGTTTTGGGGTGTGGTAACCTCTCAATAAGCGTCTGTGTAAAGACGAAATTTTGCATGCCTGAAAGTCTTATGACTGGAAGGCGGCAAAATAAGCTGTATCCAGTTAATATGTCGCACTATCTTATTGTAGTTACCAACTTCCAGTCGCCACTTCATCAGGGCGGCTTTTTTTGTGCAACCCAAAGGGAGGTATGTATGTCTGCAAAGGGTTATTGTTTTCTTGTCATTATACTGATTTCAGCGTTTTTTGTTAATTTGAGATGGTTCTCCCCATATCAAGCACTGTTTATTGTTACTTTTATTTGGGGGACATATAACCAATTACGAATAGATAAAATGGCTGAGCAGGTAAAAAATTATAAAAAAGCATCATGTAAATTCCAAAATGGACGTTCTATTTGGAATAATAATAAATGCTGGTCTACAGATGAACAAAGAATGGCTTTATTTTGTATGGAAAATGGAGATGTGCTTGTATCAAGATTCTCTCAAGTTAATTGTGAAAAAGTGACTCGTTGGGCTTATATCGAAGATATTGATTGTATAAATTAAGGGAGGTAAGTATGAAAAAACTTGTTTGTTTGATTCCATTCTTATTAAGTGCTTGTGCATCGGCAATAGTCGTTCCTTTAGGAACAAAAATTTCAGATGAATGGAGTGTTCCGATGTATTACGACCAAATGCCACAATGTAAAGCTAAAGAAATAGCCTTTATTATTCCTGCCGGGGAGACAGTTTATGCAAAAGTTATATATCTGCAAGAAAATGCAAAAACTCTTAAAGCTGACTTTCTAAAAATAAATAAAGATACATTTGTAATGAATATTATTTCAGCGGTGGCTTATAAGTGTGAAAAGTAGGAGGTAAAATGAATAAAAAGACTATTCAAACAATTGCAATAATTGCTCTATTGATATTTTTTTATACTGTTGGATATTTGGAGAATAATGGAATACGGTTAGGGTTTGTGTCTTATGTCGTTATATTGGCTATTCTCTTCAGTATTTGGAGAAAGCCATACTTAAACAAGTGGCTTGCTGTTAAAATTTGTGCTCTTATTCTGACAATAGCCGTTTTAGTGCTTGGATATATAAATAGAGATGTTGCAGATAAAATCGGATCAGAATTTTGTAAAAAGTTGAAATTCAATAATCCGGCAGTCTGTCAATGTATGGATGATTACGTTAATCAGAAAATATCAAGGGCAGAACGTTCTCAAATATTGCGTAATGTGGCTTTGGGAAAAGATGATGGCAGTAAACTTACAGAGATTGTAGCTGAAGCAGCTAAAATATGTACCAATAATAAGGATAAATAATGTTTAACAAAAGAGCTTTTGACTCTTGGCGGTCCAAGCTCTTTTGTTTTTATAATTTATTACGAATATTCTCATAAAATTGTTGAGTTTTTTGAGATAAACTTCTGCTTTGGTAGATGGCTTCTTCATAGTTTTTATACTTAAATATATATTTTAGCCACCCATCTGATGAAAATAACTCTCTGAAACATAAAATACTGCGGTGTATCTTATGTTTTTGATAATTAACCCCAAAGGCAGCTAATTTCAGAGCTTCTCTTATGGCTTTTTCATTGTGTTCAAGCTTGATAATTCCGTGAATATGAAAACTTGTAGAGCTGTCAAGATGTATCCCAAACAGATATTCAGGAACAAATCCAAGCTTGTTTTTCATTGATTGCGAGATTCGTCTTCTCAGATAGTCTGAAAGAGTGTTTTTAGAGGTTTTTAAAGCTTTTTCTATCTTAGCTCGAGAAAACCTTAAAGTGAATGCAGAGTACTCACGAGTATTTAAAACACAACGAAACAGTACAGAGAGCTTTTGCCATTGAGCTAAATCTCTCCAACGAGGTAATTTATAATAAATATAATTTTTTAACTCAACTGAAGATGATGCTGTGTTTATTCTCCTAAGAATACTCGAAATCACTTCGTCTGCTTGGTCTTCAAGTTCTCTCCAGTCAGTATAATTTTTTTTCTTTTTTGCCATATCGTTACCTAAAAAGTATGCCAAACATATCCTCAATCGAAAGATAGAAGAATGAGAATCAATTTTGTTGGTGATTGGATTAAAGCTCTTGAGAGGTGTTAAAAATAGGCTTAGAGAGCTTTGATTGAGCCCACTTCGTGATAGATGTCAGTGTGTAAACAACACGTCTATTCCCAAAGCGCTGATATTCTGGACCACCGCCAATAGTTGCTAGTTTAGCCAAAGTTTTAGGGCTTGTAGGTAAGCCTAAAGTATTTGATAGGTATTCCGCAGCTTCTTTGCGTGTAAAATATTTTGTATCCATGATTTTCTCCTTAATTTTGTACTTTGATTTGTTTTAAGGAGATTAGATGTCCTAATTTTGTACATTAAAAGAATAATCTTTTTTGTGCAAAATTACCTATTCAAAATGTCTTCTAATGTATCAAGCATAACTTGCTTGTGGTCTTTGATGCTATCAAACAGTATAGTGCAAGTTTTGCTTTTCATATATTCATAATATCGAGAGCGAAGAGACGATACCGAAGATGAATAATTCCAACGCTTTTTTACTTCGGTTAAAATATTTTCAATAGATATTTTTTCTCCATCATGCTCCAGTTGAACAATACGAACGCATATACATAATGCTAACTGGTCTAGCTCATCTATTTCTTGAGGCCTGCCAAGAGCATAGTCTTCAGCTAAAAAACCGGGGATAAATTCTTTTGCTAAGCAAATGGCTAATTTGTGTCCATTTAGCAGTTTATTATATTCAAGATTATAATGGTTATATAGAGCTTTTTCAGCGGCAGCTACTTCTGAAAGATATTTTTGCATATTTTCTTCTGGCGTTTTTATAAAACCGGGCCTTGAAATCTTATGGCATGTTACATCTTCAAAGCTGTTTTCTCTTTTTCTAACATAGCTCTTTTTATTTTGAGGTGAGTTCATTATCATATCCTTCTAAAAGGTTGTTAATATATTCAGATACGTGATTAGCGGCTAAGATAAGGGCGCTGTCAACATTGTGACTATAGCGAGCGGTTGTGGTTTTGATATGGTGTCCAAGCATGCCTGCTATGGTAAAGTCGTTGTACCCAAGTAAATTTGAAATGCTGGCAAATGTATGCCTTAAGGAATGAAGCTTTATATTTGGTTGAGAAAAAGTAGTTACACTATCTGCACAATCATTCATCAGTTTAGAAGAACAGATTTTAGTAAAGATTTTGGGAAGACCAACGTAATGTCCTTCTCCTTTTGTTGCGGGGAACACCCATGGAGATTTGTTTTTTGATTTAATCTCTTTTAATAGTCTTAAGGCTGCAATTCCAAAGACTCTATTTTGTTTGCCTGTTTTTGTATCAGGAAAACGAAAGCATTGATTGTCAAAATCAATAAAATCCCAGCGCAAAGACAAAATTTCATTCTTCCTGCATCCTGTTAACAATAAAAGCTTAATAGCATTAATGGCCTCTTTCTTATCACAATAAAGGGGGTGCTTAAGAATTGTTCCTAAGTACTTTATATCTTGTGGGTCTAAGAAAGTTTCTTTTGCTGGCGTTTTAGGTCTTTTTACAAATTTAGCAGGATTCTTATCAATGAGTTCTCTATGTCTAGCAAAATTTAAAATAGCACTAAGAAGTTGAACTGTTCTATTGGCCGCCTCTTTACCTCCTGTGACACGGCTTCGTCCTCTTTTTTTGCATTGTTCTTGCGCTGATTTAATATCGCCGTTCATAATTTTTATCATCATTCTTTCTATATCCCCGGTATTGAGTTCGGAAAGTCGAATATTTCCAATAAGGGGTTTTATATGATGAGTTATTCTGCCTTTGTCAATTTTAAGAGTGGATTCTTTTTTGTGCGTAACACCTTCAGTCATATATAGGTCGCATAGTTCCGATATGTTCAAAATATTACGAGCTTGATTGCGGTGGTCTTTGGGGTTGATTCCTTTGTTAATCATGTCAAGTAATTCAATAGCTTCAGCCCTTACATCTTCAGGTGTTCGTTCAAATATTGAACCTAAAGTCATTTTTTCTTGTTTCCCATTCATTCTGTAAGTCAAAATCCAAGATTTTTTGTTTCCTTGAATACGAATGGCTAATTTTTTTATTTCATCATCTGTAAAGGTTTTGTCTGGATAGGAAAGGTCTTTAATTTGATTTATAAAACTTTTAGATAGTTTAGGCATATTGCTCTCTCAGGTAACATATAGGGAACTAATTTTAGTAAATTTATTCATTTAACATAATCGTTGAGAAAACATAAGTCAATATAAAGTTGTTGAAAAATAAGCAATTAGAATATATAATGGAAAATAAGAAAATAATATAAAACAAATAGAATTTACGTTGACATCGTAGAGGTCACAAGTTCGAGTCTTGTCACTCCCACCAATTTCAAGCGTCCTTTAAGGACGCTTTTTTTTGTACGAACTTACGACCTTTTCTTTTTAAGTTTACTTCATATTTTGGGCGCGCATATGCATCGCAATAATTTGTTGCGGATCCATTTTTTTGACAATTCGTCTTTGCGGTACAAAACCTTGGATAGCTTGGCACAATCTTTTTTCAACCTTGCTGACAAGTTCTTCGGGCGAAGTAGGAACCTTAATAAATATCTGATTAAAATAGTTGCGCACGCAAATATCGCTTTTCGGGAAAAATTTTGCCGAGCCGTTAGCTACCATATTGTCCGCAATGCGTTGGTTGTTTTTATCTAACGTATCATAATTGATGATGATATAAGCGCAATCAGGACAATTTTCGCCGTTGCAGCCGGAATCCATCGTCTCGATATTTTTTTCAAATAATTCTTGGCAGGCTTTAAGACAAGGCTCTTCAACAATTTCTTTTAGGTCTTCTTTTGTATTAATAGGAATACTTGTTCCTTGATGAAAAGCGGGCACGTCTTTCACTTTTTTGGGAGCTTTAATGGTAAAAGGAGGCTTCTTTTCGCCAAAAGTGCATACAGGCTTTTTTTCTCCGATTGTAAAAGAGGGTTTCTTTTTGATGGTAAATTTCGACTTGGTCGTCATCTCTTATCTCCAATACACTTTTCATATACTATATCAGATAAGCCAATACTTTTAAATGAAAATTTCCCACTGAAGATGTGCAAATTATTTTAGGTTGACATTCCCCTTTTTTGTTTTATAGTCATCACACAAAATTTTATTATTTTATAACCTAAAAACAATATTTTTATGGATGAACAGTTAAAATTAGTGCTTGTGTCTTGGGGCACTATCGGGATTATTGCTTTGAGTCTTGCATTGATTGCATGGAACAGGATGAAAAAGAAAAATCCAAATTTTGCAACGCTTAAAGCCTCTCCGCAAGAACAACACAAAGCCAAAATTTTTGTAATGGGAGTTTTGTGCGGGGTTTTGCTCTATGCAATCGTGCTGATGGCTATTGTCGCAACCATGTGTTATAAATTTACCCCTTGGGTTATTTATGGAATATGTGCATTTTGGAGCATTATGGTCATTGCCTTTTTTGTGGGGTGCTTGCGCCAAAAGTAATCAAACAAATCCCCTTGTCCTAAACTTTAGGCAAGGGATTTTTCATTTTAAACAGATTTTAACGGATTATTTTGTAAGCTAAAGTCTGGGACTATGAGGAAATAATGTTTGAGATTTTTAAGGAAACCTCATGAGTAAAAAAACATTTTACATTTTCCGTCACGGCGAAACGGATTTTAACAAGGAAGGCCGCTGGCAAGGTGCCGGACATAACCCCGAGCTCAATCTGGCAGGCATTGCTCAGGCGCACATCTTGGCCGAAACTTTGCGCCCTTATGGCTTACAAAAAATTTATTCCAGCCCGTTAAAGCGTGCCTTACAAACCGCAGAGATTATCGGCGAGGTTTTATCTCTTCCCGTAGAGGTAAAAGAGAGTTTGATTGAAGGCAACTTTGGCATCAACGAAGGCCAATATCACAAAGACATTATCCAAACCGAAGAATATAAAAATTGGCGCAATCTGGATGCCGAATATATTCATTTTCGCTTTGAGGGCGGCGAAAGCAAATATGAGATAATGCAACGGATGTTTACCGCCATTTCCGAGATGTTAAATACCCCTGAAGAGATAATTGGTATATCTTCACACAGTGCGGCAATAAGGTGTTTGATGTTGCAGTTCGGCATACAAATGGGCCGGCTCGAAAATGGAGCTTTGCTCCGCCTAACTTATGATGACGGTCATTGGTCTGAAGAAGAACTAAAGGATTAGATTAAAGTCTTGCAGACATCAATCCACTCTAACGCATCAGAAAAATTAAACAGCTCATTAGGAGAGAGTTCAATAGCTGAATTTGCGCTTCCGCAAGCAGGAAAGACGCTTTCAAATCTTTTGAGAGAAATATCCAAATAAACTTTGGGTTTAGGCTGAGGAAGAGCAAACGGACAAACCCCGCCGATTTTATGTCCCGTTGCGAGGAAAACATCATCAGCGGATAGCATTTTGGCCTTCGTGTGAAAATAATGCTTATATTTGGCGTTATCAATTTTCATGTCGCCGGCAGTAACAATTAAAACGACACCCTCATCGAGCTGAAAAGCAAGGGTTTTGGCAATTCTTTCGGGAGCAACATTTAAGGCTTTAGCCGCTAATTCCACGGTTGCTGAAGATTGTTTCAGCTCAAGGACTTTTCGGCCCTTACTTTCAAAAAACTTTTTGACTTGCTCGAGAGACATACTTAGCTAAAAAGGTTCAAATTCTTGTTTAAGGTTTCGACCAAACATTGCCTTAATGGTCTCTTTGATGTCGGCTTTTTCATAAATTACTTTATAAAGAGCCTGACAAATCGGCATATCAATATTATCTTTATCGGCAATAAGTTTAACGGCTTGCAGGGTCGGCACACCTTCGGCCAATTTGCCGAAATCTTCACCTCTGGCAAATTTTTCACCAAACATACGGTTATGGCTGTGCTTAGAAAACAAAGTGGCTTCATAGTCGCCCAAGTGCGACAAGCCGTATGCAGTGCGAGGATTACCGCCAAAATAAGCAATAAGTCTGCCAACCTCAATCGGAGCTCTGGCCATTAAAGCGCCTTTAAGCCCATACCATTCTAATCCGTCCAAAATTCCGGCGGCCAAACCGATAACATTTTTGAGCGCGGCACCGACTTGGTTACCGATAAGATCCGAACCATAATAAAAGCGGATTAAATCGCTTTGCAAAGCCTTAATTAATTTATCTTTAGTCTCTTCTTCATCAGAATCAATCACGGCGCAAGACGGCACACCCTTCATATAGTCTTGTACATGCCCCGGACCGGCCAAAATGGCAATATGAATATCTTGTTTAACTTCTTCCCTCATAATATCAAACATGGTGGCAGCACTGGGAGTTTCCAAGCCTTTCATCGCCAAAAGGAAAGTTTTACCTTTGATGTTAAAAGTATTGAGCTGTTTGCACAGTTCTCTGAAATGTTGGCACCCAACCGAGATAATGATTAAATCATTTTGTAAAACGTCTTCGATTTTATCATGCAAAACCATGTTATCGGATAGCGTAAGATAAGGATTTTTTCTTGTGTTCAGAAGTTCAATAAAGTTTGGCGACGTCGGAATATCATACATATCAACTTGTTGAAAACCGCAATAATTACCGGCATACCAACCCAAAAAAGTCCCCCAACGTCCGCATCCGATTAATGAAATTTTTTGCATAACAAAATCCTTGTTTAGTTATTTTAATCTAAACAAGGTTTAGCGCAACTTTTTCAAGTTTGCAAGAGTGAGCACAATCTGCCCACAGCCTAAGATTTAAGCGGAATTCTTTTTCATGTGTTGCCGCCCGACAATGGCGTTAATATGGTCAAATTCTTCAAATGACTTATAAGCATAATCGTAGCTTTTTTTGTCATAGTCATAAAAGACCTTATTGGCAAGCATAGCAATTGCATTGTCAATTCTTTGGAAAGCGGCGTTGTAATCGGGATTGAAATTATTTTTTGTACGTTTTTTAACCACATCATGGTAGGCCGAAATGACCTTTGCGGTTTCATCGGCGGAATTGGCATAGCCTTTTTCTTCAAAGTCGCGCATGATACGAGCGGTCGTTTGATAGAAGCATTTATTTGTTAAAATACTTCTTTGCTTTTTATTGTTACCATCAATAATCATGACATAACATCCATTTTTATTCCGTAACGTTTATGTAGCATAAGTTTTTTTAATTTGCAAGCCCCATAAAAGACCTATAAACTAAAAAAGTATTTCACATTTAGAATGGCATAAATTGGTTAATAAGGAATTAATTTAAGCTCTAACCGGCAAAGTCAAAAAAAAAGAGCTCTTTTGCAAGAGCTCTTTTGTGTTTAGTCAACGTTTCCAAACGGGTTGGTAACATGTTCCTGCGCTTCAATCGTGGCACGCAAATCAAAGAAATTGAGCAACACGGTAGAAACATAAATTGAGGAATAAGTACCGACGATCACACCCCAAACGATGGTGAAGGAGAAACTTCTGAGCGTGTCTCCGCCAAATACGAGCAAGGCCAGAGCCGCTAAGAAAGTTGTCAAACCGGTCAAAATGGTTCTTGAAAAGATGTCGTTAATACTCTTATTCAACAATTCGACTTGCGGCATTTTTTTGAACTTTCTCAAGTTTTCTCTGATACGGTCGTAGGTTACCACCGTATCGTTAACCGAATAGCCGGCAAGGGTTAGGATGGCGGCAACGGTTGTTAAGCTGAAGTCCATATCAAAGAGGGACAATAGACCAGCCGTAATAACCACATCGTGAACCAAGCCTAAGAATGCGCCCAAGGCGAATTGCCACTCAAAACGAAACCAGATGTATAAAGAAATTGCGACCATTGCGATAATTGAGGCAATAACACCGGCTTTTTTGAGTTCGTCTCCGACTTGAGGTCCGACTAACTCAACTTTTTGGAACTCATAGTCTTCGCTTCCCAAAACCTGTTTAATTTTATTAACGGCGGCCATCTGTTCTTTTTCGTTAAGTTCTTTGGCTTGGGCTCTAATCATAAATTCGGTACCTGTTTCCCCGATAGTTTGCAGGTTAACATCGTCCAAATCCACTTGATTGATTTTCTTGCGAATGTCTTCGAGATTAATTTTCTGCGTACTCTCGACTTCCATCAAAATACCGCCGGAAAAGTCGATTCCGTAATTAAAACCTTTAAAGACCATGCAAGCAATGGCGAGCAAAAACAATATTGTGGAGAAGACATAAGTAAAAGTTCTAGCCCCCATAAAATTAATATTGGTATCTTTAGTTACCCAACTAAAAAGTCTCATTTTCAAATCCCCTGTTAAATTGGCAGTTTGGTAGGTTTATATTTGGCAATCCAAGATGCGATAATCAATCTTGTAACCGTAACTGACGTAAACATGGAAGTTGCGATACCGATAGCCAAAGTAACGGCAAATCCGCGCACTGGACCTGAGCCGAAGTAGAACAAGACGAGTGCAGCCACCAAGGTTGTCAGGTTCGAGTCAACGATAGTGGACCATGCTTCGTTAAATCCGGCTTCAGCGGCGTCTTTAGTGGAGCGTCCGTGTTTAACTTCTTCTCTCATACGTTCAAAGATAAGAACATTTGCATCGACAGCCATACCGATTGTCAGGATAATACCGGCAATACCAGGTAGGGTAAGCGTTGCACCTATAAGGCTCAAGACGCCGAGCATCAAGAACAGGTTCATAAACACGGTGATTGTGGTGAATAAACCAAACAATCCGTATGCTGCAATCATAAAGGCAACAACGGCGATTAAACCGATGATTGAGGCAAAGACGCCTTCGCGGATTGAATCCGCACCCAATCCGGCACCGACCGTTCTTTCTTCCAAAACTTCCAACGGCGCAGGCAAAGCACCCGAGCGGAGCAATAAGGCTAAATCGTTAGCAGATTTAACCGTAAAGTTCCCGCTGATAATACCGCTTCCGCCGACAATCGGACCATTGATAACCGGCGCGGAAATTACTTCGTTATCCAAAACGATGGCTAATCTTTCGCCGACATTATCCGATGTTGCTTCACCGAATTTTTTACCGCCCAAAGAGTTAAACTTAAAGCTAACCACCGGCATTCCGTCTTGGAAAGAGGCCTGTGCATCAACCAAGTTTTCGCCTCCAACCACGGGTTTGCGACTGATAACATAGCTTTCACCTTCAGAACCTTTAATCAAGCGAGAGCTGGTGCTGAGCTTTCCTCTTCTGGCATCCATTGCGCTTGAGCGGCTATCAACCATGTGGAAAGAAAGTTTTGCGGTTTTCCCGAGCAATGTTTTAACATATTCGGGGTTTTGCAAGCCTGGCAGTTGAACCACGATTCTATCGCTGCCTTGTCTTTGAATGACAGGCTCTTTAGTGCCGAGTTCATCAATACGACGGCGAACGATTTCAATTGATTGGTCAACAACTTTCGCCTTGAGCTGGTTGAGTGCAACATCACTGTATTTAATAATGACGGTATCGCCATCTTCAGAAACTTCAAGTCCGTCATCAACTTTTGCAAATTTAGTGATGGCTTGAGTGCGAGAATTTGGGTTTTCAATTTTCACTCTGACATCTTCACTACCGGCTTTAAGATTTTGGTAGCGGATTTTGCTTTCTCTTAAAACCTGACGAACGGAATCTTCGATTGTTGACATTCTTTCTTTCAAGACATCATCCATTTTAACTTCGAGCAAAAGGTTTGAACCGCCTTGCAGGTCGAGCCCCAAGTTAACCGGTTGCCACCATTTGGGTAGTCTGGACGTGTCGCTCAACATGTTAGGAATAGCAAAGAAAATTCCCAACAAACAAATTCCTAAAATGATAAGAATTCGCGAACGAGATAATTTATACATAACATTCCCCGAGTTTATTTTTTAGATTTAGATTTTTTATTAGAGTTAGCCGGTACGTTATCCATAGGGTTAACCACGTCGCGTACGGTCATACGATTTATCGTGATATTGACGCCATCAGCAATTTCAACCACCAATTCCGGTGTGTCATCTGCTTTAACGACTTTACCGTAAATACCGCCGCCAGTGATAATTCTATCGCCTTTTTTAATTGAGGCGAGCAAAGCATCATGTTCCTTCATTCTTTTTTGTTGCGGTCTGATTAAGATAACATAAAAAATGAGGAAGATGAGTCCCAACTGAATCAAAGTTCCCGAAAGGGAGCCTTGTTGAGCGGTAGCGGCCGTATTAGCGGCTTGAGCCATGGCTTCACTGATAAACATATTTTTCTCCATATTAAATTATTAACTGCCAAGAATATACACCAAACTTTTCGCTAAACAACACTAAAAATGCATTGATTTAACAATTTTTTACGTTTTCAACTAAATTTTATGGATGAAGATTACGGCAAATAGTTCATTGGGTTAAGGGCTTTGGTGCCGGAGCGAATTTCAAAATGGAGCTGAGGTGTATTAACTCCGCCGGTAGAGCCGGCCGCGGCAATTTTTTCGCCCTTGCGTACTTTTTGACCTTTTTTCACAAACAGCCTGTCATTATGGGCATAAGCGGTAATCCAGCCGTCATTATGCTTGATAAGGATGAGGTTGCCAAAGCCTTTGAGTTCGTTTCCGGCATAAGCCACTGTTCCGGAATCTGCAGCCTTAACCGCTTCGCCGAGCTTGGCTTTAATGTTTATGCCGTCATTGTTGCGACCTTTGCCGATTGTGCCGTAAGGCGAGATGATTTTGCCCTTTAACGGCCAAGCAAATTTGCTCTTGCGATAAGTTGTAACTTTTTTCGGGGTAGATTTTTTTGTGCTTGTTGTTGTCTTTTTAGTGGTTGTCTTTGTGGTTGAGGTTGACTTTTTCCAAAAAGAAAAACTACTTGATTTTTTAGCTGTAGAGGTTGACGAAGTTGTCTCTGTGTCGCTGCTGATACTCCCCGGCAAGGACAATCTTTGCCCGATTGCCAAGGTGTAAGGTGCTTGCAAGTTGTTGACACGACTAAGTGTCGTAACATCCACGCTGTATCTTCTGGAGATGCTATAGAGCGTATCGCCTTTTTCGACGATATGAAATTTGGCGGTTGGTAAACGCAAAACACGACCGATATTCAAGGTATAAGGCGGGGTAAGGTGGTTAATTTCAATCAAATCACGTAAAGGAACATTGTATCGGCGCGAGATGCTGTATAAGGTATCGCCTTTTTGCACGGTAACGGCATCGGGTGTTCCGAACCAGTTCCAATTAAGCAAACGTACCCGTCCCGAATCATAAGAACATCCGGACACCAGCCACAATACGGCTAATAATATACCCAATATTTTGCTTTGTTTACACACAGAGCGCCTCTAAAAGTTAACTTTACCTAGAGTTTAGCGTGAATAATTTAATATTTTATTAGCAAGTTTTACAGACCTAACGGTTTGATAAGTCTTGAGTCTGAAGAGATAATCCCGTATTTACGTGTCCGCAAAGCTAATTCAATATGTTTTCTCACCCGTGAGAGCATAAAATCGGCGCTGTCGTTATAGTCTTTGCGATTGGTATAAGAGATAACAAACATTTCGGCATTATACTCATCAACCCCGAGGCTGCGAATACATTTGATGATATGTTCGCTTAGATTTTGGCTTAAATTTAGAGCCTCTTCACGAACAGTTTTGTTTAAGACAATGCCGAATTTGGTTTTATCAAACCGCCCGACCCAACGATTCTCTTTTGTCTCTTGCAGACAAATTTCTGCCACGTTTTTAAGCATTTTATCGCCGGTTTCAAAGTTAATACCTTTGTTAATAAAGTCATAAATATCGCACAATTCAACCACCACCAAGCAAAAATCTTGATTATAGCGTTTGGCAAGTTTGGCGTCATGTTCAAAGCGCTCCATAAAGGCTTCTTCGTTCAAAATATCGGCAGTGAGCAAAATATCGCGCTTTTGATAAATTTTGAGCTTTTCTTGCAAAACTTCAGGCTGGCTGTAGTCTTTGCACATCAAGCTCATCCCTTCGCAAGCCAAAATTTCGTTCAGTAACGGGCGATACCGGCAACGTGTAAGTTGTTTTTTGCCGTCTTTGTGCAAAATGATAAGGTCGCTGTTTACGGTTGCTTGAGTTTTGCCGACTTTTGCCAAAGTTGAAAACATCATCTTTTGGTTGGCATCGTTATTTTCAAGCAAAGTGCCGAATAGGGGCTGATTTAAGAGTTCCTCTTCATTAAAGTCGGTTGTTTTAAGAGTAGCCTCATTAACAAAGGTGATGAGCATATCTCTATCAACCTTAAAATACATATCGCTAAGGCTTGGCGCCTGAATAGAGGTTTGTTTATCATTTTCTTGCAAGAGTTCTTGGATATTTTTCTTTAAGATTCGGTTTTTGTGAGACAAAAAGAGAATATATCCGAGCTCAAGCACACAAATAATCAAAACATAAATCATGGCGCAATCCTTAAAGGTTGTGGAATAATCGGATTCTAGCCTCAAAAACTAAATATTTGTTTAAATAGAGGTTGCATTTTTTTATAAAAATCCCTAAGTTGAAGGCGAACTTATAAGAATTTACAAGAAATTAACACTCCTTGTTTATAACCAACGCGAAAAAACAAAAGAGAATAAATAGTTATGAGCACCAAGGATCAACCGCAAATCATAGACGAGAGCGGGGATAAATATAAATATGGCTTTGTAACGGACATTGACGCCGACATGGCTCCTATGGGCTTAAATGCAGAGATAATCAAATTGATATCGCGCAAAAAACAAGAACCCCAATGGCTCTTGGATTGGCGCTTAAAAGCCTTTGAGTTTTGGCAGACGATGACCGAGCCGACTTGGGCGAAATTAAGTTATGATAAGATAGATTATCAAAGCCTTTACTACTATTCAGCGCCCAAACAAAAGGTTGCTCCCAAGAGTTTGGATGAGGTCGATTCGGAGTTGCTCAAGACTTATGAAAAATTAGGGATTCCGCTCAAAGAGCAAGAGGCTCTGGCCGGCGTTGTTGCGGTGGATGCGGTTTTTGACAGTGTTTCGGTTGCCACCACCTATCGCGCCAAATTAGCTGAACAGGGTGTTATTTTCTGCTCCATTTCCGAGGCGGTGCGCGAGCATCCCGATTTAGTGAAAAAATACTTGGGCTCAGTTGTGCCTTATACGGATAATTTCTTTGCCTGCCTTAATTCGGCGGTGTTTACGGATGGCTCTTTTGTGTATATTCCCAAAGGCGTAAAATGCCCGATGGAGCTCTCCACCTATTTTAGAATAAATGCCAAAAACACCGGACAGTTTGAGAGGACTTTGATTATAGCCGAAGATGACAGCTATGTCTCTTATTTGGAGGGCTGTACGGCTCCACAAAGAGATGAAAATCAGCTCCATGCTGCGATTGTTGAGATTGTGGTTTTAAACAATGCTGAGGTTAAATATTCTACGGTTCAGAACTGGTATCCCGGCGACAAAGACGGCAAAGGCGGTGTTTACAACTTTGTTACCAAGCGTGCGGCTTGCCGCGGCGTTAATTCCAAAATTTCGTGGACACAGGTTGAAACCGGTTCGGCGGTAACTTGGAAATATCCGTCCTGCGTTTTGCAAGGCGACAATTCGGTTGGCGAGTTTTACTCTGTAGCCATCACCAATAATCATCAGCAAGCCGACACCGGCACCAAGATGATACATATTGGCAAAAACACCAGCTCAAAAATTATCTCCAAAGGTATTTCGGCTGGATTCTCTAATCAAACTTATCGAGGATTGGTGCGTGTTTCCCCCAAGGCAAGTGGTGCCAGAAACTATTCGCAGTGCGATAGTTTGCTCATTGGCAAAAACTGCGGTTCGCATACGGTTCCTTATATTGAAAATCGCAATAAAGGAGCTGTAATAGAGCATGAAGCGACCACTTCAAAAATCAGTGATGAACAACTTTTCTACTGTCTGCAAAGGGGCATCAGCGAAGAAGATGCCGTGAGCTTGATAGTAAACGGCTTCTGCAAAGAAGTTATGCAACATCTGCCGATGGAATTTGCCATTGAGGCAGCAAAATTAATAAATATTAGCTTAGAAGGAAGTGTAGGATAACATGACAAAACAACAAGAAATGTTAGAAGTATTAACCCAAATGTCAACGATAGCGGCTCAAATATTAAAAGAAGCCAAAACCAATAAACGCGCTTCAGAGGAAGAAGTCAAAAAAATGTTGGCTCACCTTAAGAGTATGCACGCGGCGGAATAGTTAAGGAAAAAAATATGACAACACCGTTACTGGAAATAGAAGAACTGCACGCAAGGGTCGGCGATAAGGAAATTATCAAAAATTTCAACCTGATAATCAACGAAGGTGAAATTCATGCGATTATGGGACCAAACGGTGCCGGAAAATCGACCTTATCTTATGTGCTGACCGGCAAACCGGGCTATGAAGTAACGAGTGGGTCGGTGCGGTTTAAGGGAAAGGATTTGCTTTCCCTTTCGCCTGAGGAAAGAGCCAGAGAAGGCGTGTTCTTGATTATGCAATATCCGGTAGAAATCCCCGGAGTCCCCACCTCGGCTTTCCTAAAGCAAGCCCTCAATGCGCAACGCAAACACCTTAATTTGCCGGAGCTTGATAATGTTTCGTTTATTAAGCTCTTGCGAGAAGAGGGCAAAAAATTAGGTATTGATTCGGAGATGTTAAAACGCTTTGTAAATGTGGGTTTTTCCGGTGGCGAGAAAAAACGTCTTGAGACTTTGCAAATGGCGTTTCTCAAACCCTCCTTTGCCATTTTGGACGAGGCGGATTCGGGCCTTGATATTGATGCCTTAAAGGTTGTTGCGGATGGGGTAAATTCCCTGCGAGATGAACATCGCTCCATGTTGGTAATTACCCACTATCAACGTCTGTTAAACTATATTGTTCCTGACTTTGTGCATGTTTTTGCCGATGGGCATATTGTAAAATCGGGCAATAAAGATTTGGCCTTAGAGCTGGAAGAAAAAGGCTATGCGGAATTTGTAAAGGAAAGATAATGAACCCTTTCTTCAAAAATAACGACGATTCTCAAACCTCGCATTGGGCAAAAACACTGCACCAAGAGGGTAAAGCCGCTTTTCTGAGTCAGGGTTTGCCGACACCTAAAACCGAGGCTTGGAAATATACCAAACTCCGCGAGCTTGAAGCCGATGATTATGAGTTTGCCGCTCCTGCTGATAAAAACGCAATGCCACTTCAGCAATTTCCGTTTCCTTGTGCCGAGATTGATTTTCTGAACGGTCAATGGGTCAAAACCTCAAATTTGCCGCAAGGACTAACCATCAAACCCTTAATCGAGGCTCTTTCGCATATTAATCAAATTGCCGACATTCAGAATTATCCTTTTGCCGCACTCAACAGTGCTTATTTAGAGCAAGGCGTATTTATTGAAGTTGCCGCCAATCAAAAAATTGAAATGCCGTTGGTTTTGCGCTATCACACAATTCCTCAAGGACATAATTTCTTTGAAAATATCCGAAATATAGTCGTCTTAAATACCGGCAGTCAATTAGATTTAGTTGAATATTATAGTTATACAGGCGAAGTAAAATCGCGTTATTTTGTTAATCAAGTAAATGAAATCCAGGTTCAAGAAAATGCCGAATTAAACCACTATAAATTCCAAAACGAGGCCTATAAAGCCAATCACATTGCGTTGCACGCGGTGGATGTTGAAACCTCCGGTACATATAAAAGTTTTTGCTTGCAAAAAGGCGCCAACATTGCCCGCAACGAAACCAAAATAAAACTCAAAGGTTTGCAAGCAAGAGCGCAAGTTGACGGCGCTTATGTCATGAATGGTTGGGCCTCACTTGATACCACCACGGATATTGAACACTTGGTTCCGCAAACTCAGTCCTCCCAACTTATCAAAGGGGTAGTCGGCGGCGATGCCAAAGGTGTTTTCCAAGGCAAAATTCACATTGCCCCCAATGCCGACCAAACCGAAGGCACACAACTTCACAAGGCTTTATTGCTGAGTGATACGGCAGAAATTGATGTTAAGCCTGAGCTCGAGATTTTTGCCGATGACGTTAAGTGCTCGCACGGTGCGGCCAGCGGTGAGTTAGATGAAGAACAGCTGTTTTATATGCAATCGCGCGGGATTTCTCGTGAAGATGCCAAAAAAATGCTGATAGACGCTTATTTGGAAGATGTCTTTGCCCGTATTGAACAGGATACTTTGCACGATTGGTTTAAGGATTTGAAGCAAAATTCATAAAATTGCGCCAAAGAGTTGCGTAAATTCCAAAAAGAGCTTATATAAAGATAAAGTTTCACTTATCGAAAGCCAAATAATGTATAATGTTTATGAAATACGCAAAGATTTTCCCGTCCTCTCGGAGTTGGTAAATAACAAACCCAACGTGTTTTTGGATTCGGCGGCGTCTGCGCAAAAGCCCTTGCCGGTAATTAACCTTATGCAAGAGATATATAATCACCACTACGCCAATGTTCACCGCGGCATTTACCATTTGTCGGAAGATATAACCGCCTCTTATGAACAAGCCCGAGAGATTGTCAAAAATTTCATAAATGCGGCATCTTCGGATGAAATTATTTTCACCCGCAACGCAACGGAATCCATTAATTTGGTGGCGGCTACTTGGGGACGCAAGTTTTTGCACGCAGGAGATGAGGTCTTAATTTCTCAGGCCGAACACCATGCCAATCTTGTCCCATGGCAAATGTTGCGAGATGAGATTGGCATTACCTTAAAAGTTTTTCCGATTGCCGATGACGGGAGTTATGTGGAAGAAGAATATCTCAAGTATTTAACCCCACGCACCAAACTGGTTGCCGTTACCGGAATGTCCAATGTTTTGGGCACAATTTTTCCGCTTAAAAAAATGGCTAAGCAAGCTCATCAAAACGGAGCACTTTTTTTGGTTGATGCCTGCCAATATATTGTCCACAATAAAACCGATGTCCAAGATATAGATTGTGATTTTCTTGCCTTTTCGGGGCATAAGACTTACGGCCCGACGGGAATAGGTGTTCTGTACGGCAAATATAAAATTCTCGATTCGATGCCGCCTTATCAAACCGGTGGCGATATGGTCGATACCGTAACTTATGAAAAAACAACCTTTATGCCTTCTCCGGCGCGTTTTGAAGCCGGAACACCGGCTATCGTTCAGGCCATTGGCTTGGGTGAGGCCCTAAAATATATGAGTCATTTAGGAATTGAAAACATTAAAGCCCACGAAGATGAGCTCGTAAGCTATGCGAAATCGCAGTGGGAGAATGTCAAAGGTTTAACCCTGATCGGCACCGCTCCCGATAAAGGAGGCGTGTTCTCTTTCGTCGTTGATGGAATTCACCCCTCAGATTTAGCTTTTGTGTTGGATAAAGAGGGCATTTCAGTTCGTACCGGACACCATTGCGCCGAACCGCTGGTTCACCGCATGGGCTATGAAACGGTAGCCAGAGCCTCTTTCGGACTTTATACCACGCACGAGGACATAGACGCACTTCTTCCGGCCATTCGTAAAGCTCAAAAAATGTTTCTCTAAATCTTGACAAGGCATTTCAAAGGCTTATAACTTTCACTCAAGAGAGATAAAAATGCAAAATTACTGGTGGATATTGGCGATAATCCTGAGTCTGTTGATGTCGAGCTATGTGTACATCAATCAGTTTATCAAGGTTAAAGGGTCGCATTTAATGGTCTATCGCGGTTTAGGGACGGCGGTGGTCTTGCTTCCTTTTGCCTTTTTCTTTGCCCCGATACATAATCTTGCTTTTTATGCTTTGTGCATAGCCCAAGGGATAGTTATGTCGGTTGGCGAAAATCGTATTCTAAACGGTGCCAAAACTTTTGGAGCTCAGGTAACAAGCCTGATTCACCCCTTAAGCATTGCTTTTATATTTGTGTTTTGGCTACTTTTACACCCCCACGAATTGCAAGAATTTTTTATAGAGCCGACCAAAATGTCGCTAATCTTCGCCTGCTTGTTGGGAACAACTTTGTCCCTTATTTTAATCTGTCAGGCGAAAGCCAATCGCAAAGCCTTGAGCTTTTTGGCAATAGGAATGTTTTGTGAGATATTTATTGATGTTACCAATAAAGAAACGACGCATTTAGGAGCGGAAAATATCATCTCGGCGATTTACTATTACACGCTGATAACCTCACTTGTTGCCGGCAGTATTAATTTAGCGGCCTATCTCAAAGAAGGACGCCCGGCAAAAGATTTAATCTCGCTTGCTGATATGAAATATGCGTGGTTTTTTATGCTTTTTGCGATTCTCCACGGGTTTTTGAAGACTTATACCATGTATCTTGCGCCCAATCCGGCTTACGTCGCCGCCATTGTGCATGCTTATCCGGTGTGGATTATGCTGTTTAATAACTTTAATCATCAAAAGGAATATACTAAAATCAAACCACAATACATCATTTTATTGTTGGTATCAATCGTTGGCTTAATATTTCTTGGCGGACATCATCATTAAGGACATCCCATGAGCGAAGAAAACTCTAATAATCCCAATGAAGCCGAACTTTTAGCGGCAATGACTCTTTCTCCCGAAGAGAAGAAAGACTATATCGCCACAGCAGGCTCTCCTTTGCCTGAAGGTGAAAAAAAGGCTACTAAGGAGGATATTATTGAGGCACTCAAAACCGTCTGCGACCCTGAAATTATGATAAATATTTGGGATATGGGCTTGGTTTATGATATCCGCATTGATGACGAGGCCAATGTCGAGATTGATATGACCTTAACGGCACCCGGTTGTCCCGTTGCCGGTGTTTTGCCCCAACAAGCGGCTGATGCCGTGTCTTTGGTGGAAGGAACAGGGCTTGTTACGGTAAAAATTGTTTGGGAGCCTGCTTGGTCAATGGAGCGCTTGAGTGAAGACGCCCGCGCGATGATGGAACTTTTTTAAGAGGCGATGATGACATTAGAAGAATTAATCGAAAATTTTTCTTACCTTGATAATTGGGAGGATCGCTATTCATATCTGATAGATTTAGGCAACAATTTGGAAAATCTGCCCGAAGAATACAAAACGCCTGAGTGGAAAGTGCAAGGTTGTCAGTCGCAAGTCTGGCTTGTGCCTCAATTTCAAGACGGCAAAATCCATTTTTTAGGCGATAGTGATGCAATTTTGGTTCGAGGTTTAATTTCGATAGTCTTGATGATTTATAACGACAAATCCCCATCGGAAATTAAAAGCATTGCCATTGAAGATATTTTTGCTAAACTCGGACTAGAGGAGAATTTAAGCCCGAGCCGGCGCAACGGTTTAATGTCCATGGTTTCAAAAATCAAATTTTATGCCGAACAGAGTATGTAATAAATGAACGTTCACGAGTATCAAGCCAAGAAAATCATTAGCCAATACGGAATAAAAATTCCCAAAGGGCTGGTGGCTTATACGCCGCTTGAGGCGAAAAACGCCGCGCGTAAGATTTCCTATCGCGGTCCGTGGATGCTCAAAGCTCAAGTTCAATCCGGAGCCCGCAATAAAGGAAAATTCATTGAAAAATCGGCAGGTCGTAAAAGCGGGATTAGGGAGATAAAGCACCTTTCCGACGTCTATGTTGAAGCCGAAAAAATGTTAGGGGCCACGTTGGTAACGCCGCAAACCGGTCCCAAAGGTAAGCTCGTCAGCCGTATTTATGTTGAAGAGTTCAGCATTGTCAAAAAAATATTTTATACCGGTTTAGTCATTGACCGTATGAATGCGGCCATAACTTTACTGATTGCCGACATTAAAAATCGTGAAATATCGGAAATGGCGGCCAATTCGCCTGAACTTATTTTGCGCCTGAATTTAGACTTGTTGACCGGTGCGAGTAAAGAACAAATCCGTCAGGTTTTGGAATACCTGGAGTTGGAAGAAGAGAGTTTTCACTCTCTTGAAAGTTTTATCAACGGACTTCATCAAGCCTTTGTTGATTGCGATGCCACCATGCTTGAAGTAAATCCTTCGGGAGTGGATTCCAATGGTGATATCATAGCACTTGATGCCAAGCTCTCAATTGATGACAATGCTTTGTTTCGCCACAAAGATTTTTTGCCGCTTCAAGATGAATATGAAACCGAAGACCGCGAGCTCAAGGCCAATAAAAACGGCTTTCAGTATAGCTCGTTTGATGGTTCAATCGGTTGCATTGTCAATGGTGATGGCATAGCCCTGGCGGCTATGGATTTGATAAGAGAAAAAGGCGAAGGAACGGCTTGTTTCCTAAACGTCAAAGGTGGTGTCGATAAAGATAAAATTGCCTCAGGGATAAAGATAATAATGACCAATCCGCGCGTTGAGGGAATCTTGATAAATGTTTTGGGTGGTTTTTTGCGGTGTAATTTGCTGGCGGAGGGTATAGTTGCCGCCGCCTCGGAAGTTGGATTAAACGTGCCTTTGGTAGTTCGATTTGAAGGAACCAACAAAGACGAAGCGAAAGAAATATTGCTTCACTCCAAACTGCCGCTTATCATTGCCGACAGTATGGAGGATTCGGTTGATAAACTCTTATCAGCGATGGAGGCGGCAGATTAATGTCCATATTGGTAGATAAACATACAAAAGTTTTAATCCAAGGTATTACGGGTACGCAAGCCTCATTCCATGTCAAACGTTCAATGGATTATGGCACCCAAGTTGTTGGAGGTGTAACTCCCGGCAAAGGTGGAACTTTTCATTTAGATGTTCCGGTTTTTAACACGGTGCAAGAAGCGGTTAAAGAAACGGGGGCTAATGCCTCGGTGATGTATGTTCCGGCACGTTTTGTTAAAGCCGCGGTCAGAGAGGCTGTGGAAGCCGAGCTAGATTTGTCGGTATGTATTGCCGATGGTGTGCCAATCAAAGATATGCTTGAAATAAAAGCCATGCTCCATGGCTCTAAAACCAAATTAATCGGACCTAACACACCGGGAATCATTACGCCCGGAGAAGCAAGACTTGGTATTTTTCCTGAAAATATCCATACCCCCGGCAGAATAGGCGTTGTTTCGCGCTCTTCAACCCTAACCTATGAGGCGGTTCTGGAAACCAACCGAGCAGGGTTAGGGCAGTCCACGGTTATAGGTTTGGGAGATGATATGATTGTTGGCACCGCCTTTGAAGACATATTGGAGCTGTTCCATAAGGATTCCAACACCGATGCGATAGTGATGATAGGTCAAATGGGTGGCACGTTTGAAGAAGTCGGTGCCGAATTTTATAAGCACCTAAAACACCGCAAGCCGGTGATTGGTTTTGTTGCGGGAGACGCCATTCCTTTCGGACACAAAATGGGTTATGCCGGAGATGTTATCACCAATGGTAGTATAACCGTTCAAGATAAAAGGGATGCGATGACGTCTGCTGGTATGACGGTTGTTGACAGTATCAATAACATTCATGATGAGTTGGCAAAATTGGGATTAGCCAAAGCCTAAGCGATGAATGTCGTCCTTCAAAAAATAATTGATACTTTGTTGCCGCCGCGTTGCCTGAAGTGTGGCAAAATCTTAGGCGACACCAATGGTCTTTGTGCCGATTGCTTTAATGAGATTACGTTTATAGTGAAACCTTATTGTGAGCATTGCGGTTTGCCTTTAGCCACAGAAAACACTATTGGCAAATTATGCGGCGGCTGTTTGCGTAATTCTAAATCGGTGTTTCGGATGTGCCGTTCGGCTGTTGTGTATGATGAATATTCCAAACCATTAATTTTGAATTTTAAGTTTAATGATAGAACCGAAAATGCGGCCTTCTTGGCTAAATGGTTGCGCTTAGGCGGAAAAGATATTTTTGAGAAAAACGTAGATGTCATAGTGCCGGTTCCGCTGCATTATACGCGCTTGATAAAAAGACGTTATAATCAGTCGGTATTGTTAGCGCGAGAATTGAGCAAGTTGGTAGATATTCCCTGTGATTGCCGCTCCGTAATAAGGCATCGCAAAACCAAGCCGCAAGTTGAGTTTTCGGGGCATGAACGGATCAGAAATGTCAAAAATGCCTTTAGCGTAAAGTTTCCCGAGAATATTCAAGACAAAAGAGTTGTGCTGATAGATGATGTTATGACCACCGGCTCGACCTTGAAAGAATGTGCCAAGGTAATTTTGCAAGCCGGAGCCAAATCGGTTGATACGCTAACCGTCGCAAGAGTGATTAAATAAGGTTTACAAAATCATAAGATTGCGCTAAATTCGAGATAGAATTTTTATTATTAACCCTAAAAAATCAAACAAAATGGAAAAAGAGCAAAAACAAGCTAAAATTTTGGAGAGCAAGTATTTATGCCAAAAACCTTGGCTCACCGTTCGTGAGGATAAAATTGAGCTTACCAATGGTGTGATAATTCCTGAATATTATGTTTTGGAATATCCAAACTGGGTCAATACGCTGGCCATCACCAAAGACAAAAAGTTTGTAATGGTTCGTCAGTACCGCCACGGCACACAAACGACCAATTATGAGCTTTGCGGTGGTTGTGTTGATGAAGGAGAAACACCTCTACAAGCCGCTCAAAGAGAGTTATGGGAAGAAACCGGTTATGGCAAGGGTCGCTGGCGCCAAAACCTGAAAATGTCAGCCAACCCAAGCACCACCAACAACTGGACTTATAACTTTATCGCCGAAGATGTTGAGCTCATAGAGAATAAACAACATCTTGACGGAGGGGAGTGCTTGAGTGTCCATTTGCTGAGCTTAGACGAGATTAAGGAGCTGTTACGCACCAACGGCATTATCCAGTCCGTACACGCTTGCGCTTATTGGAAATACTTGGCCGAAAACCATTTATTGTAAGTAAGAATTGTGAATGTTACCCAAGCCTCTCTTTTGAGAGGCTTTTTTATTGATTTAAAAAAGGAATTAGATTTTAATAATATGCAAAGTTCAATTTAGAGGATTAAAAATAATGGTTAAAAATATTGGTATGGTTGGAGACAGTATAGCCCACGGCTATTATGATGAACAGGATTTAGGCTTTTTTGCCAGATTAGGTAAAAAGATTTTAGCCTCATACCCAGGAGAATATGTTTTTAATAATTTGTCTCAATCAGGGGACAATATTGCGGATGCCGCCAACCGTGCTAATTTTGAAGTTCTGTCCCGACATTTTGATTTAATTATCGCTAATATTGGGATTAATGACCTCCGCCGCCGCAAAGACAGCAATTTACAGCTTGATTTTTCGGAAGGAATAAGAGTTATGTATTGGAACCGTTTACTGGATATCTTAACGGCAACCGGCGCAAAAATTGTCGTAACCGACCTAACCCCGGTGATAGAAAACAGGTACACCAGCCAAGCCTCATTAGTCCGTTATAATTCAGATGTTGAAAGATATAACGAGATAATCAAAGAAATTTGTGTGGCAAGAAAAATCAACTTTTTTGCTCGTTATGAAAATTGGAAGAAGAGAGATTTAGAGAATTTATATAAAGATGCCACGCATCCTAACGCCCAAGGTCATGAACTAATGGCTAAAGAGCTGTTTGATTATCTGCAAAACAAAAATTTGCTGTAAGTGAAATCAATTATTTGTAACAGGAAATAACATCGCTGAAAAAGGGAATGGTTATATTTTGGATATTTAAAAGACTATATTTTCATCAAACAAAGACAAAATCCTAGACAAAACTTGTAATCAATAAAACAATATGATAATATAATAACAAATAATAAAAAACAAGGATAGAGATATGCACATAAGCACCAACTTAGATACAAGCGACCAATTAGATGTATTGGCGGATTTTATTTCTGATGATAAAGAAATATATGGCTCAGGAATGGATAATGTTGCTATTACGCATCTCTATCAAGCCAAAGCCCAAAAAGGGCGGTGTTCATTTTTTGATGCGTGTTATGTAAATGGTAATGTTAATACGCTCAATCGGGAGCTGATGGGACAGTCAAACTCAACTTTGATAACATCTCCCATAAATGTTTATGCCGATGAGTATTTAGCCCCCGCAGAAAACCGTGAAGCGCATTGTAATTTGCTAAAAAACACACTAAATGCCATTGGTAATTGTAACAAAGATTTTAATAAAATTTTTATTCCTATCGGTTGTCAAGAAGAAGGTATGCCCGGACACAATATTGCCCTTATTTTGGAGAAAGGCTATGAGGGATATAATGCCACGATTTTAGACCAAATGGGCGGCGCCTCCTATGCTGAAACTAAAGCTCAAATAATGTCAGATTTAAATATTTGCTCTCTAAATATTAATCCAAATATTAATTATAACCGCTATCCGATGTCATACAATCGCAATGATTGCGCCACTTTTACTTCATTAATGTCTGAATTTGCCTGCGACGGAGAAAATATGAGCAAAATGGCGCATAATGCAGATAATTTTTACCAAAGAAACGGAGAACCACAAATAACTGAAAATGTAATTGATTTTCAACATGAACAAGACCAAGACACTTTGGTTGGAGTTTCCAATAATTTAGCGGAAAACTTAATTAAGGAAACTTATGAAGTTGATAATCTTTCAAGATTAAGAGGTTTATCAGATGTTCCCACGCCACAAGAAGTTGTCTATAATCGGGTTAAAAAATATTACAGTGCCAAACATAGCGGGCAAAGAACGATAAATACCAATAGCCGAGAATATTAAATTTGAAACCAAAGAAAAGGTGCTTGTTTTCAAAGCGCCTTTTTAGTTAATCTTCATCGGAGGTCTTACTCTCAACAGCTTCTTGTAACTGCTCAATTTCCGTGTCATCGAGCTCTACGGCCGGAATATGATAACTTTCATTAAACCAATTCCCCAAATCAATATCGGCACATCTTTTTGAGCAAAAAGGCTTATATTTATTTTCCTGAGCCAATTTATGGCAAATCGGACAGCGATATGTTTTTATGACGTCGCTCATTTCATAACCCGCCCGGTACCTTGACAGGTTTCGCATTCTTCTGTTAGGACGTCTTGCAAAGTCGGACGTCTGCGAACACGCAAAATTTCAACATTTCCGGCGCGGCTCAAACCAAGTACTCGACCGCGATTGCTGTCTTTATTGAGCTCTTCTTCCAGAGTTTCCAAAACCGGTTTTATAAACTTATAGTCGGAAGACCCTGCGAAATCGACAATAATTTTTCCAGATAAGTTGCGCAACCGAATTTGTTTGGCAATCTCAACCGCCGCCTCTTGATTAAGGGCTGAAATAGAACCTTTGCCGTTGTCATTGCCGCTATCCACGTCAATACAAACGCAAGCTCTTGTCTCTTCAATGCAAATTCTGCCGCCCGAGGGAAGTTTAACTTCTTTGAGTAAGGCATCAGAAATTTCATCTTCCAAACCGTGTTCTTCAAAAGGATTAACCTCATAGGCAATCTCATACTTATCGCCGAATTTTTCTTTGAGCTCAGCTTCCACATTATGGTTATTAACAATTACCATTTGTAAAGAATTCTGGTAACGCCTGATTTCATCAAACAAAGGAGCTGTCTTGGCATAAAGCAAAGCCGGAGCCTTGGCTGAGCGAGCTTTAATGCGTACATCATCATACAGATTGCGCAACTCAACCATTTCTTTAGCAATTTCCTCAAACGGCACCTCTACCGCCGAAGTCCTTAAAATCCAACCTTCTTGACCGGTTGTGTTTTCCAAAACTTTTTCTTTGTATTCGGCTAATTTTTCTTTGTCTTCGATTCTCGACGAGGCTTCAATTGTCATGCGATACGGACAATAAACGATTCTCTCACCGACAAACTGAATGGCTCTGACCACTCTTGCGCCTTTTTCGGCTCTTTTTTCTTGGGCAACTTGCACAACAATGCTCTGCCCTTCGGTATAATTAACCTCTTTTAAGCCATATTCCTCAGCATTTAAGAAAGCATCATGCCCATCGTTAATATCAATGAAGAAACCGATTTTATCATGAGCCAATTCAATTTTTTTAGTAATTTTTCCGAGATAAATATTTCCTTCAGAGGCACTGTTTTCATTAGCAAAAATCAATTCCTTAAGGTCTGAATTTTCCAATTCTGCCAAACGAACCGCCGCATTATATTTTTCAAAGATGATTGTATCAATGCTCATTTTACACCTGCACCCTCTAACAAATTTCTGGCTTCCCACAAAGGCAAACCAACCACACTCGAATAAGAGCCAACAATTTTTTTAACATAGGCAGCAAGCCTGCCTTCAATTTTGTAGCCGCAACAGCCGACCCATTCATTGCTGGCAACGTAATCTTTGATTTCAGCCTCAGTCATCTTTTTCATCAACAATCGGGTCGCCACACATCTCAAAGCAAGTTTTCCGTCCCTACTGACAACACACACCGCGCTTAACACTTTGTGTGCTTTGCCTGATAATGCTTTCATTACCAAAGTTTGTTCTTCGGGATTTTTAGATTTGTGCAAAACCTTGTTGCCGACAACCACCACCGTATCGCAAGCCAAAACAACTTCTCCCGGATGCCTTTTGGCAACCGCCAAAGCCTTTTCTTTTGCCATTCGCTTAACATAGGCTGTCGGTGTTTCAAATTTGAGAGTCGTTTCGTCGATATCCGCCGAATCTATGAGCTTAGGCGCGTAGTCAATTTGTTGCAACAACATTTTTCTGGGTTGCGAGCCAGAGGCCAAAATAAAGTTACGTACTGTCATTAAGCTAGCCTAAGCTTCATCGTCGTAAGTTTTTTCCATACGTTCATGGCGTTCTTGAGCTTCAATGGACAGGGTAGCCACCGGACGAGCTTCTAAGCGTTCCAAACCGATAGGTTCGCCAGTTTCTTCACAATAACCGTAAGTACCGTCTTCAATTCTTTTTAAGGCTTCGTCGATTTTAGAAATTAATTTACGAGCTCTATCTTTAGTACGCAAATCAAGCGCTTTATCTGTTTCCAAAGATGCGCGGTCAATATCATCAGGTTGGTTTAACCCGCCTTGACGCAAATCTTCCAAAGTGTCTTGAGATTGGCTAAGAAGAGATTTTTTCCAGTTTAAGAGTTTCTGGCGAAAATATTCAACTTGCATGTCATTCATATATTCTTCATCAGCGGACGGAACATAATCCGGAGGAAGAATTGTAGCGCTTTCCATATCCATGTTCATTCTCCTTATGGATAGTTAACAATAAAAATCTATAGCAAGCAAAATACAAATTAAAGGCAGGAACTTCAAGCAAAAAAACGTTTTATAACAGTTATTTCATTAATTTTGCCAATTCCACTTCCACTCTCAATTCGATTTCGCTTAAAATCTCTTGTAACTTAGGGTCGTTGGATTGAAATTTGTTATCTTTTACGAAGCGTGAGATTTCAATCAAACAGTCTCTTGAAATATATCCCATAAGCAACCCGTTTCTGATTTCTTCTAATTTTTCAAGCAACGTTTGTCCGCGTTTTACCAATTTTTTGCGGATTTCTTTTTCTTCTTCCTCGTCCACCATTTGGGTGGCAAAAATGGCATCGGCAACGCTGATTCCGCCGGCAGCATTAACAGGATTCGTTTGAGACTTCATGGTTTCTTTTAAAAGAATAGAAAAGCTCTCGTCTCCACTGCTTGAGGTTTTTGTTGTTTTGCGAGAGGAGATATCTTTTGTTTTATTTATGTCGTCAATTTTAATCACAAGATAATCCTTATTTTGTTAGCGGAAAGTCCAAGTAATTGTATTATCGTTATATTCAATTATGTCATTTTCATCATCTTTAGGAGGAAGGATGCAAGCAACTTCAGCATCGGCAAGTGTAACGGAGAGTTCTTTTCCTCCATTTGCCAGCATAGGCCAGTTAAATTCTGTTTCATTGACCTTGAGGCGGTATAGCTCAGAGCTTCCACCGAAATTCCAATTCATAACAGCGAGTTCAACACATACATGATGAGGAAGTTGAGTGAAAGTAACTTGATAAGTATCTTTGCTCCCATCAAATGTAACCTCTGAATTGTAAGCGTGAATTACTTTTCCGTTATCGACCATATCAGATGGAATAACTTTACTGTCAATCATTTCCTGTACTTTAATAACGGAATAATCTCCGTTTGCGACATAGCGATTGCTTATATTTTTCCGTAAATCTGTAATTTGTTGGGTGATTCGGCTGATCCTAAATTTATCATGCATATTATTGATGAATTTGTTAATAGCTACGCTCACGGCGGTTAAGATAGCCAACACACCGATAACTTCTATCATGGTTCGTCCGAGTTGAGAACAATTTTTCATCAAAAAATCCTCCATAGTTTCAAACTATATCACTTTTTTCCTTTTGAAACAATACACTTAATAAAGTTAATTTATGGTTTTAATGAAATAAAAAATTATTTTACTTCACATTTTAGAAAAATGTTATATAGTAATAATACTTTTAATTCGGGTAATTCCGTTTTTCTTTAACCACAGTAAAGGAAATTGCACATGAAATATACTGTTTCTTCATTAATGATGGCTGCTTCCGTATTGGCAATGAGTGCTAATGCAAATGCTGCTGAATATGATTTTAAACCTTATGTTGGTTTGGATTATAACTATACTTATGCAGATGCTGATGAACATACACCGAAATTTAATTCGCTTTCTGTCAATGTTGGTACAGACTATAATCAATATTTTGGTACAGAGTTATTTTATCAATATTCAGATGAAGCCAAAACACATGATTACATTTTTGAAAGCAAGGCTTCATTCCAAGCTTATGGTTTAGATTTGATGGGTTATCTGCCGTTAGGTTGTGATCAGGAATATTCACTTATTGGTACAGTTGGTATCGGAGAATATAAATTTGAAGAGAAAGTCAGAGAAATTATAGGTTCAAGTGATTATGACGACCATGCTATAGGTTATCGTTTTGGTGCCGGATTACAATATAAAATTGATGATAAATTCTCCGTTCGTGGTTTAGCACGTTATGTTAAAATGGATGGTATTGACGGATTAGATGATATGTGGGAATACACCGCAGGTATCAGATATAATTTCTAATCAAAAAAAGGCATTGAAAAGGAGGAGTTTTTATTCCTCCTTTTTTATTTTGTGGACAAGAGCTCAAAGCTGCACTATAAATTATTACAAATAAAATTTTTTAACGGGGAAAAGAAATGAGAAAGTTTTTGTGTGCATTTAGTGCGTTATTGCTGATTTCAGCCTGTTCTGATGAGAAAAAAACGCAACAAGAAGAGCTATCAACCCTCTCTACGCAAGAGGCACTTGAAGAAGGAGAAGAAATAGTAGCTCGTCCACAGTTTGATGTTGAGTTTGAAGATGTTGTTTATCACTATGATATCAATAATCTGCCCCAAGGCTGCGATAAAGGAAGCGATATGGTTTGCGCCATAGATTTGCAGGTCAAATGCACGATTAACCCCAAATTGGCAGAATGCGATGCTAAAAAACTCCCTCGCTTTACATTTATGGAAGATGAGAGCCTGCAACGTCCGACCCAATCCAGCTTTCAAATTGTAAAACTCAAACCGATAGATGCCACCACGGTTGAGGTCTATACCAAAAGCGAATGCAATGGTGTCTGGTTTGGTTTGTGCAAAGGCAATATTGTCTATGTCCTGAGCAACGCTAAGGGCGCTTGGGTTGTTAAAGATTTATATGCTTTGCAATCAATCTAATAAAAAAAGCCTCCGTTGATCTGTCCCCCATAAATTGGACAAATAAAAAAAGTCCCGAGGAGGATTAAGTCAAGAGGGAGAATTAAGCAAATGGCATCGGCGTTGAGCCGGTGTCATTTTGTTTAAGCTCCACTGACAACGTTCATTATTATAATAA
>CASFNK010000009.1 GCA_949295995.1 uncultured Pseudomonadota bacterium
AACCAACAACTCTAACTCAAACCATATTCTCAACCAATAACGGCTCAAACGCGACCTCTGGAATTAGTGTTAATAAGACTTTTACGGCTTCCGCTGATGCCTCGTACATTTTTCTTAATCTAAAAAGTACTCAATACTATCCGACAGTTGGCTCTTTAACCATTATTGATAACACTTAAAAGGAAAAATAAAATGTTTGCACGCTTCAATAACAAAGATAATGTGGAATATGCTCCGAAAAATTATGGCTCTATCAGTAATTTTGACAGCAACGAAAAATTAATGAAAAAATTTGGTTTCTTGCCGATTGAAACACAAGGCGAAATAGAGCCAAATAAAAAGTATAAATCTGAATTTGAATTAAAAAAGGATAAAATCATTGAACATTTAATTGAAATTCCAATGACCGATGAAGAAATTCAAATAGCTCGTTGTGAATTGTATCGAAAAAAATCCGATAGTTTAATTTTGGAAAGAGAACGAGAAAAAGCTCTCAATCAATGGAACAATGACAAAGAAAATGATTTTATTCAAAAAATCAAAGAAATTTCCGTTCAAATTGAATCTTTATTTCCATATTCCAAAACCGCCGAGGACACTAAATGAGTGATAATACCTTATCTGAAGCCTTAAAAGAGGCTTATGCTTCAGCTCCGAGTGATGTTGTAATTTTACATACCTTGGAGCTAAGGCATCCGGCTTTCAAAGATGAAAACGGCAATTCAACCGCTATTCGGGTTGTGCGCGATAATGTTAATCATACTTGCAGACTGGAAGACAATGCGCCGCTAGATGGGGGTAAAGACGTTGAATTTATCGCTTTAGCCTTTGATTTACAACTTCCGCCGGTAGAAAATATTCCGGTACCGGAAATTAGCTTATCTTTAGATAATGTTTCAACCGAGATTATGCGTTATTTGGATCAAGCTATTGAAACCCAAGATATGATTGAGATGACGTATCGTCCGTATTTATCAAGCGATTTGAGCTATCCGCAAATGGACCCGCCAATCACCTTGGTAATAACGGAAATCACCGCCGATATATCAAAAATATCCGCCACCGCCAGAATGATGGATATTGGCAACAAATCATTTCCTGCAGAAAACTATACCGTTAAAAAATATCCGGGGTTGAGTAGATAGAAGTTGTCTTTAAATTTTTTTTTCTATGACTCGCTATTTTTTATTTTAAAGTGCTTCTGATTGTTTATTACATTAAAAGCGACATCAAAATGTAATAACACACAAACTGAAAGGAAGAAATATGAAAAAATTAACCTGTTCTATTTGCGGAGCAATATACTCATATGAGGAAGAACACCTTATTTATAGAGATAAGGATGAGAAAAATTGTGAATGCTGTGGTAATACATTAATATCTTGGAATGGAAGCAAAATTCCTACCCACTTCAAACTCATTAAAGATGGTGTCAAAAAATCAAATGACTCATTTTGCGAATAAATACATAGGTTGCCCTTGGGTAGCCGGTGCGCAAGGCCCTAACAGTTTTGACTGTTGGGGCTTTGTTCGTTTTGTGCTGTTGCACGAATATGGCTATCAAGTGCCACCGGTTAATATCAATCCCAATAATTTAAGAGATGTTCTTAAGGCTTTTCACGCTGATTTGGCTTTTCAAGCCTTCGTTGAGGTTGATAAGCC
>CASFNK010000010.1 GCA_949295995.1 uncultured Pseudomonadota bacterium
AGGCGACGCCCTCCATAAAAGGCTTTTCTTCGATATTTTGGGGCGAAGACGACATGATATTTACAATTCCATGTCGTGTGTGCTATTGTATGTGTGTTCATAAAAAAACTCCTTTGCTTTTGTTAGACTTGTGCCAAACCATCTAACTTACTTTAGCAAAGGAGTTTTTTATCTGTAAAGCTATAAGCTCTCCGGAACTACCGGCCTAGCCGGTAGTTTTCTTGTTACAAAAAGAGCCCGACTTTCATCGGGCTCAATATGAATTGGCGGAGAGGCAGAGATTCGAACTCTGGGAGGGGTCGCCCCCTCGACGGTTTTCAAGACCGCTGCATTAAACCACTCTGCCACCTCTCCATAAAACTATGTATTCAAGACCTTTTACAAAACCGTCTCATAAAACTTCGTTTTATCGACGATTTGCGGCTCATCGCGGGTGGCACCGCTCTTCGCCAATCTTCGCTTTGCTGCGATTCCAAGACCGCTGCATTAAACCACTCTGCCACCTCTCCCGAGGTATTTGCGATTTACGTAAGACTTTTACCCAAATTCCCCCAAAACGTCAAGCACTTTTTTTTAGTTTTGTAATTAATTTTTATAAATATCCAAAACTATTCTTGACAAAACAAAAAATTTGTCCAAGAATCAAAACAAATTATATAATTAAAACTTACAATTATGGAACGAAAAATTTTAATTGACTTAGTCAAACGTCAAACAGAAGCTTTTTACCCAGAAGCGCATAAAAGCAATTATAATCGTACATTATATCGATTATGGCTCTTAGCAAACACGACATTGAGTCAAACTTCTTTTTTAACAGCCGAACAAAATTTACCGGCTTTAAAAATTATTTTACAAGAAATCACATTAATAAAAAATTCTCGAAGCATGGGACATTTTCCCAAACAACTTCAAGAAGATGTGATTACACTGAAATGCTTTGTGGAAGATTTCATTACCTTTCATTCATCCCCCAAAAACGGATTAGTCTAACTAATCCGTTTTTTTAGATTACTCACAAATTTATTTTCTTTTATCACATATCGCCAAAGTTTATCTTTATATTCCTCAGCATAGTCGATTCCAATTCTGGGAGTTGTTTGCCAAACAACATCTTCATTTCGAGGCGAAATCCAAATTTCACCTCCCCGCAAATCAATACCGTTATGCTCGCGAGTAATTCCTAATGCCTGGCATAATTTTCCGGGACCGGTCGTTAAATTCTCTAGTTTTTCGCATTTACGGCGTTGTTTCATCACTTCCACACCGCTCACGGGTTCCAAACTCCGGATAAGAATAGCGTTTGCTTGCTCCTTTTCACTCACCACCACATTAAACTGATTATGCATTCCGTACACAAAAAACACATAAGCCACTCCGCCTTCGTCAAACATCACGGCGTTTCTTTTGGTTTTTTTATTCAAATAAGCATGACAGGCTTTATCTTCCGCCCCGATATAAACTTCTAATTCGGTAATTTTTCCAGCCACAAACTGCCCACCCACATTGGAGCACAAATATGCTCCGAGTAAAACTTTTTCGGCCACTTCAAACGGAGGTCTTAAAAAATCTTCCTTTTTAAGTCTGATACTAAAATCAACCATTATCTGTCAAACAATTTTTCAATATCTTTGATTTTGAGTTCAACGTAAGTCGGGCGTCCGTGGTTACACTGCCCGGAGTGCTCTGTTTTTTCCATATCTCTGAGCAAACGATTCATCTCTTCAATATTCATCGGCCGCCCTGCCCGTACCGAACCATGGCAAGCAATCGTCGCACAAACCAAGTGCAGCTTTTGCGTCAAAGAAAAACTTTTACCCCATTCGGCCATCTCTTGCGCCAAATCTTGGATTAACTTTTTCACATCAGCTTTGGCTATCAGAGCCGGAATTTCACGCACAATCACTGCCGTAGAACCAAATTCTTCAATCACTAATCCAAGTTTTTCCAAATCTTGAGCATTCTCCAAAATTCTTGTTTTTTCGCTTATTGATAAATCAACAACTTCGGGAATAAGCAACATCTGACGCGCAACTTTTTCTTCACTTGCCAGAGCTTGCTTCATCTTTTCCATCACAATTCGCTCATGAGCGGCATGCTGATCCACCAAAATAATACTATCTTCAGTCTGAGAGATAATGAAAGTATTATGGAATTGCGCTTTCGCCAAGCCCAAAGGTCCGGGAGCCTCACTCATTGAAACCGGAATTTCTTCATGTGGCTGATCGACTTTAACGGAATATAAGCGTTCCAATTCAGGCAAAGCCGCTTGCCGGCTTCGTCCTCCTGAATAAGGATTTCCTTGCCAGAAAGGCCGGCTCATCGGTTCATGCTCACGAGCCATTTCCATGCTTTGTTCTGGCTCAAAATGAGCTTGCGGCTGAGAACCAAAATCAGGAATATGATCGGCAATTAAATTTTCCAAATTAACCGTATTGGCGGTTTGTTTGTCACCTTGAGCCAAAGCATTGCGAATAGAACTCACTAAGAGCCCTCTGACCAATGCATTATCATAAAAGCGCACTTCCGCTTTTGCCGGATGCACATTCACATCCACATACATCGGGTCAACATCAAAAAACAAAGCACACATTGGGTAGCGGTTTGAAGCCAAAACATCTTGATAAGCGCCTTTAATGGCTCCCAATAACAATTTATCTCGAACCGGACGATTATTCACAAACAAATATTGCGACAAAGAATTTGCTTTATTAAGCGTCGGCAAGCTGACATATCCGCTGATTTTTACATTTTCTCTCTCAGCATTAATCAACAAAGAATTATCACCGAATTGCCTTCCCATCACATCTGACAAGCGAAGCAATCTGGCATCAAACAATTCCCCCTGACATGCATTCAAATTAACTTTTTTCTTGTTATCTTCCGTCAAATAGAACGAAATATGCGGATTAGCCAAAGCAATTCTGTTAAGAATATCAACACATTGTGCTGTTTCTGAAGACGAAGACTTTAAGAATTTCAATCGAGCCGGCGTGGCATAAAACAAATCCCTAACCTCAATTCGCGTACCTTTGGTCAAAGCCGCCGGCATCACTTCCGACTTCACGCCTCCGTTCACCTCAATCTTCCAAGCACTATCTTCATCTTTTGTGCGCGAAGTAATGCTTAATCTGGCCACAGAAGAAATTGAAGGTAAAGCTTCACCTCGAAAGCCTAAGAAGTTGATATTAAACAAATTATCATCAGGAAGCTTAGAGGTTGCGTGGCGTTCGACCGCCACACTGAGCTCATCTTTGCTCATACCTTTTCCGTTATCGGTAATCACAATCAAACTTTTACCGCCGTCAACCAAATTAACCTCAATTGAAGTTGCTCCGGCATCAATCGAGTTTTCAACCAACTCTTTGACAACCGACGCCGGACGTTCAACTACTTCACCTGCGGCAATTTGGTTAACCAGATTAGACGGTAAAATTCGAATAGGCATTCATCAAAACCCTTATTTTCTCATTTTCTTGATGGAAGCAATGAGATTTGCAGTTGAGCTATCATGCGATACACCTTCGGCATTTCCTTGCAGCTCAGGCAAAATATTCAAAGCCATCTGTTTTCCAAGTTCAACACCCATTTGGTCATAAGAGTTAATATTCCAAATCACACCTTGAACAAAAACCTTATGCTCATACATAGCCACCAACATACCCAAAGTGTAAGGGTCAACCTTCTTCACCAAAATTGTGTTAGACGGACGGTTACCGCTAAAGCTCTTGAAATATTTCAGCTCTTTAACTTCTTCCTTAGATTTTCCGGCTTTTGTCAGTTCTTGTGCGGCTTCTTTAACGGTTTTACCTTTCATCAAAGCCTCACCTTGTGCCAATACATTGGCCACCAAAATCTCATGATGGTCACCGATTTCGTTATGTGAGATTGCCGGAATAATAAAGTCAACCGGCACAATATCCGTTCCTTGGTGAATAAGTTGGAAGAAAGAGTGCTGAACATTTGTTCCCGCACCGCCAAACAAAACCGGACCGGTAGAATAATTAACCACTTCTCCGTCTTTGGTCACAAACTTACCGTTGCTCTCCATATCAAGTTGTTGCAGATATGCCGGCAAATATTGCAAATATTGGTCATAAGGAATAACACCATATCTTTTAATACCAAAGAAATTGTTATACCAAATTCCAATCAATGCCAAAATCACCGGAATATTGTGTTCCAAATCGGTTTCTGCAAAATGCTTATCCATCGCATAAGCACCATCAAGCATTTTTTCAAAATTATCCATGCCTACCATCAAAGCCAAAGATAAACCGATAGCCGACCACATAGAATAACGTCCGCCGACAAAATCCCAAAATTCAAACATATTCTCAGGATTAATGCCGAATTTGCTGACTTCTTTCGTGTTGGTCGAAACCGCAACAAAGTGCTTTGCCACAGCATGTTCACCCAAGGCATCGACCAACCATTTGCGGCAAGTTCTGGCATTAGTCATGGTTTCAATCGTGGTAAATGTCTTTGAAGAGACAATAAACAAAGTTGTTTCCGGATCCAGATTGTTCAAAACTTCAGCGCAAGCCGTACCATCAATATTGGAAATGAAGTAACACTTCATATCTTTTGCCCAATATTTTTTCAAAGCTTCACAAGCCATTACCGGTCCCAAATCAGACCCACCGATACCGATATTAACAATATTTGTAAGTTTTTTACCGGTATGTCCCTTAAATTTTCCCAAACGAACCGCTTCGCTAAAATCTCTCATCTTAGCAAAAACTTCGTTAATTTGCGGCATTACATCCTTGCCATCAACCATTATCGGAGTATTGGCACGATTTCTGAGAGCAACATGCAAAACGGCGCGTTTTTCGGTGGTATTGATTTTATCCCCCCGAAACATAGCTTTAATCATTTCTTCAAGCTGACAATCTCTGGCCAAGCGGAACAAATGTTTCATTGTCCGTTCGTTAATACGGTTTTTAGAATAATCCAACATCAAATTTTCAAGCTGAATAGTAAATTTTTTTGCACGATCTTCATCATACTCAAACATTTCGCGCATTTTTACGTCTTTGATATGCTTATAATGCTCGCCTAATTTTTTCCAAGCCTTTGTTTTGCTGACCAGTTTTGTCATTTTATATCACTCCTTGAACCTTTTTTTATTTTTCATTATTTCCGATTGCGATAAATCTGGGATTTTTTGCAAAATACTTTTTCGCAGCCATATTAACGTCCTGAAGTTTAATATTACGTATATAATCATTACGTTTTTGCAAAAAATCGATACCTAAATTTTCTTTTTGCATTGCCGATAAAATCTCCGCAATATTACTAATGGAGGCAAAGCGTAAATTATACGAAGCAAGCAAATAATTAATCTCAGCTTCAAACTCTTGTTTTTTCACGCCTTTATCAGCAATTTTTTTCCATTTTTTATTCACGATTTCCTTCACTTTGGCAAAATTTTCAGGCGTTGCCGAAAAAGAACCACCGATTAAAGGAGCTTTTTCAGCCAAACTCATATAAGTATAAACCCCATAAGTCAAAGCCTCTTTTTCTCGAGCCGCCAAAGATAAACGCGAAGTCAAACCCGAACCACCCAATATATCATTTGCCACATATAAAGGATAAAAATCTTCACTTTGGCGTGTAACCCCCGGCACCACAAAGAATGCAATACTTTGCGGTAAATCTTTGGCAATATTAATATCTTGTCCTGCAAAATCGACATCGGCATTACGAATAAAAGCCATTTTTCCGTTTTCAGGCAAATCTCCAAAAACATTATCCAGCATTTTACCAACCTCAGAGGCTGAAATATCCCCTGCCACACTCACAATCAAATTACTGCGCGTAAAATGGTCTTTGACATACGAAACCAAATCAGCCCTTGAAATTTTAGTAATATCTTTAGCCTCACCCAAAGGATTTTTAGCATACGGATGCCTACCAAAAAGTTCTTTATTGGCAACCAAAGACAGCACACTTTGCGGCTGTTCTTTTTGTATTTTAAGCCCCATGAGTAATTCTTGACGCACTTGATTGATATCTTCTTCGTCAAAACGCGGTGTAAGCAACACATCCTTCAGCAAACCGAATGCGCGTCCGCTTTGAGCTTTTGTGGTCAACAAAGCCCCGCTCATATCATCTCTTCCGGCAGCAAAATTGATATTTATGGCATATTTTTCCAATTCTTCCCGATAAGCCACACGATTAAGCTTTTCGGTTCCGTCATCTAGGAGCGAAGCCGCCATTTGTGCCAAACCGTCTTTTTTCTCTTCATTTCCGGCATATCCGGCATTTTTAAACAAGAAATTAACCGCAATAATCGGATTAGTATCATCTTCAAACAAATAAGCCTTAATTTTATACTTTGGAGAAACAACTTCTTGAACTTGCGTATCAAAAGTCTTTTCTTTCAAAACCGAATTTGCCACCAACCTATCGGGATTAAAACAAAAATAAGCCTTATAACCAAAATAAGCACCGGCAACCAACAATGCCCCAAAAACAAAATATTTGAGCTTTCCTTGTTTTGAGCGATTTTGATAATAACGTCTTTTAGGCATTATTCACTCTCCTTTTGCGGCAACAACCATCCTGTCACGGAAGTTTCCTGCAAAATCTCTTTAGCAACAGATAAAACTTGTCCGGCACTTACATCTTCAATTTTTTCATCTAAGCCATCAATTTCTTTGGCATCAAACCCCACAGCAGCCATCATTCCAACCAAATAAGCCGCCTCACTCGGATTATCTTTCAAATAGACAAGTCCTGCCAACATTTTTTGTTTTACCAAATCAATTTTACGAGGTGAAATTTGCTTTAAGGCTTGTTGTAATGATACCTGTAAGGCTTTTTCAAATTCAGCTTGAGTTATTCCTTCCACCGGAACCGCACTAATCACAAATGTCCCATAGCTCCGATTAGCATAATCATAAGACACACTCACGTCCAAAGCAATTTTTTGCTTCAAAACAAGGTCTTGATAAAGAGCCGATGTTTCGCCCTCGCCTAAATATTTAGCCAATACAGCTAGAGCATAAATTTTGTTAGTCTCCACATTAACCGAAGGAGCCAAAAATACTTTCATCAAGCGTTTGGTTTGAGCCTCCGGCAGCTTCATCTGCAAATTAGCTTCAAATTTGCGTTTCAACTCCGGAAAATCTGCTTTTTCACCAATTTCTCTGGCTTTGACTTTACCATAATACTTTTTAGCCAATTTTTGCGCTGTTCTGACATCAATATCACCCGCCAAAACCAAAATTGCATTATTCGGCGCATAAAATTGCTCATAAAAAGCCTCAACGTCATCTTGAGTGATTGATTTAATTTCATCGGGATAACCACTGACCGGCAAACCATAAGGATGCTCTTGCCACAAAATTTTTCGGACACTCTCACTAAAATAAGAAAGAGGATTGTTATCAACCACTTGCTTACGCTCTTGGAAAACAATATTTTGTTCTTTTTCAAATACTTGAGAAGTTATCTTCAAGTTCTGCATACGGTCAGCTTCCAAATACAACGCCAACTCCAAACGGCTGATATCCAAGAACTGATGATAGGCGGTATAATCCAAACTGGTAAAAGCGTTGCTTTCACCGCCGTTTTGGTTAATAACGTCGTTAAACACGCCGTCTTTAACCTTTTTTGTACCGCGAAACATCAAATGCTCAAGCAAATGCGCCGTACCGCTTTTGCCTTTGGGCTCATCGACACTGCCGCTCTTATACCACACCATATGCTTGATAATCGGTGCTTTATGGTTAGGAATAACCAACACTTGCAAACCGTTATCGAGCCTAAACTCAGATATATCAAACATTTTGGCTTGAACGTTTGACACACAAAAACCAAGACTAAGACCAAGAATCAGATAAATTTTAGCAAAACGAAATTTCAAGAAACATTCTTTCTTCGGTAAGAATTAACGCAATTTAGACAATAAGGCTTGTTCACCTTCACTAAATTCAGCCGGCTGTGGCGCAATTGCCGGACTATTAGCATTTACGGAATTCACCGGACGCAAATCAAAATCAGGAGGTAAAGTCAACGGAGCACGGGTCGTAACCATAAATTCGTTAGGGGCTGAATTTTCAATACCTAAAGATTGTTTCACATTCGAGCAAGCACTCAAAACATTTACCCCGCTCAACAAAGCAACCAAAAACAAAATCTTCTTCATTTTCAATCCTTTCACCTAAATTACTTAGTTTCAGATGGCTTAACCAACAAACCATGAGCTATGACAATACAAGCTCCGATACAAATAAAACTATCAGCCACATTAAAAGCCGGCCAATGATAAGAGCCAAAACTAAAATCCAAAAAGTCAAACACGGCGCCTAAACGAACTCTATCAACAACATTTCCCAAAGCACCGCCAATAATAAAACCAAGGGAGATTTGTACAACTTTTGACTGCTCGGTTTTAAGCCAACGCACCAAAAAGAAAATAATCACAAAAGCCACAAAAGACAAGACAATCACCCCGCTTAGCCCCCAATTATTAAACATTGAAAAGCTAACACCTGTGTTCCATGCTCGAACTAAAGAAAAAAACGGAGTAAAGATAATCATGGCTTTTTCGGCCAAAACATCATTCATAATCCAATATTTGCTCACCTGATCCAAAACAAAAACAACCAAGGCCGCACTCAATCCCAATAACAAGACACAAAACTCCTTTAATTTAAGCAAAATCTGTTGTTACTATAGAGCTGAATTTAAAATATACCAAGCCAGAAATAAGAAATATACAGATATTTTAGAACAATAAGAGTTTAGCCAAACCTAAAAAGACAAAATAACCACCGGAGTCCGTACAAGCAATCAAGAACACACCGGATGAAATCGCGGGATCAGCTTTGCACTTATTCAAAATCAGCGGAATAAGAATACCTGCCAAACTGGCAAGCGTTAAATTGCACAACATTGCCAAAGCAATAATCAAGCAAATTGTTTCATTATGGAACAAAAACCAAGTAACCAGAGCAATAAGACCGGCAAAGAGCATTCCGTTCATAAGCCCCACCAAAAATTCTTTCAAAATCATCCGCAACGTGTTTTGCGAGGTGAGCTCTTTGGTAGCAATTGCACGCACCACCACCGCCAAGGTCTGATTTCCGGTTGTTCCGCCCATTGAGGCGACAATCGGCATTAAGACCGCCAACACGGATAATTGCGCAATAATATCTTGAAAGCCTTTAACCACGGAAGACGCCAAGATTGTTGCAAACAAATTGGTAATCAGCCAAATTGAGCGGGATTTAAAAATGCTGAAAGGAGATTTATAGACATCGCCTTCATCGGCACCTGAAAGCAACATAATATCTTCCGATGCCTCTTCATGAATAATATCGACCACGCTATCCAAATTAATCACACCGATAAGACGTCCGTTGGCATCAACCACTTCAGCCGACTTCCACCCGTATTCACGAAACATATGAGCAACTTCTTCTTGGTCGGTATCCACGCTTAAAGGCACAATTTCGCCGTCCATAATATCGGAGAGTTTTTCACTTGCCTTGGCACGCAAAAGTTTGTCCAAGGTAATTTCACCAGTCGGACGCATTTTTTCATCGGTCAAAAAGATGGTATAAAACTCATCAGGTAAATTTTCATCATCAAGCAAAAACTTTTTCGCTTCTTTCACGCTCCAATCATCAGGCATGCTGACAAACTGGCGCTCCATAATACGACCGGCAGAATCTTCCGGATAGCTTAAAGACGATTGAACTTGGATTTTGAGTTCGGGAGAAAGTTGACGAATAATATTTTTTTGTTCGTCATCATCCATATGTTCCAAAATTTCAACGGCATCATCTGAATCCAACTCATTAACGATATGAACGATTTGCTTTTCATCCATACTGTCAATAATTTGCTCTTGAACAACGTCATTTAATTCGGGAAAAACATCAGGATTAAGACGATTACCTAAAACTTCGACTAATTTTTGTCGGTCATGAATACTTAAACTCTCAAGCAAACTTGCGAGTTCATATTCATCCAAACCATCGGCGATTTTGCGAACATGGATATAATCCTCCTCATGCAAACCAATGAGGATGGAATTAATGATTTTAGGACCAATGCCTAAAAATTGTTCATGATGAGTTGATTTAGGAAGATTGTGCTTTCTGTTAAGTTGAGAGCTTGGTCTATGTCTTTTCAAATTTTTTTTCATATTCCCCTCCCTCTTAATAAAAATAAACTAATGTTTATAAATTAAAGCTCAATCGATTTACGCAATTCCCATATTGTTTATAAAAAAATAAATCCTGTAACGGATTTTCTAAAATATTTTCTAATCAAATACCTCTTCAAACTCATATTTTTTCAATTTTTTCGAGACACTTGCTCCTAACATTATTTTTGTATGGTGCGGCCGAGAATTGTGAGTAAAAAGTCAACCAACGTTGAATTTTTACGAAACAATCCTTGAGATGTTAGCGCGCCAGACCAATGATAATGGTCGCAGCAAGCGTTACATCTTTGAGGGGATAGTCTTCTGAGCCAAAACCCTGCTCTCATACTACCCAAAGCACTTGCTCCTAACTTTATTTTTGTATGGTGCGGCCGAGAATTGTGAGTAAAAAGTCAACCAACGTTGAGTTTTTACGAAACAATCCTTGAGATGTTAGCGCGCCAGACCAATGATAATGGTCGCAGCAAGCGTTACATCTTTGAGGGGATAGTCTTCTGAGCCAAAACCCTACTTTCATACTACCCAAAGCACTTGCTCCTAACTTTATTTTTGTATGGTGCGGCCGAGAAGACTTGAACTTCCATGAGCTTAGCTCATAACGACCTCAACGTTACGCGTCTACCAATTTCGCCACGGCCGCAATAACAAAAACAAGATTGATTTAAACTAACTAAAATAATTAATCAAGTATTTTTTACAAAATTTCACATTTTTTCACCAAAACACTCAAAACCTTTTATAATAATACCGCTAACCAGGACTAAACGGTCATTTGCATAATTTCTTTATAAGCCTTAATTGCGGTATCTCTGACAGCCACAACTGTTTCCAAAGCCATTTCGGCATTAGCCACCGCCAAGACCACATCTTGAATATCGGCTTTTCCGGCAATACCTTGCATAGAGAGGTTTTCTGCCTGTTTATTAATATCGACGGCATTTGTCAAAGCATTTTCTACCATTGCCTGAAAATCGGACTGTCCGGAAGAGACCTGAGTATTTTCTTCCACCGGCATTTTTGCACCGATACGATTCAGAGCCTGTTGATAAGCATTTAACGCACTAGAAATATTATTTGTCATTTACATCCCCATTTATCACTTCAATAAATCTAATACTTTTGAATTCATATCCCTTGCAGTTTGCATCATATTGAGATTAGCATCATAACTGCGTTGAGCCTCTTTCATATCCATCATTTCAATCAACGGATTAACATTAGGCTGTGCCACATACCCTTGAGCATTTGCCAAAGGATTATTCGGCTCATATTTGAGTGGAAATTCGGATTCATCTTTTACAACTTTATCCACTTTCACCATTCTGGCACCGGTTTCTTTATCAATATAGTCCTTAAATGTAACCACCTGCCGACGATAAGGATCATCACCGGGACGAACCCCGACCGAGTCGGCATTTGCCATATTCTCAGAGATAACGCGCAACCTTTCGGCTTGAGCTTTCATCCCTGATACGGCAATATCTGCACTAACTGATAAATTTCCGGTCATATTCTATCCCTTAGGCGTTAATTTTTGTATTTGCGGTTTGCAGCATGGTTTTATACTTGCCGTAAATCGTCAACACGCGGTTATAATCACTTTTTGTTTTGCTGGCTTCGTTCATCTGGTCTTCCAAAACAACACCGTTACCGTCAATCGTCAAAGCAGTGTCTGACTTTGGCGTATAGAGTCGAAATCCACCGTTACGACTGGGCAAACCGCTCAAATGCTTTTCATTGGTAACCGTCATTGGCAACGAAGTCCGCAACACATTAGCAAAACTTGGTTTTTCTAAATCCTGAGGAAGATAATTCGGCGTATTGGCATTGGCAATATTCGTTGCCAAAACCTTTTGACGCTCAGTCAAATAGGCCATTTCCGTATTAGCCATATTAAAAATAGAAAGATTATTCAAATCCATCTACATATCTCCCCTATATGCAAAAGGTTACGTTCCCCAACATAACCGAACAGATGCAATCTTTGTGCCAAATTAAAAAACGTTGCAATTCCTAAAAAGGCATCTTACAATAAATAAAAACATTGTTAAGAGATTGCTCATGTCTGAAACAGATAATAACAAAAGTAATGATAAAAACAACGCCGAGGAAAGGTTATCCCCAGATTATGCGGTTGCCCTGGGCTATGACCCGAGCAAACACGATGCGCCGACGGTTTTAGCCAAAGGGCAAGGCGAAATTGCACAAAAGATAATTCAAATTGCCATTGATGAAGGCATAGAGATTCACCAAGACGCGGATTTAATACAAATTCTCAAAGCGGTGGATATTGATAGCGAAATCCCGATAGAAGCCTTTGCCGCGGTGGCTGAAATCATTTCCTATATCTATAAAGCCAACAACACCACCCTGCCCGACAATTAAAAAAAATCCCTCGTCTTTTCTAAGACAAGGGATTTGTACTCAATCATAGAAAAACTTCTTATCTCCGGGCAAGGCCAGCTTCAAACTTTTCCATTCTGAGAAAATAATGCAGAAAACTTGTAACACGTCTTCCACCATAATCAGATAGATAAGGTTATTATCGACACCCAAAACCCAACAAGGTTGCCCATACCAATAGGCCGCCACCGGCTGCAGGTATGAACTGATTTTCCTGCTTTCTTTGGGATGGCTCTGCAAAAATAGTTTCCAGACCTCAGCGGCCTTTGTAATACTCGTCCATTTTCGTGGTCTTGGATTTATCCATTCGCCGTCAATCAAGCTCCAATAAGATTGAGACCTATCATCATAGCAAACAGCTTTTTCCGGCAAGTGAGCCAAAGAAAGCCCGCCCACTTCGACAAAGCCATTTTCGGGATGTGTCAGAGAAAAGAACCAAGTCTTTTTAGCTTTTCTGTCCCGACAAGCATAGCCCAGACCCAAATCTTTGCCACCATTAACGGCACGCAAATTTTGTTCCAGACCATTTTCGCCCATCTGAATTCGCCACCAAATTTGCGCAAATTCCTTTCCTAATACCTGATTTTTAGTGATTTTATAGCAAATATAGCCGTTTTTATCATCCAACTCACAAAAGAGCGGACCATAACAAGCAAGTCTACTTTCCGATTTTTGAACTCGCACAAAGCAAGGCAAAAAGTGCGCTTGTTTTTTGGCTAAATCCCAAACCACAGAGAGAGTTTCCCCGTTTTCTTTTTGATAGCGAAAAACCAAAACCAAGGGCTTATCATCCATAGGTGTACCCTTAAAATGATAACTGCCCCATGCAGTAGCTACTAAATCGGACTTTTTCAATTTTTTTGAGAAAATATCCCTATTTGTCACCACCCAATCGTTAAAATTAAATATTTTTTCCATAATTAAAAAATTAAGAGTTAATAAATGAAAAATAATAAAATTTTGTCTAAAGATTATACCAAGGGTACAAAAAAGTCAAGCCTAAATTTTTTCTAAGACACAAACAAAGAAGCCATCTGTCTGTGTCATCAAAGGATTGAGTTTAAGCCAAAAATCATTTTGTCCCGGATACCTGCAATCTAACTTTTCTTCCCAAAGTCGATGCATATTAATAGGATGCACATCTGCGTGTTTTTGCAAAAAATAATTGATTATATTTTCATTTTCATCTTCCAAAATCGAGCAAGTAATATACACAATTCTTCCCCCGACCTTGGTATGATTATACGCAATTTCAAGGATTTCCCTTTGAGTCTTATTGAGTTCGTTTAATTTTTCTTCAGTTAAGCGATATTTAGCATCGGGACTGCGCCGCCAAGTACCCGTACCCGAGCAAGGCGCATCTACCACAAACCGATCATAATCCTCATCGCTTAGTGTTTTCACAATTTCCAAATTTGTCACATTTAAGCGTTGCGCGCGTTCTTTCACGGCCACCAACCGTCCCCAATTAATATCATGGATTTGAATTTTGCCTTGATTCTTCATCAAAAAAGACATAGTCAAACTTTTACCGCCCGCCCCGCAACAATAATCAATCGTTTTATGCTGAGGACCAACATCGGCTAAAATTGCCGCCAACTGCGAGGCTTCATCTTGAACTTCTACCTCACCTTCCTTATAGGCAATGCAATTATTGAGATTAACCCTCTCAGTAGAGCGTAGCCCAATCGGCGAATAAGGCGTCGGTGCAAACCACAAGCCTTCGGAACGCAATTTTTCAACCTCAACAGCACGCGTATTTTTATTAATACGCAAATCAGCCGTTGCCGGTTCATTTAAGGCTTTCAATAAATCCATATTTTTTATTTTTTGAAACAACCAATCCGGACATTCTGCTTCAACTGCAGCCGGATAAACTTCCTCATTTGGGTTTTGGAGCCAAATTTTTTCTTCCTTACTTAGAGGAGCAAGCGCATATTCCCCGCAGCAAATCACATCTAAATCTTCATCTCGCAGATAGGTAAGCAAAATTTTTCTTGGGTCCTCAGAACCGGCATCAAAAGTCAACTTGCGACGATTACGAATAATCTTCCAAACCGTATCGCAAATAAACTTTCTATCTTTTGAGCCAATATATTTGCGTTCTCTAACATAAGAATTGATGATAATATCAGCTGGAGCCTTATCTTGAAAAATTTCAGAAATAAGTTCCAAAACAGCCTGATACTGCGCCCCTTTTTGCATAATTTTATTCTTCCCTCAATAATTATACGCCTGAAACCACTAAATTTTTAACCAACAAAGACGGCGCCGCGCAAGATGACTTCGACAAGTCCAAATCATTTCCGAGCATTTCAATATTTTGAAGCAAATCAAAAATATTTCCGGCAATTGTAAATTGATTAAGAGCTTTTGTGAGTTTACCATTTTCGACGGCAAAACCCTCCGCCCCCAAAGAAAACTCACCCGAAGTAACATTACAACCAACGCGCACTCCGTTTAAGATGTCAATATAAACACCATTTCCTAAATGTTTGAGCAACTCTTCTTTTGAGCTATTGCCGTTTTTGATATACAAATTAAAAAATATCGGATACAAACCACCACTTCCGTTTCCGGTTGTTTGAGTTTTGTGCTTATCAGCCAAGGCCATACCATACACAAAATTTTTTAAAACTCCGTTTTTAACCAGTTCTTTATATCTTGTCGGCACACCTTCATTATCAAAAGCAGCCGTTGCCAAACCACCATCAAGCCAAGGATCATCAACAATCGTAACCATATCTGAAGCGATTTTTTCACCGATTTTGCCTTTCAGTTTTGTTGTTCCGGCATCCAAATTAAAGCTTGAGAAAATATTGCGAAAAGCCGCTAACAAATCACCTGCAACTTCGTGATTAAAAATCACATTACATTTTTGCGATTTGCAATCTCTAGCATCCAGACGAGACACCACCCGCGGAACAACTTTTTCAATCACGGTTTTGGGATTAAAGTCCTCTTCTTTGTTAAAGCAAACGCCCTCACTATCGGTTTTAATCACCTCACCTTCTTTGGCACTCAGATAAATGGAGGCAAAAGCATAATTTTTTTCTTTCTCCAACTTCAGTCCCAAAGAATTGCGAATAAGCGACCGAGTATATCCTTCTTTATAAATAGTATGAATCACTTTATTGATACGTTTATCTGCCTCATAAGCCGCTTTTTCCAGAGTTTTCAAATAATCAATTTTATCTAATTGCGCTAATTGCGGTAACGGCTGATAAGGTTTAACTTTCTGATACTCGCCTTTTCCATCATAAAGAAAAAATGTCTCATCCGTATCAATTGACAAAGCATTGTTCAAAGCCTCTTCAACAATGAGCGGAATTTTATTTTCATCTAAATCGGTTGTGTCAAAGCGGCCTCTTTTACCGTTTTGCACCACAATCAAAGCCACACTTTGCGAGGCATTGTCGCGCGCTTCGCAAACTTTTTGCTCATAAACTTTCAAAACGCGGTTATTTTCCTGAAAATAGCGAATTTCATATTTATCAATATTTTTGCTCTGACAAAAAGCCTCTAATTTTTGCAAATAATTTTCAATCATGCCTTTTGCCCTCCGACTGTCATTTCACTAACTTTCAAGGTAGGAACACCTTTACCAACCGGCACCCAACCGGATACGGAACCGCATCTTCCCGGTCCGCTATATCCCAAATCATTACCGACCATCACAATATTTTGCAACAATTCGGCACCGGTTCCGATAAGTTTAGCCCCTTTCAAAGGAATGGTGAGCTTGCCGTTTTCAATCAAATAAGCTCTTTTCATCGAAAAATTAAATTCTCCGCTTTGAGGCTGAACCGAACCACCACCAATTTGCGCCACATAAATACCATAATCGGTAGAAGCCAAGATTTCTTGAGGATTATCTGTTCCGCTATCAACAAAAGTATTATTCATCCGTGATGTCGGTACAAAGGTATAATCTTGGCGTCGGGCACTTCCCGTTGGTTTCATCCCCATCTTGCGACCATTAAATTTATCAATCAAATAGCTTTGCAAAATTCCGTTTTTAATCAAAACGTTACATTGTGTCTTTTCACCTTCGTCATCAATATTTGTCGAGCCCCAAGAATTAGGCAAAGTGCCGTCATCAATAAGCGTTACTTTTTCATTGGCAATTTGTTCACCCAAACGATTGGCGAATACAGATGCATTTTTGGCAACACAAGTTGCCTCCAACGAGTGTCCGCACGCCTCATGAATCAAAACTCCACCGACATGTGGGTCAAGCACCACCGGCATTTTGCCGATAGGACAATTTTGTGCCTCGAGCATTTCCACACAATTTTTTGCCAAGATTTCGGCTTTTTCTTCTGCTGTATTAATATCAAAAATCTCACAACCGCACATACCGCCGACATTCACACAATCCGAAAATTTTTCACTTCCTTTTTCGGCCACGGCAATCAAACCATAGAGGGCATAATTTCTGTCATCTTCCACCAAACGCCCTTCACTATTGGCAATCAAAATATGACGTTGCTTTTGCCTAAGACCAATATCCGTACGAGAAATAAACGAACTCGTCTGATAAAGTTTGTCCGATGCCTGCCGCATAAAATCAATCAAATCACCATGTGTTTTGCTAAACAGAGCTTCTTTCACAAAATGTTTATTTTCCACATCTTGACGTACCAAATTCACCGAAGAGATGAGCTTTTTATCATTAAGAGCTAAGGAGGCTCTCCTAGCTGCCGTCATTAAACCTTTTTCAGATAAATCATTGGTATAAGCATAAGCCGTAAAATCACCCTTAAACAAGCGTATTCCGGCACCACTTTCCAAAGCGGATGTAATAGAGTGAACTTTTCCCGCCCCCATCGAAAAATTTAAGTCTCGACCTTGTTCTACAAACAATTCGGCAAAATCGGCACCGGTTTCACTGGCTTTAAGCAACACTCTTTCAATAACGGATTGTTCCATTTTTCCTCACAAACAAAATCGCAAAGAACTATGCTTGTTCTTTTCCCTTAAAACCTTCGGCAACCAAATATTCCTCAGGCGAACCCAAACGACTTGCATCAGGTTTACAATGGCTGACTTTTTTAAAATTCTTTTTAATATCAGCCAAAAGACCGGCCTCAGCACCACCCTTAAACACTTTGGCTATAAAAATTCCGCCCTCTGCCAACACATCTTTGGCAAAATCGTATGCTATTTCAACTAAAGCAATGGTGCGTAAATGGTCGGTTTGTTGGTGTCCGGTGGTATTTGCGGCCATATCGCTCATCACAATATCAGCCTCACCATCAAGCAGAGCTTTCAATTTATCTGCGGCGTCTTCTTGGGTAAAATCTTGCTGAATAAGGGTAGCTCCCTCAATCGGTTGTGTTTCCAAAATATCAATTCCGACCACTTTGCCCAAGCCCTTATTGCGCATCACGGCCACTTGCGTCCAGCCTCCAGGAGCACAACCCAAGTCAACAATACGCTTTCCTTTGCCTAAAAATTTATATTTTTCATCTAATTGAATGAGTTTAAAAGCCGCTCTCGAGCGATAACCCAATCTTTTAGATTCGGCAACATAAGGGTCGTTTAATTGTCTTGCCAACCATTTGTTGGAAGATTTATCTCGATATTTTGAGGTTTTAACTTTAACGCTGAGTTGATGTCTGCCACGCACTTCTTTGGCGGATTTTGTTAGTTTACCCATTTTCGTTTTCCTCCGTCAACTCGGCAATAATTCCGTCTTTGGCACTTTTGAGTGAGGCAATGAGTTCATCTACTGCAAGAGCATCATAAATCGTTTTGAAAATAACCGCCGCCGCCACGAAGACGGAAGCTCTTTTTTGCCCGATATAAGGCGATTGCGCTCTTTCTTCACGATTCATTTTATAAATTTGGGCAATGACTTTATCCATATCCTCACGCTTTAAGACTTGTCCGTCTTCGTTTTCGCGCACATATTCACCACGATTATGAATCCAGGCCGATAAACGTAAAGGAGAGCTGGACGTTGCCACAAAACAACATTTGTCTTTATAGGTAAGATAATCAGAGTTCTTAATAAAATCATCACAATAGGCTTGAATACTCTTGCGCAACTCCAAAGCCTTTTCAGCAACATATTCTTCTTCCAAACCAAAGGCTTCGGAGGCGTTTCTGGCTCCCCAAGGAATAGAAATCGTATAAACAATTTTTTGTTCCTTATCATTGGTTGCAAGCGTAATTTCGGTCGAACCGCCGCCCAAATCATACACCACCACATAAGGAGCTTTTCCCAAAGAATTCATAATTGCGCCTTTAAGGTTAAGTCTGGCTTCTTCCACGCCGTCAATCACTTCAAGCCGAATACCGCATTTTTCCTCAACATTCTTCACAAATTCCGCACCGTTTGAGGCCATTCTGCAAGCAGCCGTCGCAATCGCCCGAACCTTAACACAATTATATTCTTTAATTTTTTGCGCAAACTCTTGCAGTGTTTCATATCCCCTCTGCATTGCCTGTTCGGTAAAGCACATATTTGCATACATTTTTTCTCCCAAGCGAACGGTTTGCGTATCGGAATATACTTTGTTTTGTTTTTCATCAGCAATCAACAAACGGCAAGAATTTGTCCCCAAATCGATTGCCGCAAAAGTTTTATCTGTCATTAGCAACTTCTCCGTCTTGATTCATCAAAGATTTTGCTTCATTTTTCTTTTTATTGTTCCAGTTTTTACCACGATTATAGGGATGCCTGCTATGTTTCTTTTTATAATATGGATTAACCGGATGATATTCTTGAGCATGCATTAAATCGAGCAAAATACCTTCGCGAATACCTCTATCCGCCACGGTAATTTCTTCAATCGGCCAAAAAGAGCAAAGAGCTTCGATGATGGCACATCCCGCCATGGTCAAATCAGCTTTTTGCGCCCCGATACAAGGATGTTTTTTTCGTCCCTCATCACCTAATCGTTTGATTTTGCTAATTGTCCGGTCAATATCCTGGCGCGAAATAGAAATTCCATCAACGGCCGAACGGTTATAGCGGGAAAGGTTCAGATGAACCGCACCTAAAACCGTAACCGTACCGGAAGTTCCGATAACTTGAATTTCCTGATTACGGATTGCCTCCGTTATATGGTATTTATCTTCAAATTCCTGCAAAATTTTATGTGTCCGCTCAATAATTGTATCGTATGCGAGTTGGGTCATATCCTGTTCGGGAAAAGCCTCAGAAATTGTAACCACGCCATAAGGCAAAGAAACGAAGCCCTCAATAAAAGTTTTACCGGTATTGGTAATTCTCGCCAAAGAGATTTCGCTTGACCCTCCGCCGATATCAAACACCAACGTTCGTTTAATACTTCTGTTAAGGAGAGGAATACAGCCCACAACCGCCAAACGAGATTCTTCCTTTGAGGAGATAATTTCCAAATTCAAACCTGTTTCACGTTTTACCAACTCTAAGAATTCTGAGCAATTTTTAGCCCGCCTGCAAGCAGCCGTAGCCACAAACCGCGAACGATAGATTGGGGCATACTCATTAATCACGCCGGCACAAACTTTCAATGCCGCAACAGTACGTTTGATAGCCACGCGTGAGAGTTCGTTATCTTGAATAATTCCCTCACCTAAGCGTGTAATTTTGGAAAAAGTTTCCACCACACGAAAAGCAGCCGGTGTAGGCGTTGCAATCACCAATCGGCAAGAATTTGTCCCCAAATCGATAGCGGCAAAGATTTTTTGCCCTTGAGGATTCGTATTAGCTGGACCTTTCGTTTTGTTTTTATAGTTCTTGCGGTACCATTTTTGCATTTATTTTACTGTTTCTACTAAAATTTTCTAAATTTACTTAGTTATAACCCCATTTTCCCCTTGCGACAAGATTTTTTTTAAGTTGCCCTAGATTTTCCCAAAAGAAAAAGCCTGTTTTAGGGGAATCAGGCTTTTTCTTTTGCTTTAGAGAACTTTTAATCAGGATAGAGCTCGGCTCGCACGGCTTTTCGGAGTTCATCGATACAAACCAGGCCTTTTTTCTTATCCATATAATACCAATAGACCCAACCATTACATGCCGGAGCATTTTGCGCCGCAGCGCCGACCTGATGGATAGAACCTTCCATCACTTCGCTCTTGATTGTTCCGTCAGAGCGAACGGCGGCACAATGCTTTTGAGTTGCATCATAAAGAATATCCCCTGGAGAAAGCAATCCTCTCTCCACAACAGCCCCGAAAGGAACTCTCGGTTGGCGTTTTTTGGTACTAAATTCCAAACACAAATCGTTATCGACGCGTGAGACACTGTCAATGCGCTCTTGAGCACCTTTGACGTAGGTTTTATCTTTTTCAATACCGATAAAATTGCGCCCCAATTTTTTTGCAACAGCGCCGGTAGTTCCGGTTCCAAAGAACGGATCCAACACCACATCACCGACATTAGAAGATGCCATAATCACGCGGTATAATAAGGCTTCCGGTTTTTGGGTCGGATGAAGTTTATTTCCGTCTTCACCTTTTAAGCGTTCTTTTCCGGTACAAAGGGCAATTTGCCAATCGCTACGCATTTGCGTATCATCATTAAGTGCTTTCATTGCCTCATAGTTAAAGGTGTATTTTGACTTTGGATTTTTAACCGCCCAAATAAGGGTTTCATGAGCATTGGTAAAACGAGTACCCTTAAAATTAGGCATCGGATTGGTTTTGTTCCAAATAATATCATTCAAAATCCAAAAACCTAAATCTTGTAAGATATAGCCGACGCGAAAGATATTATGATAAGAGCCAATCACCCAGATTGCACCATCATCTTTCAAAACGCGACGAGCCGCACTCATCCATTTACGCGTATATTCATCATACGCAGCCAAAGATTCAAAGCTGTCCCATTCTTCATATACACCGGCAACATTGGTATTATCCGGACGGGTCAAAGCATCGCCTAATTGAAGATTGTAAGGAGGATCGGCAAAAATCAAATCGACCGAGTTTTCTTCCATTTGATTCATAATTTTAATGCAGTCATCATTAATGATTGTATTAAGAATTTTCTTATTTTGGATACTGCTCATTTAGCTTCAACCACTTTTCTAAGGTTTGTTTCTCAATGAGCACAGTATGGACGAGAGATGGTTATAAATTTATTAACAAGAATGAAAAAACTTTTTCATCAGACTCCAAAAGAATCCAGACCTTTGAAAAGCTGATATTTTTTTGCAAAAATTATTTTTGGGCAAGGATTTCTTGAATCGGCTTATAAGACAAGCGGTGTTCCGGTGTAATGCCATACTTTTTCAAGCCTTCAATATGAGCTTTGGTGCCATATCCGGCATTTTTTTCAAATGCATAATAAGGATATTTAACCGCCAAATTTTTCATTAATTTATCCCGATATACTTTAGCCACGATTGAAGCCGCCGCAATTGAATAAGACTTTGCATCACCCTTAACCACGGTTTGAGCAGCGCAGTTAAAATTCCTTGGTTTTTGATTACCGTCAACCAAAGCCAAATCAGGAACAAGGTTAAGATTAGAGCGAGCACGTTCCATTGCCAAAAAAGTCGCATTAAGAATATTTTTTTCATCAATTTCTTGCCGACTAGCCTGCCCGATACCAATACTTACTTTTCCTAATTTTTCTTCTTCAAACAAAAGGTTATAAAGTTTTTCTCGTCTTTGAGCTGAAAGTTTTTTCGAGTCATTGAGATACTTTAAGAGCTCAGGGTGCAGATTCTTATCTTTAACAACCACCGCACCGGCAACCACCGGTCCTGCCCAAGGTCCACGCCCGGCTTCATCAATTCCGCACACCACCCCGTTACATTTATTTTCCAGCTCAAAATCGGGCATTTAATCCTCCAAAAGTTTTAACAATTCTTCACGACAACAAGCAACAAATTCTTCTTCAAAAGCATATCCGTCTTTTGTAAATTTTATTTTTTTATCCATATAGGAGTAGCCTTTATAAGGAAAATTTCTTACATAAGCTTTTACATTTTCATTGCATTTTCCAAGAGTTCCGTTAAAGACCGCAACAACAAGTTTAAACTTTTTATGTTTGCAGCGTTGGGCTAAAAACTCATAAAGTTCATTCACTTTTTGAGGATGAGCATCGCCCAAAACATGACAAACAAAAAGACATGGTTTGTCATCATTCATCACATCAAACAAATTTTTAATACGGCGTTGAAAACGCTCAATAAACACTTGCTTATCATTTTCATGGTCATGCACAAATTGAATATGCAATTTCGGATTAATCCAATAATGATTATCTTCAGCATATTCAATATCATCAAAATAGCCCTTAAACGCTGTTTTCAGCATTGCCACTACCGTATCCAAAGGATGAACGGATAAGTCAAACGGCATTGTGGGTTCTCCGTCATTTTTTCTGGGTTTAAGTGCCCAGAGATTAAGTGTCATTCTGGCAAAACAATTTGTACCCAAAGAGACGATGTGAAATTTATCTCTCGGCAAAGAAGCATTATAAGCACAAGCTTTCTTAAAACCGCGAATACATTTTGATTTTTCGGGCAAAAACAAAATCTCTAAAAATTCTTCCAGTTTTTCACGGGTCTCTTTACGCCTTTTATGCCCCAACACCGGAATAGTCAGCACACGCGCCACAAATTTCAAGACTTTCATTTTCACCTCATCAAGATTAAACGATGTCTTGGAATATAATATATTTTAGCAAAAATAAAAGGCAAAACCGTAACTTATGCTCTGGGTTTGCACCCACAATAGTCTTGCGAATAAAGATTAAGCTCTTTAATTAAATTTTGCCTTCTTTCTTGCATACCGCCTTTTCGCCCCTCAATTTCAAGATAAGGCACACCGGTTTCTGCTGAGGCTTTTTGTGCGGCTTGATTAACTTGAGCTAAATTTTTGTACCTTGAAACACCCAAAACCGAAGCCACGGCGCCATAGCCTTTTTCTTTGGCATATTCCATCACACGTTTAAGACGCATATAAAAGCAGATTGAGCAGCGCTTGCCGCGTTCTGGTTCATTTTCAAGACCTTGTGTTAAGGCACACCAACGCTCATTGTCATATTCAAGCTCAATAAACGGAATTTGATAGATTTGGCAAACGCGTTTGTTTTCCTCACATCTTTTTTGATATTCTGCCAACGGACGAATATTGGGGTTATAAAAAACTACTTCAGCCAAAGCCTTTTCTTTGGCTAATTTTTCAATCACCGCACAAGAACACGGCGCACAACAAGAGAGCAATAAAAACTTATCAGACATCAAATTTCTCCGTTTTGAGCACAATATACGCCCAAACAATTAATTCCGCAAGCCCTTAAAACGATTGATTTCAAAGCACAAATTAAATAATATTATCATGAAGGAGATATGCCTATGATAATCCGCCCAGCTCAAATCAAAGATGCTGCAAGCATCGCCCAAATTAACATCACGACTTGGAAGCAAGCCTATGCTTCGCTGTTGCCTCACTCATTCCTAAAAAATCGCAATCTCACAGATGAGAGAATTCAAAAACTTGAGCAACAAATTCAAAACCAACAACACATTATGCTGGTAGCAGAAAATCAAGACCAAGTTATTGGTTATCTGATTGGAGGACTTGCCCGCGATAAAGATTTTCCCTTTGCTTATGAATTATATGCTTTTTACGTCCTTCCCCAATATCAACACCAACACATCGGGCAAGCTCTGTTTGACGCGTTTAACCACCAAATTAAACATCAGCCTTTTTACGCCTATATGCTAAAAGGAAACACGCCGGCGCAAAACTTCTACCTTCGCAATAAAGGTGTTGAACTCTCCTCCTATGAGCGCCCTCTCCCCGACCCAAAACTCAACACCACTGAAGTCTTATTTGCTTTTAACCAATAATCTCCCATAAACAACTTGACAAATTTTCCAAAATATGACAAATTTTTCATCAGGAGAAAATCATGTCAAGCAAATATACACAACAAGAGATTCTGGACATTACCAAAACTTTTATTCAGGGCAATTCCGACGCTGATTTTATACAAAAAAAGATGTATGAAGGATTTGAGTACCCTCGCCCATCGAGGTTATTTATTTTTAGTCAAAAAAAGAACTCTGACCATGGAGTTGTTGACACTGCAGCATTGGAAGAATTAGGACAGATTCTCCTAAAAAACAATCTCCACGCTTCAATCAATGCCTACAACCTCACACTTCCATCTGTTAATGAAATGGGAGGTTATCATGCTGTTGCTTTAATGACCGATACCAAAGCCAACACGATATGGTATCAAGATTCCTATGGAATTGAAATGCGCAAAGAATTAAAAGATTTTTTCAAACAACTTTTTCCCAAATACAAAATCACTTGTTTTAATCAAATTCAACAAGACAAACAAAGAAACGACCGATCTTGCTACCTGTTAGCCGAATATAACATTTTGGATATGTGGCATCGTAAAACCAATCACACACAATTTCTTAAAGAATATAACAGCACCGAAGCAAGAAAAGCAGTATGGAATATTGTTAAACTCATTGAAGACGATAACGCGTCCAACCATACTTATAAAGCGCCTAAAAAAGCTCAATCCAGCCAAGTCTTGTCCAAAAAATACCTTTTAGAATGCAAAAAGAACGGTTATCGCGATTTCAAATACAGCCTAACCCAAGAAAAAAATTACACCACCCTTATTAAGCAAGCAGCACAAAAAACTTTTGCTCTACATAACATGTACCTGAAGTTGCTTGAGCAAAACTTCTTCTCCAAATAAACAAGAAAACTTACAGAGTTAAACCACCTGACCGAGGAGCATAAACAGCCTGACTGACATGGTCTGCTTTTCTTCTGGCTATACTTCGTTGAAACCATCTATGAGATAAATTCTGACCTCTAGGTAACAAACTTTTATCAAATTTTTTAAAATCCAAACTTTCTCGTACTCTTTTAAGTTTTAACAACTTATTAATTTCAGCAATTTCTTTTTGAAATACTTTATCAACATCAACATATTCCGACAACACTTCGGGATGCTCTCGCACACTAACCATTTTCATATCACCATCTGTTTGTCCATAAATCTGTTGCGACAAATCATGGTAATCATATTTTTTTGTTTCCGGATTATAAATGCGGTAAGAATAAATAATGGAGCGTTGTTGAAAATATTCTTCATTATTTTGTTCTGTTTCTTTCAAATAAGGCAACTGTTCAGCCTCTTCCTTCACGATACCGCTAAAATCTTCAATATATTTATGTAGCTCATCGTTCCATTGAATATATGTAAAGCTCATCAGTTTTGGCAGATTAGAAAAATATTTTACAATTTTTTGCTTTTTCTCTTCATCTGTAAGCTCTTTTTTGGCATTGATTTTTTTCAGATATTGAACAAGAGATTTAGCTGGAGCCCCAAACATACTATAATCTTCATATTTTTCTTGCTCCAAATAAGTATTAATAGAATAGATTAACTCTTCAAACGAGGCACTGCGTTCATCATCAATACATAGATTAAAAAGATTTTTAACACTCAAATTTTTAGAACCTTCTTTATACTGACGACTTTCAAGTAAAAACTTAGTTTTAAAATGCTTAATCTCGTGCAAAATCGTCCGCTTAACTTCATTATCTTTCATAAGGGCGCGTTCATAAACATTATATAGTTTTTGCTCCTTAAGACTTTTTTGGGCCAAAACCTGGTCTTTAGCATCCCAATAAGTCAGCAAAGGATTTGCTTTTTCCAAATCTCTAATTTCTTTTTCATTTTTCTGAGCCATCAAATAATCATTTTTATTTAAAGAGATAATCTCATTGGTAATCCAAATACAATTTTCATAACTTAGTCCTTGAGCATCAATATTAACCGGTTTACCTTCCTGATTTGTATATTTAATATTTTGAGTGGCATCATCAAACTCAGCATGATTATAAACATCTTGGCGACGAAACTGCAATCCTGCCTTTTGAGCAAACTCCGAAATAAATTCATCACTAATATGAGGAAAACTGTTAAACAAAACTTTATCAGCTCCAAGCTGAATATTCGGCAACGGCTTATTTAGTTCATTAAGATAATTGTCTCTGTCAAGATTAACGCGTCTGGGAGGAATTTCCAAAGACAAAGCTCTAGTGGCAGAAATATCAATTTCAGGATACCCAGCCGGTGTAGTCAAAACCTGCTTCAAAGCATAGTTTTTGTTTTTAAGAGCTTGATATGGCTTCAATACAAACAATTCACCATTGGTGCCCACAAATATATTACCATCTACATCATACTGCATATCTTCCTCACTTTTCTTCCTATATACTAACACAAATTTAAAATATTGTAAATATTTGTCTAAACTTATGTAATTATGTCAAACAAAAAGCCTCTCAAAAGAGAGGCTTTTTGTTTTATAATCAGCAAGTAAGCATATCTTCGGGAATATTAACTTTCACAGTTAATAAGTTATCAAACCCTAACTCTATTTGATTAGAGCTCCAGATAAAATCATCTCCGACAGGAGCTTTTTCTCTTTTGCCATAGAAACTTACGTCTTATAGGTTTCTTGATCGACCACCAAGATATGCCGGCTACCAAAATCTCCGCAAGCAAACACGACAAATTTTGCAGATATCTTACTAAAACTAATCCCCTGAAGTTTAGGTAAACGTTCAAAATTTCTATTGCCGTTTGATTGTTCAAATAAAACATTTTTTAATCCGATATACTCAATGATTTTTTCAAAATCTTCGAGCATTAGAACTTCATGAGATAATTCAATATATGCCACCCACGGAATTTTTTGCTTTTCGACATAGTAAGAATTTAAAATATCTTGACGTGATTGCGGCTTTGCTCTTTCTCTTTGCTTTGCCAACCAATCATCAATCAAATTCTCGACCCCACATCGATTAGAGCAAACGTCTTCAAGAAAACAGTGCCCTCCAAAAATTTTACAAAACCAAGATTTCATAAGGCTTTAGTTTTAAAATTATACATCACATAAAAATTTCACTTTGCTTAAAAAAAGCACAATCTATTAAATTTGTTAACATTTACGTCCAGCAAAGCACGCTTTAAAATAACAAAAAGCCCTCACGAATGAGAGCTTTTAATGGTGGGCCCAGATGGACTCGAACCAACGACCAGACCGTTATGAGCGGCCTGCTCTAACCAACTGAGCTATGGGCCCGTAAATATTACAGGCAAGAAAGTAGGACAATTTACCATCATAGTCAAGAGATTTTTAACATACCAACAAGTTATGTAACGATTTCTTAAATTATATTTGTTATTGTGCCAATCAGGATTAATCTGGTAAAAAAATAAAATGCAAAATTCAAACAACTACCCCACATATTCTTGGAATGGCTTTACCACACAGTACGAATATATTCAGTTTTCTAAAAAAGCCAAACTAACGGTTTTGTACATTCACGGTCTGTCCTCAAATCCTTGGGGACGCAAACCTGAAGCCGTAAAAGAATTATGTCGCGAACTAGGCCTTAATTTTTACCGATTTGAATTACTGGGTCATGGTATTGACAGTATCAACTATGAAAAAACAGACTTTAATCTTTGGAAATCGCAAATTTTAGACATTATTGATACACAAATCAAAGGCGATTTTATCATTGTCGGACACTGTATTGGCGGCTGGCTTGGACTATTAGCGGCACAAGAGCGTCCACAAAGACTAAAGGGGCTGATTTGCACCTCAACTGCGCCCAATTTAACCGAGCTCATGGAAATGCAAATGTCTCCCTCGCAGCGTTCTGAATTACAGACTAAAGAAAAAGTCATCATAAAAATTGAGCGCATGGTTTTCACCTTTACCAAACAGTTTATAGAAACCGGCATTGGCAACGCTATACTTGAGCAAGATAATATTCCCATCACCTGCCCTGTTCAACTGATTCAAGGTCTGCAAGATACTTTTATAGATTGGAAAATCATCTACAAAATTGCTCAAAAACTCACCAGCCAACAAGTAACCATAAAATTGCTCAAAAACAGCAATCATCATCTGCAACACCCGTTAGATTTGGCAGAAATTAACAATTCTTTGCGTGAAATCACTCAAAACCTTTAACTTGACAAAATCTATTTTTTCTCTACATTAAGCATAAAATTATATTATTAAATTTATGCATTATGAAAAAGACTATTATTAACAAACAACTGTACCATTTTGCAGGACATTCACTTGCTTATGAGTACTGTCAATTTAACGCCAAGAGTGATGTAACGGTTATCTTTGTTCACGGACTACGAGCTAACCCTTGGGGACGAAAAGGAGACACCATCAAAGCGACTTGCCAAGAATTAGACATCAATTTTTTAAGATTTGATTTGCTTGGGCATGGAGACGATAAAGACAATTTTCTCTTATGTGATTTTAACTCGTGGAAACAACAACTCCAAATCATTATCCAGCGTTATGTACATAACGATATCATAATGATAGGGACTTGTGTTGGAGGTTGGTTATCCTTATGCACCGCCGAAAAATTTCCCAATCGCATAAAATCAGTAATTTGCCTCAGTGCCGCCCCCGACTTGATAGAGCAAATGTTGCTTCGAGCAACTCCGGAGCAACTGACATGTCTTAAAAACACCGGTTTTGTTGAAACAAGAATTGAAAAATATCACTATATATTTTCTCAAAACTTGTGGACCAGCTTTTTGAGCAACAATCTGCTCAAACAAGACAAAATCAACATAACCTGCCCTGTTTATCTCTTGCAAGGACAAGATGACATTTTTATCGATTGGCATTCGGTGCTCAAAGTTTGTGAAAAACTAGCCAGCACTGAGGTTGTAATGAAAATCTTAAAAAAGAGCAATCATCACATGCAAGACAAAGAAGCTCTTCTTGAGCTCAAACGCTCTTTGCAAGATGCTTATGCAAAAATTCAAAAAGAGGGCTAACCCCTCTTTTTTATATTTAAAAACAAGTAAATAGCTTCAAAAGTTTATTTATTCAATTAAACTTTCCAACACATTATGATTATGGGCAAAATCTTTAACAATAAAGGTTGTTACCGGTGCTTTTGAATATTTATCAAACAACAATCCATGCCCCAAACACAACCCGACATTAATGTTAAATTCGGTTTCCATTTCGTTGAGATAATTTGCCTGAGAAAGCGGGTCGCAACTAGCCCCTTTCATATCCGGACTAATCTCGGAAGCCTCCAATCCGCTTTGCTTGCAGTTAATTGAGAAAACTTCAAACCCTTCATTTTGTAAAATCTCCACTAATTTATCAGCATATTGTTGCATAGATAAACAATTAGCAATTCCAATTTTTTTGTAGCCCGAGACTTTCATAAATTCAATTAATTCCAACAAACGTGAGCGTTTTGATTTTGCCAAAGCCTGAAAAGCGTTTTTCATTTCTTCTTTATCTTCAGTTGAATAGCTTACCATATTGATTCTCTCCGTTAATATTTATGATTATTTTAACAAAGACAAAAATAAAAACAATCACAAAAAAAAGAGGCAGAATAAATTTCTGCCTCTTGTAAAGTTTTATCTCATTATTGGTCAAGGAAAGAACGTAACTTTCTTGAACGAGACGGATGTTTTAACTTGCGCAATGCTTTCGCCTCAATCTGACGAATACGCTCACGCGTAACATTAAACTGTTGTCCGACTTCTTCCAAAGTATGGTCTGTGTTCATACCAATACCGAAACGCATACGCAACACCCTCTCCTCTCTCGGAGTTAAAGAGGAAAGAATACGAGTACAAGTTTCTTTTAAGTTGGAATGGATTGCGGAATCCAACGGCTGTAAAGCGTTATCATCGGCAATAAAATCCCCCAAAGAAGAATCTTCCTCATCGCCGACCGGAGCCTCCAAAGAAACCGGCTCTTTGGCAATTTTCATAACTTTACGAACTTTTTCCAAAGGCATGGAGAGGCGCGCAGCCAATTCTTCAGGTACCGGCTCACGTCCCATTTCGGAAAGCATTTGCCGAGAAGTTCTAACCAATTTATTGATTGTTTCAATCATATGAACCGGAATACGAATAGTGCGTGCCTGGTCTGCAATCGAGCGAGTAATAGCTTGACGTATCCACCAAGTTGCATAAGTTGAGAACTTGTAGCCGCGGCGATATTCAAATTTATCAACGGCTTTCATCAAACCGATATTACCTTCTTGAATCAAATCCAAGAATTGCAAACCACGGTTTGTATATTTTTTGGCAATGGAAATAACCAAACGCAAGTTGGCTTCAATCATTTCCTTTTTAGCTCTATCGGCTTCACGTTCACCTTTTTTGATGGTATCAACCATACGGCGATATTCCGAAATCGGCAAACCGCATTCCTGAGCCATTTGAGCTACGGAATCTCTGAGTTCCACGATTTCAGCCCCATATTTTTCAACAAACATTTGCCAATGCTTATCTTTTTTATGAGACATTTTTTCCAACCAATTGGGGTCAAGCTCAGATTTTTGATAAGCTTCTAAGAAATCTTCGCGTTTAATTTTGCAAGACAAGGCATAGCGTAAGAGTTTTCCTTCCAAGCCCATCAAGCGTTTGTTCAGTTCATTGAGTTGTTCAACCAATTGCTCCACACGTGTTGCATTCAAGTGAATTGAGCTCATCAACTCCACTAATTCTTTTTTAACTTGCAGATATTTTTTCTCAACGGCAGAAGAAACGGACTTACCGGCAATAATAGCCGCTACGCGTTGATTTTGAATTTTCTTCAAATCATCATAGTAGCTGGAAATTTTGGTTAAGATATCCAAAACCGGCTGTAAAAGAGCTTCTTCCATAGCGGCAACGGAAGCCGACATTCTTCCGCCGACACCGTCCTCATCATCCTCATCACTACCGGAAACACCTTCATCTTCGCCGTCTTCATCGGAAACAGCTTCTTCATCTTCATCTTCGACATCATCTTCGACGGTATCTTCCAACTCAATATCATCGGTCAAATCATCGTCAATATCGTCCAAATTATCTTTCGTAGCGATTTCTTCTGCCACTTTTTGCAAATCATCGACAGATGCTTCCTCGTCTTCATAGACCATAGCTTCGGCATCATCACCGTACATCATTTCCAAATCGACGATATCACGGAGTTGCATTTTACCGTTAAGCAAATCATCACGCCAATCGGCAATGGCTTTAATAGTCATTGGGCTTTCGCACAAGCCGTCAATCATAACTGTTTTACCAGCTTCAATACGTTTAGCAATGGCAATTTCGCCTTCACGAGACAAGAGCTCGACGGTTCCCATTTCTTTCAAATACATACGAACCGGATCATCCGAACGCCCTAATTCCCGTTCATCAAAATTTCCGCTTTCGTTATCTTCATCATAATCTTCATCTTCGTCGTTTTCTTGTTCAAAATTATCGACATCCGACTCAGAAATAATGCTGATTCCCATATCGGAAATTTCAGCCATAATATCTTCAATTTGTTCAGAGGATTCACGTTCGGAAGGCAGAGCCTTATTCAGTTCTTCGACCGTAATATAGCCTCTGGCTTTGCCTTTTTCAATCAGTCTTTTGACTGCGCTTCCTAAAGAATCAATCAAAGGGGCATCGTTAATGCCGCCTTCATAATAGTCTTGATTTTCATCGGTATCTGACATGTCAATTCCCATAAAACCGGTTTTAAGTTCAAAAATTTGCGGATTCACAAATGAATCCCACTACTGCAGCTAGCAAACATTTAATAATTTATGTACGATTTGTCAACACCTGCATTTGACAAAACAATTGGCGTAAACGACTATTTTCCCGCAAAACCTTGCCTGACGGGAGTTTTATCAAATAACATTTTGTGTATTAAGTAGCGTTTCTTTTTCTTTTTTCAAGGATTCATAGTGCAAATAAACATCTTCGGGAAGCGACTCGGAAACTTGCATAATTCGCAAACATTCTTTTATCTCATTTTCGAGCTGTTTAAGTTGAACTTCGATAATTTTGGTATCAATTTCTTCTCTGATTTTATTAATATAAGGATTTTGCTGACGAAACATCTCAAATTCCCACAAAGAAGCCAATTCTTTTCCCAGTCCTTTGTCCTGTAAAGCCTTGCAAACATCTTCACTTTTGAGGTCGGTATCTTCGCTGTTATGTGAAATCTCAAGCAATACATCAAAAAATTTGCGTAATTTTTCATTAGGAATGTCAAACATTCCCATTTTTTCCTCATATTCGGCAATCAATTCGGGATAAAAGACCATTGCCGCCAAAACAAATTTAACCACCAATTCATCCAAACTGACTTTTGGTCGTTCAATATGAGCATTTTGAGTTTTTCGCTCATCAGGACGCGCAAAATTTTTAGTTTTTTTAGAAGAATATTGATTTTTCCAAAAACCTCGTCCCAGTTCGTTATAGATATAGTTTTGCATTTCTTGACTATAGTAGCCGCGAACTTTTTCATCTTGAATTTTAGCCACTTCTTCCATAACGTTTTTTTCAATTAAGGCCTTTTGTTCAGGAGTATCAAACACACGACCTTCAACATTTTTGCGCCATAGGAGCTTGACCAAAGGCGTTGTATTTTGCAAATATTCGGCAAAAGCATCATGCCCGTGAGCTTTTAAGAACTCATCGGGATCCATTTTATCGGGTAAAAAGACATATTTAAGAGAGTATCCGGCTTTTAAGATAGGTAAACCTCTGTCAATTGAGCGAATGGCAGCTCTGATACCGGCCCCATCGCCGTCAAAACAAAGCGTTGGTTCAGGGCAAACTTTCCAAGCCTCGGCAATTTGGTCTTCGGTTAAAGCCGTACCAAGCGGTGCCACCGCATAGCCAAAGCCATATTTATCAAGAGCAATCACATCCATATAACCTTCGCACACAATAATATTGCGCGCGGCAAAAGCTCTATCACGTGCATTATTTAGATTATATAAAACTCGACGCTTATTAAACAACGGTGTTTCGGGAGAGTTAAGGTATTTAGGTTGTCCGTCTCCCATAATTCTGCCACCGAAAGCAATCACCCGACCGGCCTTATCCATAATCGGAATCATCACGCGATCGCGAAAGAAATCATGCGAGCGGCGGCTTTTGTCTTCAGGAATGGCAATTAAACCCAACTCGGCCATATCATGTTCTGAGATACCTTTAGAAGCAAGCAAGGCTTTTAATCCGTTATTATTCGGTGCATAGCCTAAGCGAAATTTAGTAATTATGTCTTCCTCAAACCCGCGATGATGAAAATAATCCATTGCTCTTTGTCCTTCGGGCAAATGCAAAGATTTTTCAAAAAAGCGGCAAGCCATTTCCATAATATCATAAAGCGAATTACGCTTAACGGCTTCTTCATGACTTTCTTTAGAAATTTGCGGCACTTGCAAACCGGCTTTATCGGCTAATTTGTGAATGGCATCCATAAACGGAAGATTATTAGCTTCCATTTCAAACTTAATAATATCACCGTGAGCACCGCAGCCAAAACAGTGATAAAAACCTTTAGCTTCGTTAACGGTAAAAGACGGCGTTTTTTCGTTATGGAACGGGCAACAGGCTTGATATTCGCGTCCTTTGCGAACCAATTTTACCTTTGATGAAACCACGTCCACAATTGAGACTTTTGCTCTCAGCTCATCACAAAATTTCTGTAAATCAATCCCCGCCATTTCACACCGAAAACACCACCAAGAAATTCAAAAGCACCTCTCTCGAAGAGAGATAACGTGCTTTTGAATTTTGAACAAAATTTTAGCTAAGCAAAGACTTAATCATGGAAGAGGCTTTAGCCATATCCAATTGACCGGCATATTTAGCTTTCAACTCACCCATAACTTTGCCCATATCACGCATGGATGCGGCACCTGTTTCTGAAATAATAGATTTCAACACGCTTTCAATTTCCGCCTCACTCATTTGTTTGGGCAAAAACTTTTCAATCACTTTAATTTCGCTTAATTCTTTATCGGCCAAATCTTGACGATTTCCTTCAACATACATCTTGATAGAGTCATTGCGTTGTTTAATCATACCTTGCATCATTGAGAGCAATTCGGCATCGCTGGCTTGAGCTTGACCTTTACCTCTGGCCTCAACGTCTTTTTCCTTCATCCCGGCAATAATCAAACGAACGGCACTAACCGTTGAAGTATCTTTATTGAGCATAGATTCTTTGAGAGTCTTCTGCAAATCTTCTCTTAACATTTTCTTCTCCTAATATGTTGCATTTGAGGCAAGGATAAACACATCATCTAAAAAATGCAAGTCCCTAATCAAGTCCTCTTGTCATTTTTTATGAAATACACTAAATTAAAACCACGCAATAAAGGAGATAAAAAATGCCTCAGTTAATATTAGTATTGCTTAGTCTTTGCCTGTTTTCCGCACCTTTACAGGCTCAAGAAACACCCTCCCCTGAAACAGATACAATAGCCTATAGCCAAGAAGAGTATGAGCGCCAACGCCAAAAAGAAATTGAAGAAATGCAGCAAGCACTAACGGCTATGAGCAAATTTATGGTTCAAACCATGAATCGTATGACCCAAGCCATCAATGAATCAATTCCCGAAATTGCCAAAAGTTCACAAGACTTCATTCAATCCATCCAACCGATTATCAAAGCTGCAGAAGAAAATGCCCAACAGGCTGAGCAATATAACTATCCCACAATAAAACCGCAAAACCCGTTTGCCGAAGCGGCTCAAGAAACCAATCAAGGAGAAACGGAAACCGCAAATCCACAATCAAAACCCCAAAAGATTCAGCTTTTTCCGGCACCTAAACCTAATTATTGATTTTTTTAGAAGTGCCAACGCCAAGCAAGCATACTTTCATCCACGTCATGTCCATGGTTATCTTCAAAAGTATAATTAAGAGCCAAAGACGAATTAATGGATAAGCTATAAGACAATTCTGCTTTGTATTTGACCTTATCGCCAAATTGAGATGTTGCCCAAATTTTCTCGGCATCAGCTAAAATCCGCCAATCTCCAAAATCGCCATAAATACCGCCGTTAGCACCAATTCCCGCCCATTGGTTATGAGGCAAAAAGCCGCCATAAGACAAGTGATTATTCACAAATCCGAAAACTTTGACATTATCGTTTAAGGCATAAGTTACACCGCCACCAACAACTAAATCGGCACTATAACCTTCTTCCTCAGTATCGGGATTCATCACACGGTTAATCCCCAATTGAATATTGTAAGAAAAAGGAAAAAACATTACATCTACCGGAGCCAGGGAGCGAATTCCGACAATATCAAAATTTTGCAAAACATACTTGTCTTGACTGTCATAATGTCTGAAAACGACATTTAAGAAATTAATTTCCGCCCCCGAGAGCAAACCAAAACTATTATCCGTCAGTGAAGTATAAGCCGGACGATAAGCAATTTGCTGGAACCCCTCACCGTTTCTGACACCAATCCCTGTCTCCAAGCGCATAGAATCATGAGCCGTCAAAGGGCTCTGCCCTTGTGTTAAAGGTTCAAATGAACTTTTTACCTCACTTCCGGCACGTTCTTTTAAGAGTTTGAAACTCTTTTTTCGATACTCTTTCAGTTCAATATCTTTGGCGACATATTGATATTGCACATATTGATAAGCCGCCTCAAACACACCGGCTTTACCAGATTCGGATAAATCATCCAGCTCATAAACATCAGACGTAATAATTTTTTCAAAAGCCTCTTTCTGCTCGTCAGACATTTGCGCATACATATATTTAATTTTATTTTGGCGAGAAGGACGATAATTAACTCCTTTTACCAAGCCTTTTCTGGAATTAACCGCTTTGAGAGTATCCAAAGGAATTGCCTGCACCGGAAAATCATCTGCTAATTTGAGCGACGGACGCACGGCATCTAAGAGCTCCATTAACATATAAGAGCAATTTTCGGTAAAAAAGAAATATCTGGTCTGCGTATGACCGAGCTCCCAAGTATGCGCCATAAAGAAATTTAACTCATCAGGTGTTAAATCGAGATTAAGCTCCCAAATATCGCGGTTTTCAATGTTATTATAAGTATTTATGATATCATAATAAGGTTTTACCGTAAAACCGCCATAATATCCTCCGGTCAAACCGTAAACCGCAAACAAAACGCCGGCCTCATCTCCCGTAAAGGCCCCGTAATTCATACCATGAGCCAAAAGTTGCGTTCCTTTGCGGGCAGTATCGATTCGAATTAAGGTATGCCCGAATAATGATGAAGGATTGTTCATAAAAGCATTGGTAAATAATAATGTTACGCCTGATGGCGATACATCTTCATAAAATTGCTCATATTCTTCGCATTTGGGAAACGGTTTATCAATCAAGCCTTGTTGTTTTAAAAACAGATAGCGAGCCGGAAACAAGCACATTTTTTCCTTATCTGAATTTTGCTTAAACAAAGTGATAGTTGCATTAAGTTCCGCCAAAGGATTAACTTTTCCTTTATCGCTTAAAAAAAATTCAGGAGAATCAATTGTGCTCTCCACTCCACCAAAGAGTTGCGGGCGATAATGCACCAAAGCCAGCCATTGAGGTGTTTGAGCCGCCTCCTTTGGAGTCATAGCCCACAGATGAGAAGAAAACAGAAAAACAAACAAAAAAGCGGTAAATATTTTCATTTGGCATCAGAAAAACAGTGCCGCATGAAAACTTCAAACGGCACTGAAAAATAAGTCTCACTTAAGCTTGTTGCTTAACGGCTTCAAACAAAGCCAAAGTTACATCAACGGCTTCAGCATTTTCAGATGGGAAAATAGCGGCAAAATTTTGCTTTGAAATTTGTCCCAACTTTTCACTATCCATATTCATAATACCCGCCAAAGTGGTGATAGTTTCACCTTCACCGCGAGCGGCATCCAGAGCATATTGCTCCATATTGTTTTCAATAAAGGCCAAAACCATTTTTTGGGTTCCGCCTGAGATACGACCGTTCGGATCACATCCGGAAGTACCAAAAGTAATACCAAAGGTTTGGTTACTAAAAGAGCCATTGGTGGTAACAGCTAAGATTTGCGGTCCCATACCTTTTTGCCCGCGCCAAGCCATTGAGCCCAAACCGCAACCGGTAGAATCAACGGCACCGGCATTTCCGGCCAACATCATGGAACCTAATACCAATGAAGCTAAATAAAGTTTTTTCACTTTTATTCTCCTCTTTACAAATTGAAGACTTGTTTAAGCTACCAAAAAAAATTATAAATGTATAGAGCAATAAAAAAATACATATCACTTAATCCCCAAGAAATACAAAAAAATAAAATCACTTGCAGTCTGCAAAAAATGTGGTATATATAAGCTATATACAAATACACAAAGGCTGTGAACGGAATTCTCCTTTCGCAGTCTCATTTTTCTAACTTAATCAAAAAATTTTGGAGGGTTAACATGGATAAATTCCCATTAACCAAGAATGGTTACATTGCCTTGGAAGCAGAATTAAAGAACCTCAAAGGGGTTGAACGCCCGAACATTATTGCGGCCATTGCCGAAGCCCGTTCTCATGGCGACTTGTCTGAAAATGCCGAATATTCCGCCGCCAAAGAAAAACAAAGTTTTATTGAAGGGCGCATTCAGGAGTTGGAGGCTGTCATCAGCCGTGCCCAAGTGATTGATCCGGCACAAACCAAAAGCGATGTGATTCGTTTTGGCGCGACGGTTATTGTGGTTGACGAGGACACCGATGAAGAAAAGCAATATCAAATTGTCGGTGATTATGAAGCCGATATTGAAAAGAACCGTATTTCTTTGTCTTCACCTCTGGCAAAAGCCTTGATTGGCAAAGAAGCCGGAGATACGGCTGAATTTGCCGCCCCAGGAGGACGCAAATCCTTTGAAATTGTTGAAGTTATTTATCAATAATCTTGCGATTCGAGACACTCAAAGCCGGCTTAAAATTAAGAGTCGGCTTTTGTTTTGCAAAAACTAAACATCTCCTCTTGCCAAAAACGCTCATAAATCCTATTTTATGAGAAACATAACAAACTAGGATAAAAACATGTCAGACTACAAAACAAAAATGTTGATTATCGGTTCAGGTCCAGCAGGTTACACCGCAGGCATTTATGCCGTACGTTCAGGCTTAGATCCGATAATTGTCTCCGGCTCACAGCTTGGCGGACAATTAACCATCACCACCGAAATTGAAAACTTCCCCGGTTTTCCCAATCCCATATCTGGTCCGCAATTAATGGAAGATATGCGCCAACAAGCCCTAAACTTAGGGGTTCAAGTGATTGAAGACCAAATCACGGAAGTCAATTTTCAAATTCACCCGTTTATTTGCAAATCCGAAAATGGAAACACCTTCACGGCTGACACCGTAATCATCGCCACGGGTGCATCAGCGCGCTGGTTAGGACTTCCTTCGGAAGAAAAATTCAGAGGATTCGGCGTGTCAGGCTGTGCCACTTGCGACGGATTTTTCTATCGCAACCGTGATGTTGCCGTTGTCGGCGGAGGTAATACGGCGGTTGATGAAGCCATCTATCTGACCAATTTTGCTAAAAGCGTCACGCTCATCCACCGCCGTGATGAATTACGCGCCGATAAGGTATTGCAGGAAAGACTTTTTAAAAATCCCAAAATTAAAGTTGAATGGGATAGTGTGGTTGACGAGGTTTTGGGACAAGATACCCCATTAGGCGTAACGGGTGTAAGACTCAAAAACACGAAATCCGGCGAAACCAAAGATATCGCCGTTGAAGGATTGTTTATAGCCATTGGACACAAACCCAATACCGCAATTTTCAAAGATTCACTAAAACTTGATGATGAAGGCTATATCATCACTCATGCCAATAGCTGTCAAACCAATATTGCCGGCGTTTTTGCTGCCGGAGACGTTCAATCTGGACACTTCAGACAAGCCATTATTGCCGCTGGCGCGGGATGTCAAGCCTGCCTTGAAGCTGAAAAATATCTTGCATCGTTAGATTAATTAAGAGGAGAAAATTATGTCAAAACACGAAAATTGTTGCTGTTGCCACGAAGAAGAACACAATCACCATTGCCATTGTGAAGAAAATTGTGATTGCGGCTGTCATGAGGACAACCTCTGCCCTTGCGGTTGCGAATGTGATTGCGGTTGTGGTTGTGGTAATTCCGATAAAGAAATTGCTTTTGAACTTTGCCGCACCATGATTGAAGGCCGCACCTACACTGCCGAAGGTGTTGCCGACGCTTTCAAAAAAATCTATGAAGCGGTAAAAAGCTGCAAATAATCATTTACTTTATTAAACGAATTAAACTGAATAGCCCTGAAAAAAATTTTTCAGGGCTATAATTTTATACAACCAACTTCAAACTTTAACAACTGCTGCTATTTATTGTGGAAAATAAAAAATAACATATTGTTTAGACGAGAAAAATACCATACGCTAAAAAAGCTCATAATATTACAAAAGCAAGGTTAATATAATGAAAAAATTTTTGATTAATTTAATATGTTTATTTATTTTTTCAAAAAAAAAGCGCAAAAAATTCAAACAAAAACACCTTTCCACTAACCTTACAAACATAGCTCCTGACAATCATATAGAAATCGCCAAAGGAGATGAAACACATATTACTTTATCAGTACAAGGTAAAAACAATACAATCATTATAAAAAAATTACATAAAGACACAAAAGGAAAACTCAACATTAGCTTGGCAGGAAATAATTGCCACATTACAATAGAAGAAAATATTTTAATATCTGGAGTATTAACCATTATAGTCGGGCAAAATCACCCCAATTTCTCATTAATTGAGAACACGAACATTTCTATTGGAAAAGATACATCATTTGAAATCTGCACAATTTCCACTTATAATTCCAATGCAACCATAGAAATTGGGGAAAAATGTATGTTTTCCTATGGTATAGATTTATTTCATACAGACGCACATCCCATTTATAATTTAGATAAAAGCAAAATTATCAATAAAGTAAAGACAATGAAAATTGGCAATCATGTATGGGTTGGAGCAAGAGCGGTCATTTTAAAGAACTCAATTATCCCTGATGATAGTATTGTCGGTTTTTCTAGTGTTGTCTCATCAAAAAGTTTCAAAGGAGAAAGTGGACATTGCATAGCAGCAGGTAACCCTGCCACAATTATTAAAAGAGAAATTAGCTGGGATGCAGATGGATCTAAAGGCTATATACAAAATATACCCGACTAAAAATTACCCCAAACAAAGTAATTACCTCACATTTTGTGAAAGCAATTTATAAATACCGGTTTTCTCAGGCTCGCTATTCGGACTGTTAAACTTATTTTTAGCACTCTTCAAAATGAGCGGATTTTCAAGTACATTTCGCTGACTTTTTTTAAGTTTTTTTCCTTGTTGAAGAGACTGATACACAAAATCTTCCAGACCGTTTTGCTTTGAACATTTTTGTAATAAATTGACAGCATCAGGCATATCTTCATGATTTTGATACCAAAATGCGCCAATATTTTCCATAAGCAAGGCTTGTTGTTTACCAACCTCTGTTAGATTCTTTTCGTTTGTCGTCCAAAAGGCGTCATTATGCTCACTCCCGTCAATCAAAACCTTATCAAACACCATCAATACTTCATTATTTTTCATGGGAACGAAAGCAGATTTTTCGCCTTTTTGCGCAGTATATTCGGTAATGTTCTTCAAAAATTCAGGATAACCATCCGAAAATCTTGTCTCATATTCAGGTTCAAATTGTCCGTCTTTCACCGAATAGCGATGAATCATGGTAAAATCTAAATTATCTCTAAATTCTCGTTGCGAATTATTAGTAATACAGATAACCTATCGTAAGGCATTTTTTTGTTCTTTTTGAGAATAGCCAAGCGAGGTCATGGCTTCCTTAAACACTTGAGAAAGTATTGGCAAATCATTAGCTCCATAACAATGAGCTTGAATAATAATGTTTCTGAAATTTTCATAAAGCTCTTCTGGACTATATTTTTCCAACTTTCCGTCTTTTACTTGTGCCATAAAAGGCATAAATTTTTGTAAAATCTCACGCTTGTAATCATTATTGAATTGTTGTGCATATTGTCCTGATTGTCGCAATAAATGTGTCATCCCCAAATCAGAAGGCCGATAACAAGAACACAACTGCATTTCACCTATTTGCTCAGGCGTCAATCCCAATACAGCGGCAAAAGGATTAATATTCCCATTGGCAGCCCTAGCATCTTTGGATTGATCTCCGCCCAAACACAACAAAGTCTTTTTCTTTGGTGAAAGAGTTCCTTTTTCTTGCCAATGCGTTTTATTTTGATTAGTTTTTACCCTAAACGATACAACGAAAAATAATCGGGATTAATTGTTAATTTTCCATCTTTAAACTCATAATTAACCACACCTTTAGAGTTCAAAGAAATTTCGTATTCATCTTCTTTTTTGCGCGCTAATTGTCCATTTTCAAAATAGCTGACATAACAAGAATTATTATTCCACCTTCGTGATGAAATATTGCCGTTTTCATAAAAGCAGGTAACACTTCCGTCTTTATATTGCTCTTCTTGCAAAATACCGGAAACGCCGTTAAATTTTTTTCTTGTTCCATCAACTGTCAATTCTTCAATTTTAATTTGTTTAGCATTATAGAGTTCATAACTTCCATCAGCATGAATAACTTTTTTAGAAAAAAGTTTATCCCCTCTTTCGGTCAGTTCAATTCTACTTCCATCTGAAAAATGCTGAATAAACATCAACCGTTGAGCATTAAAATCACCACCCAAATTAACGATTTCTTCTTCAATAATTTCAGCCATAAAAACTCTCCGTGCAGTTTTCAAAACTTAAATACAGAATACCATAAACGAATAAAGAATAAAAGAAAAAAACCATGACGAAGTATTTGCAACATTTACGACAGATAAAGGAGAGAGCAACGCGTTTTCAGGGCACAAACAGCCACGTCATCAATTTTTGCGATCAAACGTGCTACGTTTGTGCGGTCAAGCGTGCTACATATATTAATTTCACAAGCCTCAATGATTGAGCAAAGATAAAGACAGCATCGCGGTGTCTGAGCACGGACGGGTTCTACGTCAAAGATGGGGGCAAAAGCAGTACTCAAGATTATAAAAAGTATTATAATCAGTTCACCACAAACCTATTTTGGAGGACTGCTAATGCCTGTGGATATGATACTAACAAACAATTCAAACATCAAGATA